>JBEKSR010000102.1:0-20747 GCA_049516835.1 Bryobacteraceae bacterium | reverse complement strand
TTCCCGCGGTACAGATAGCGGCCGGTGCGGTCGTCGAACTTTTCGATATAGAGGTCCTGCACGTCGAACTGGAGGTTGGTGATGCCCCAGGCGATGCGCTGGTTGTGGCCCACCATCACGCCGGGCACTCCCGGCAGTGTGACGCCGGAGACGTCCAGCCCAGGCGCCTGGAGGTGGGCCATGTACCAGATGCCAGGCAGGGAGTACTCGAGGTGCATGTCGTTCGAGAGGAGGGGCTTGCCGGAAGCCGTGTGGCTGCCGGCGATGGCCCACGCGTTGGATCCCGGCTGCACATCGCCGGTGGCGCGCACCGGAAACAGGAAATCGACTTTTTGCGGATCGCCTTCGGCCATCATGTTGCGCTTGATAATCTCGTTCCGCCACGTGGTGGTGAGCGTCCGAAACATGTGGAGACAGAGAAGCAGGGTATCCACCGCGCTCCAGGGGCGCGGCTGGTAACCCAGCAGCGTGAACTCGAGCGGCAGGCCGCCGGGATGGGTGGCGATAAAGTGGTTCACGCCCCGGGCATAAGCCGCCAAGGTCGCGCGGTCTTCCGGAGGCAGCGCCACATACGCATCTTCGGCGATGCGCCGCAGCCGCAGCCGGCGCGATTCTCGGTCCGAATCCAGCCCGGCCGGGCCGAGGATTTCGGCCAGATCGCCGCCGGCGTAACGCCGCAGGGCGTCCATCTGCCACAGCCGGTCCTGCGCCGTGACATAGCCCTGGACGAAGAGCGCGTCTTCCTGGCTGGCGGCCCGAATATGGGGCACGCCCAGCGCGTCGAACGACACCGCGGCGGAGGCATCGATGGGCGCGTCGATGGCGCCCGAGCGTTGCGGCAGCGGGCGCCAGGCGTACCAGTAGACGAGGGCCAGCGCAACCGCCAGGAGGATGGCGATCGCGAAATTCACGTATCTAACAATTCGCGCGATCGGGGACTGAGTCATCGGGAGGAGCAGATTGCGAAATTATCAATCAAAGGCCAGAATATCACCTATGACGGTTGTCTTCCTCGCCGCGGGCGCTGAGGTCATGAAACTTCGATAGAATGATCTGGGATCACGTGCCCTACTCCCCATTTCGCATACTGTTGGTGGTTCTGCTGATCGCGGTGAACGGTTTTTTCGCGGGCGCCGAGGTGGCATTGCTTTCCGTGCGGCACTCGCGGCTCCGGCAACTGGCGGAGGAGGGGCAGGCGGGCGCGCAGGCGGCGCTCAGCCTGCTCTCCAACCCCGGGCGCCTGCTCTCGGTGACGCAGATCGGCGTCACGCTGGCCAGCCTGGGGCTGGGTTGGGCGGGGGAGAACACGCTGTACGGGATTTTGATCGATCTGTTCCATCCCGTCACCACTCCGCTGGCCGCGAAGTTCCTTCACGGCGCGAGCTTTGGGATTTCGTTTCTGGTAATCAGCTACTTCCACGTGGTGCTGGGGGAAGTCGTTCCGAAGAACCTGGCGATTGCGAAAGCCGACCGCCTGGCGGTGCTGGTGGCTCCGGCGCTGCTGGTGTTCTACCGGGTATCGAGCGCATTTGTGGTGGTCATCGAACGCTCGGCGGGCGCCATCATGCGCGCGCTCAGGTTGAGGGGCGGGGCACAGGGCGGCCATTCGGCCGAGGAACTCAAGCTCATCGTCAGCTCCAGCCGCGGCCTGGGCTACTTGCCGGAGGCGCAGGAGGACATGATCCACCGCGTGCTCGACCTGGGCAATGTCGCGGTGCGCGAGATCATGGTGCCGCGCAATGACATAGTTTCCATTCCGGTGGACGCCACGCTCGACCAGGTGTTGCAGACCATGCTCGGGAAGCGGCACTCGCGGCTGCCGGTGTACGAAGGCGCTCCCGAGAAGATCGTCGGCATCCTGCACTATAAGGATCTGCTGCCGGTTTGGGAGGAGCGCCGCCGGGCCATTCGCTCGGGCCGGCCCAGCCGCGCCTTTCACATCACCAGGCTCATCCGCCCGCACCTGGTGGTTCCCGAGACCAAACCGCTCGCGCAGATGCTCGAGGAGTTCCAACGGGGCAATTCGCACATCGCCATGGTGGTGGACGAGTTCGGAACGATCGTCGGGATGCTGACCGTGAAGGACGTGCTGGAGGACGTGGTCGGCAAAATCGAGGACGAGCACGACGAGAAGAGCGTGCGCCGCGCTCCCGAAGCCGAAGAAACGGAGCTGGACGGCGCCACGCGAATTCGCGATCTGGAAGCCGAGTTCGGCATCGAGATTCCCGCCGACGCCGGCTTCGAGACGCTGGCGGGCTTTCTGCTTTTCCGCCTGGGCAAGATTCCCAGCGTGGGGGAGTCCGTCGAGTACGAGGGCAGGCGCTACACGGTGCTCGAAATGGACCGTAACCGCATCGCGCGGGTGAGGATCGGGAAACTGCCGGAGCCGCCCGCCCCGGCGCCGGGTTAGAATTGGATCGACATGCTCGGGATTGACCGTTCGGCGGCGCGCTACACCTGGACGGCGGCACTGGTGGTGCTGCTGCTCTGGCTGGTGTACCTGGTCCGCGGGACTCTGTTCATTTTCATTCTGGCGCTGCTGTTCGCCTACCTGCTTTCGCCGCTGGTGAACCTGATCGACCGGTTTTTGCCAGGCAGCCGCACACGCACTCTCGCGCTGGGCCTCGCTTATGCGATCTTCGTGGCGGCGGTCGTTCTGATCGGAACTCAGATCGGCTCTCGCGTGGTGGAGCAGGCAACCTCGCTGGAGAAGACATTTCCCGGCACGGTGGCCGGTTGGCAGCCGCCCGCGGGATCGCTCCAGGCGCAGGTGGCGGACAAAGTGCGCGCGGAGGTAGCCAGGTGGTCCAGCGACCTGATCTCCGAGCTTCCGCAACTCGGCGTGAGATTCCTGGCGGTGGCCAGGAATTTGGTTTACATGGTGATCATCCCCATCCTGGGGTTTTTCTTCCTCAAGGACGCCGGCCTGATGCGCCAGCACATTCTCGATTTGGTGGAGGAAGGCCCGCGCCGCGCGCTGCTCGACGACATGTTGGCCGATACCCACCTGCTGCTGGCCCACTACATGCGCGCGATGGTGTTGCTCTCGGTGGGCACATTCACGGCTTACAGCATCTTTTTTTCGGTAGTGAGGGTTCCGTACGCAATCCTGCTGGGCGTGCTGGGGGGCACGCTGGAGTTTATCCCCACGATTGGCCCGGTGGTGGCGGGGCTCACGATTCTGCTGGTGGTCGTGGTGTCCGGCGGCCACGTCCTGGCGGTTGTGATCTTCGTTCTGTGTTACCGCGTCTTCATGGATTACTTTGCTTCGCCTAACGTGATGGGGCGGGGAGTGGAACTGCACCCCTTGTTGCTGCTGTTTGGCGTGTTCGCGGGTGCGGAAGCGGCCGGCGTCGCGGGGGCGTTCCTGTCGGTGCCGGTGCTGGCGCTGGTGCGCATCCTTTACCGGCGGATTCGCAAGGCGCGGCTGAGCGGGCGCCTGGTTTCGACCGGCGCCCCGGCGCCATGAAGGTTCCCGTCTGGTTGGCGCTCGCGGCATGGCCCGGCTGGGCCCACATGATGAGCGGGAGTTCGGGCGATCTCACCCTGGATGGAGCGCGCGACCCTGCGCTTCCGCCCGCCCACCCCGATGGAGACGGTGGCGGCGGAATCCGGGGCCGGTTTCATTCGGACGCTGGGCGGCTTGGCGCAGCTCCCGTTTTTTGGCGGCGCTGGTATTAGCCGCGCGCAGCCGCAAGGAGCTATTGGCCCTGACCACCATGTTCCTGGCGGGGCAAATTGCATCGGTGCTGGCGATGCCCGATACCGGCTGGCGACCGGCGGCGCGGTTCGTGGAAGCCGCCGCGGCGGCGGCAGAAATGATCGCCATCGCGATTTTCGCGCTGGTGTTCTCGCGCCTGAAGTGGGTGGCGCGCGCGTTGCACCCGGTCGAGGTATCGGCGTCGGCACTGCTGGTGTTCGGGATGGTGTGGTTCGTTTTGAGGCTGCGGAATTGAAGCGGGGGCCTAGCGCATCGTTTCAGAAGTTCGCTCACGTATTTGGTAGCGGCGCCAGGGGCGTATGCAGCGCCTCATTCCAGCGTGCCGCTGCCCCCGGGGCAGTTCAGCCTGCGCCACGGCGTTGCAGAGGACCTGGAGGCATCCCCGCTGATTCGGTGACGGGGACTTCACGGGAGTGATCTCCCACAACGCCGTTTCGGGTCCAGTTTCCGGGCGCCCGACGATCCGCTCGCGATTTGGCGCTACCTGCACCACAGTGGTGCAGATGATATGATAAAGGTGTGAGAAACAGGCCGAAGGCTCGCACGCGAATGGCGCCATCCGTCCGCCAGAGCGTCACGATTCCAGCACACCTGGCGATTGAGGTCGAGCGAGTAGCCAGAAGAAAGCGTCTCACCATGAGCCGGGCGCTGGTCATGCTCGCACAGCGCGGGGTCGACGCTGAAGCGGCGGCACGCGAGAGTCTCAATGCGACATATCGGCGGTTCATGTCGGAGGGCGATCCCGTGCGCAAGAATGAAGCTGGAAAGGATCTGATCCGGGCAATCTTCGGGAAGGATGCCATTGCCGAAGATTCGATTCTCTAGTCTCCCACGCCCCGTCTGGCAGCACATTCTTGCGCGTGTAGCGGAGCGTCAGATCTCCGAGCAAGATCTTCGCCGGTTGCAGGACTGGGTGAATACCGGCCCCTGGGCGCCTGACGGGGATTGGTACAAGGATTTCGGATCATTTACGATCTGCGGTTCCGGCGAGCTTCCGAAAACGGTATTGGCGCAAGGCATGGAGCCCTTCGGGTCTCCAATCGAATAGCTCACGGAAAAGTAACCGGGGATCCGGTCGGAACAAGACGCTTCCCCGAACGCCGTTTCGGGACCTTTGTCCGAGTGGCCGACGATCCGCTCAGAACGCGCCACATTGAACAATGCACTCACCCGTGAAATTCTGAGAGACGCGACAAGTGATTCAATCCGTTAGAATACGATTATACCGATTCCGCCGGATGAGTTCCAGCAGAAGATCAAGGCCAGAGTACGCGCGCATTATGCCGCTAACCGGACGCCCCTGTTGCTAGCCCATCTTGGCGCCGAGATCGAAAAGCGTGACGAGTGGCCGACCGACCGCGGGCCGCGCAACCTCAAGCAACTGATAACTGAAACTTGCGCTCCCGATTTGCAGATTGTCTGGGATCGCCGATCCCCGGCATACATAGCGGTTGTCACACCTGAAGTCCGGGCCGATGTCGAAACGCAGATCGCAGACCGCTTTGCCGACAAAGATGCAGCCCCCGTCCGGTTGGAAGAAATCGTCAAGCCAGTGCTCTTGGCGTTCTGCGTCAACGTACAGAACCAGCCTGTTTACATCAAAAGAACCAGGCCCTTCCGCTATGAGGTCGGAAGCATCCCTCCCGACCGCGCAACGGATTACATCCTCGTCGAACCCGAGTATAGACGCCCGGGCTTGCGGATTGATCATCCCCACCTTCTACCGTTGAGCGACAGGAAGGACCTGGAAAGCCTAATCCAAAAATGGGCGGCGGTGCATGGAGTACAAGTGGAGCAGTTTTCCAGGATCGATCAGGATGAGAAGGAGCCTTCGGAAGCCGGTCGTACCGCTCTTGATCGCCTGCTCGCCGCGCAACCACCAGACGTTGCACAGCGCATGATGATACCGGCTGACATCGCACAGATTCTATCGCGGATTCGATAAGCCCGATGGGAAAGCCCAAACACAAGCAACGCACATTGCCCGTTGCTTTGCCCTCCACCAACGCCATCGATCTTTTTCTGCTCGCGGGCCTCCCGCACCCGTTACACTCCCGTATCGAGGAGTTCTTTCAGAACATCGCTGGGAACCACGCGAAGGTAATCGCTACCCCATCACCAAGCTATGACGGACTGCTCTATCGCGAGAAGACCGTGCAGGCACTGCTCACGGCTGGCGCGCAGTTCTCCGCTCGGCGGCTGAAGAACAGGAGCGACGATCAAGCGACTCGGCCTCGAAGAATCGCGCTTTTTTATGTCCCGGCGGAAGATGACGAACTTCTGCTTCGCGCATTCGATTTTTTCGTTTTCCCGGTCCCCTTGCGCGACCTATCCACCTTTGATGCCTATGGCAACCAGAGGCGCCATCAAAGGGACGTGTGTGAAGCGGCAATTCGAAAAGGGATGGAAGTCTATACCCGCGACCTGGTCGGACTGCTTCAGAGGCGAATCGAAAGCCGGAAATCGCACGAGCCGTTATTGCTGCCCCCTGCAAATTTCCATCTGGAAGATCAACGCCTGCGGCATGCCTTCTGCGAACTGACGCGCGGCATCCGTGCGTGGGCGAATGCAATGCCGGAAACAGTCAGTCCTCAGATGTTCGACCACGAAATGCTACCAGACTTCCTGGACCACAATGAGCGTCAGCTCATCTTTCGCGATTCCCGCAATGTAGTTTTTCCGTGCGCTCGGCCCACGGAGTTTCATGGTGCGCAGGAAATTGATCCTGCTGCGGAGCTGCGTCCTCTCCGCGAACTTCTTCGGACGGCTTATCGCTTCGGCACATCCTTGCCGCAAGGGTTCCACCATGATGCCCAGTTTGAGGGCGGTCGTCACTTCAATCAAACCACATTCGACGGTTCACGGGAGGGAGAGATCTCGGTGACGGCCAGCCACGTGAACATTTATCCCAATGATTACGTGAGGCCCGCTTCATGAAAGGCGAAAATAAAATACCGCAGCGCTACCGGGTAGCAGCTGCGGTAAATATCTCCCGAACAGCTTCGGTTGCGTTAACCTACGTCCCAGCCGGTCGGTCTGAATAGCCGAAGCTAATCAACCACAACGATTCGAGCTTACGCCGGAATCGCCGGACCCCAATCGGGCCATCGGATCTCAGAGCCGAAACTCTGGCGCTTTTCCGCCTTCTGCAGGTCGGTCCGCGCGGATGCCATTAAAGCACCGTAGCGACGTTCGTTATTATGATCTCACGAAATCCGTGACATGTCAATGAGCCGTAAGACAAGCAGAATCAGCGAGTTGAACTTCGAAGACCACGCGCTGCAAAACGCTCCCAGCAAGGTCGCGCGGAGTGTTAGCCATAAACCTGTCCTCCGCAGCGCCTAAAACCAGCCATTTCAATAAGGCAAGTGCATCGCGCGCCCTGCGTCAATGGGCAGAGTCGCACCGGAAGATCCTGCGGTCCATAAGCCACCAAGTTTCGCGGCTCCGGGTCGATAACGCGCCACTCGGAAAGTGGATCGGATTTCCCCTTTCGGCAGCGCCGTTGGCCGGAAGTCCCCATCTGGGAAGTTTGAGGCTTCGAGCCGTCTACCGCGGGATAGATCCCATGAAACGCCGTTCACGACAGGAGCATCGTCGGGATTGCGCGGCGCCACGCGTTGACCGCGGAGACGAGGGCAGATGGATCGCCGAAGCTGTTGACAGACTCTATCCCGGCGGAGATGCCGGAGCAGTCCCTCGCGCTTCATCCCACCACTACGAGTTCCTGCCTGGCATCGGGAGGCAGAGCACGCAAGGATTCCTCGCGTCTGTGATCGAGAATCAGGGCAATCGCCTCGCGAAGATTCGCCAGACATTCCTCGCGCGTCTTGCCCTGCCCATTGGCGCCGGGCACTTCGGCGCAGTATCCGGCATACCATGGGCCGTCTTGCTCGACTATCGCCGTGAATTCGTTGCGCATTTCTCTATTCTACCGCCGGGGGGCTGGAACCGGATCTGGGAAATGCGGCTGTTCTGAGCGCCGACACTCCCCTGACACGCCGGTCACGAAACAAACCGCACGTTTCGCTGGCGCCGCCGCCGCGGAGATCATCGCCGTCGCGCTCTTCGCGCTGGTGTTCCCGCGCGTGAAGCGGGTTGCGCGCGCCTTGCACCCGGTCGAGCTTTCGGCGTCGGCGCTGCTGGCGTTCGGGATGGTGCAGGGGCGGGGCAGGTCAATCTTGCGACACTCAACCGGGCTCCGAGCGCCCCCAAGACAGCGGCCAAGGTTTGCACGTTCGGGTTGCCCTTTTCGGAGAGCGCCCGGTAAAGGCTCTCGCGATTCAGGCCGGAATGCGCAGCGACCTTGGCTATGCCTCCCTGCGCCTGCGTGACGTTGCGTAGCGCGATCAGGAAAACTCTCGGGTCCTGCTCGTCAAGCGCTGCATCGAGATAGGCGAGCGCCCGTTCCTCGTCTTTCAGCATGTCCATCGGAAGATCGTCATACGGTGCGCTTCTAGGCATCTGGCCTCCTCATCTATCGGAGCGGCAACACTCGGGCGCGCGGCTTGTCCGTCCAGTCGAGGGTGACGACGGCGCCCTCGTTGAGTGCCGCTTCGCAATCTTGAAGGGCGCCGAGAAGCGCGGAACCGCGCACTTCTGGTACGAGCGGTTCCCCACGGAGGAGCACGACACTAGGAGCATTCTGCTTCGTGTGTGCAAGGATCTGAGGGAAATCCAAGTCGTTCGTCAGAATCACGTAGACAGATTGGCGGGCGTAGGCGCAGATTTCGCTATCCTTCGCGGAGTTGGGGCCGGCCGATGACCAGTGGACCGCTTCATATCCGGCGCGCCGGAGAAAGTGAACCCAACGGGGCGTCAGGTTCATGTCGATAAGAAGGCGCATCAACTCGCGAGCCGGACCTCGCGCCCCTGAGCCAGGCGTGCAGCGAAGGCGAGAGCTTCGAGAATATCCGCCTCTTCGATATAAGGAAAGTCGGTCAGTAACTGCTCGACCGTGCGGCCGGCCGCCATGGCCCCAACGATCATGCCGACGGTCACCCGCATGCCCCGGATGCATGGCTTCCCGCCCATGACCTCAGGATCCATCGTTATGCGGTCGAACTGCTGCACGCCGATTATGATAGCGCAGCTACGACATTGTGCGCTCGGCGACCTTCCTACCGGCAAGGCTGTCCTGCGCGACTACGTCAACGCGACGGTCGGCTTCCAGGACCTCGAAAAGCGTACGCGGATACCCGCCAAGAGCCTGATGCGCATGCTGGGGCCAAAGGGCAGCCCCTCCGCCGCGAATCTCTCCAGCATCCTTACCGCGTTACAAAAAACGGAAGGCGTCCAATTCTAGCTTTCGCTGAGGCCGTAAAGCCCCCCGGCGGAACGGCGTAGACGTTCTACACAAGAAAGAGTAGACTGTCTACAGAATGAGCATCAGACCGGCTTCTCGCGTAGATCTCCTGCAAGGGACTCTCGACCTCCTGATCCTGCGCACGCTGCTTCTGGGAAGAACGCATGGGCACGCCATCGCCAAGCACATCCAGCGAACTTCCGACGACCTGCTCCAGGTCGAAACCGGATCGTTGTATCCGGCGCTGCACCGGCTGGAGGCTCGCGGCTGGATCGCGGCCGCTTGGGAACTGTCGGAGAGAGGAAAACGAGCGAAATATTACCGCCTGACGGCTAAAGGCCGGAAGCAGTTGCAGGCCGAACATGCCAAATGGGAGACGTTTTCCCGCGCCATGGGACTGGTTCTGAAGCCACTCAACCCGGAGGAAGTATGAAACAGATTCTCCGCAAGCTGGGCTGGATGATCGAGCGGGGCAGAAAGGAAGCGGAACTCCGCGACGAACTGCAGTTTCACCTGCAAGAGGAAGCCGAACAAGCGGAAGCTGCCGGGCTGATGGCGGAAGAGGCGAAATACGCGGCACGGCGGGAACTTGGGAACGCCGCGTTATTGATGGAGGACACCCGCGCTGCGTGGGGATGGACATGCCTGGAGCGATTCTGGCAAGACTTGCGCTACGCCGCGCGGATGTTGCGCAAGAACCCCGGATTTGCGTTCGCGGCCGTTTTGTCGCTGGCGCTCGGGATCGGCGCCAATACGGCGATCTTCAGCTTGCTGAATGCCGTCGTCTTCCGGCTGCTGCCGGTGGCCGATCCGCAGCAGCTCGTGCAGTTCACAAACACCCTTCCACTGTGGGAAACCGGAAGCAGCAGCGGCCGGGAACTGTACTCCTACCCGCAGCTCGAACGTTTTCAAACGCAATCCAAGACACTATCCGGCATCTTCGGCGGGACGAGACTTGGGCGCATTAACGTTGGGTTCCACGGAACATCCGGAATCGCCCAAGGCGATGCTTCGAGCGATAATTTCTTCTCCGTTCTCGAAGTCACGCCGCAGTACGGCCGGTTCTTCTCGGCAGGCGAAGACCGGGCGGGTGCGTCCGTAGCCGTGATCGGCGATCGCTACTGGCGCAATCGATTTGGGGCGGACCCTTCCATCGTCGGGGGCGCGATCACCCTCAACCAGGTTCCCTTCACGGTGATTGGCATCACCCCTCCGGAGTTTTCGGGAATCGCGGTCGGAAGCAGCCCGGACATTTGGGTGCCGCTCCACGCTTTGGATCGTCTCAGGCCCGACAGCAAGCGGTGGACGGAGCCTTTTTCGTCGGCTTGGATGCTGATTGCGGGGCGGCTTCGTCCGGCAATCTCGCGCGAGCGGGCGCAGGCCGAACTCGATGTAATGAACCGGCAATTTTTGGCGGAGCAGCTACCCATCTCGGAGATCGGCGGCCTGGAAAACGTGCAGCGCTTTGTTCACGAGGGTCGCCTTGTGCTCCGGCCAGCCGCAAGCGGCATGTCGAGCGGCCTGCGAGACCGCTACGCATTCCCGTTGAAGCTGCTGATGTCGGTGGCGGGCATCGTGTTATTGGTGGCCTGTGCCAACATCGCCAACCTGCTGCTGGCCCGCGCTTCCAACCGGCGCCGCGAGTTTGCCGTGAGACTGGCGCTGGGAGCCAGCCGCGGCCGGCTGGTGCGGCAGTTTCTCACGGAGAGCGTGGTGCTGGCATCGGTCGGGGGCGCTGTGGCAGTGCCCATGGCGTGGTGGGGTAGCTTGGCGCTGGTGCGCATGATTTCCACCGGCGATTCGCGGGTGCCACTGGCCGTCGATCCGGACTGGCGGATCTTCGCCTTTACCGCCGCCGTGTCGCTGCTCACAGGGATTCTCTTCGGCCTGGCGCCCGCGGTGCGCGGCACGCGTGTCGATCCCGGTCCCGTCATGAAGAAAGGGACGCGCGGCGCGGGCCGATCCTCGCACACGCTGGACCGCATCCTGGTAGTGGCGCAAGTTGCGCTTTCCGTGGTCCTTGTCACGGGCGCCGGACTATTCGTGCGCACCCTCCAGAAGCTCTGGAACGTGAACGTAGGATACGGCCGCGAAAACGTGCTCATGTTCTCCGTGGATGCCAAGCTCGCGGGCTACCCAAGCGACCGCGCCGGTGCGGTTTATCAAGAGATTCTCCGAAAGCTACAGGCCCTTCCTGGCGTGAAGTCCGCCAGCGCCTCCATCGTCCGCCCGGTGGATGACCAGTTCTATCTGCTTGATCGGGTCAACGAAATCGATGGCCGCGGGCTGCCCGAGCGCAACGCCATCCGCGTCGCGTGGAATGCTACGAGTCCCGGCTATTTCTCCACTGTCTCGACGCCGGTCGTCTCGGGACGGGATTTCGAGCCACGCGATAACGAAACCGCGCCCAAGGTGGTCATCGTCAGCGAGTCCCTCGCCAAGAGCGCTTTCCCGAACCAGAATCCGATCGGCCACCGGCTGGGTGCGGACACCATAGTAGGCGTCGTGAAAGACTCGCTTTACAGCGGCGCGCGCGACCAGCCGAGGCCCCTACTCTATCACCCGCTCTTCCAACACGGCCGGGATCAGGAGTTCGGGTGGGGGTTTGTTTCCTTCGAGCTGCGGTACGGCTCCCTCTCCAACCTTCCCGATGAGGTGCGCCGGGAGGTTGCGTCCGTGGACCGCAACCTGCCGGTGTTCCGTGCCAAAACACTGGTCGCGCAAACGGAAGAGTCATTGATGGAGGAGCGACTGCTTGCGACAGTCTCCGGCTTCTTCGGAGCTCTCGCGCTGCTGCTCGCCTGCGTCGGCCTCTACGGCCTGATGGCGTATGCGGTGGCGCGCCGTACGGCCGAGATTGGCATCCGGCTGGCGCTAGGCGCACGGCGCGATCACATCATGTGGCTGGTGCTGCGCGAGACGCTGTGGCTCACATTGGCAGGCATCGCGGCCGGCGTCCCGTTGGCTTTGTGCGCGGCGCGATACGCGAAGTCGGTGCTGTTCGGAATCGGCACAGCCGACCCGTTGACGATTGCCGCGACCGTCGTAACTTTGATCGGCGTGGCCGCGCTAGCCGGATATATCCCGGCTCGCCGCGCCCTCCGCGTGGACCCCATGGTGGCCTTAAGGTACGAGTAAACCGTGGTCCTTACCCGTTACTCCCGATCCCGCTCCCGAATGATCTGTTCCGCCTGCGCGATCTGGTCGCCCGTGCCGCGCACGGCCAGGGCATTGCGGAAGGGACTGTACCAGACGCGGTGCATCTTGGTGGTGGAGCGAATCGTATTTGCCAGTTCCTGCCCGTCCTGCGGGTGGGAAAGGAAGAAGATCCGCGCTAGATTTCCCTGGCGGGTGTCGCCCTGCACGGAATACTCCAGCGCAGCAGAGTCGGCCGCCGGCGCCGTGGGGTCATTGAGCAAGGTCAGAATCCAATCGGCGAACGCCACCTGTTCCGCGGTGCCGCGCAGAACCAGCGCATTCCGCGAGATCGCGGGGAACAGCCACTGGATATCCACGAGGGATCGGGTCAGGTTGGCCATGTCCTGCACTGCCTGCGGAGAGTGCGCACGCGGCAGGAAAAACACTTGCGCCCGATTGCCCCAGCGTGGGTCCACCTGCACCGCGTGATCGTGCAGCACCGGCGTCTGGATCTGCGCGGCGGGGGCATCGAGCTCGTTCAGCAGCCATTCGGAGACCGCCAGTTGATCCACGGTTCCGCTCGCGACCACGGCGCTAATCGGGTTGTACGGGAAAAGTCTCTGAATGTCGGTGACGGCGCGCGTGGCGTTGACGCTCTCCTGTAACGCCTGAGATGACTGGCTGTGAGCCAGGTAGAAGACTTGAACAGCCAGTTGCGTGGAAGTCGGCGCAGCGTATTGGCTCTTGGCGAAAGCCTGCACGGCGGAGGGCTTATCCAGTTCGCCGCACACCCACTGCGCGAGAGCGATCTGCTCCGCTGTCCCGTTGACGGTCACGGTTTTCTTCACCGGATCGATCGACACGTCTCGAACATCTCCGGCAGTCTTAATGGCGTTGGCCATCTCCTGCAGGCTTGGCGCGGATTCGACGTGCTTCAGGTAGATCACCTGCTGCCCCGAAGCCACGGCGGCGAAAAGAACGGCGGTCACACAAAGGGGAAATCCCATACGCATACTCCTTTAGAGTCCACTCCTCGATGTCTAGGACGCTGGGTGCGGCGCGAGCGTGGAGGCAGAATCGGTTTGAGACACACGGGGCCCAGGCCGCCCGGCCCGGCCAGTTCTCGAGTAACCGCGGGCGCTCAGCGGCCCAGCACCCTCGCGTACACCTCGTACGCCGCCTTGCCGAATAGTACGAAGATGACTTGCTGAAGTTTCGTGCCCGCTTTCTCCAGGTGCGCTTTGACTTCGCGGAGCGCGATCGCGGCGGCTTCCTCCAAGGGGTAGCCGTACACGCCCGTGCTGATGGCCGGAAAACTGACGGTGCGGACGCCGCGTTCTTCCGCCATCTCGAGGCACTTGCGATAGCAGGAAGCCAGCAGCTCCGGCTCGCTGTGCCGGCCGTCGCGATACACCGGGCCTACCGCGTGGAACACGTGCTTTGCGGGCAGCCTGCCCGCGGCGGTGGCCACGGCGCTGCCGGTGGGACAGCGGCCGATCCGCCGCCGGATTCCGTCCAGCTCGCGCATGATTTCCTCTCCGCCGGCGCGATGGATGGCGCCGTCCACGCCGCCGCCTCCCGCCAGCGCCGAGTTGGCCGCGTTCACAATGGCATCCGCCGCTACGCGCGTGATGTCGCCTTCTGCGAGGACGATCTTTCGCCCCGTGCCGCTTATCCAGTCCATACCCCAGTACCCTAATTCGGAATTCCGAAGGTTTGGTGGGGCAAGCGGTGCCGCCTGCCCTTGCCGACGTCCCGCGCAGCGGGACGCGGCGAGCTTCGCTCGGCCGCGGGCAGGCGGCGCCGCCTGCCCCACCGGCTACTGTTCCCAGCCTCCGCCGAGGGCGTTGTACAACTGCACCAGCGCGAGCCGCTCCCTCAGGATGGCCCCCGCCACGCCCATTTCCGCTGAGTAATAATTCGTCTCATTGGTCAGAACCTCCAGGTAGCTGGTGGCGCCACCCTGGTAGCGCACGCGGGACAACTGCGACGCATCCCGCGCCGCGGCCAGCAGTTTCTCCTCGTGCATGCGGAACTCGTGCAGCTTCTGGTACGCGATCAAGGCGTCGGAGACGTCGCGGAACGACTGCTGAATCGCCTGCTGGTATTGCAGCAGCGCCTGTTCGTGCTGCGCCTCCACCAGCCGGAGGTTCGCGTCGAGCCGGCCCTTGGTGAAGATCGGTTCCATCGCCGAGGCCGTGTAATTCCACGCGCGGGACGCGCCACGGAACAGGGTCGTCAGCGCGCCGCTGGCGATGCCCCCGATGCCGGTCAGCGAGATGTCGGGGAAGAACGCGGCGCGGGCCACGCCGATGCGCGCGTTGGCGGCGATGAGGTTCTGCTCGGCCTGGCCGATATCGGGACGCCGGGCGAGCAGCGCGGAGGGAATCCCCGCGGGCGGAGCCTGCGGAATAGGCTGATCGCTCAGCGACAGCCCGCGCGCGATGGTGACGCCGGGATTGCGGCCGAGCAGGATGTTGATGGCGTTCTCTTGCTGCGCGATGGCGCGCTCCAGGTCCGGAATCGCCGCCGCCGCCGTCTCGACGAGCTGTTCGGCCTGCCGCTGGTCGGAGAGCGGCGCTGCGCCGCCATCCACCAGCGTGCGGGTGAGATCGAGCGAATCCTCGCGGGAAACCAGCGTGCGCCGCGAGATTTCGAGATCGAGGTCGAGCTCGCGCAGATCGAAATACGCGGAAGCGACGCTCGACACCAGGCTCTGCACCACGGCGCGGCGCGCCCACTCGGTCCCCGTCAGCTCCGCGCGCGCGGCTTCCGTGAGCCTGCGGTACTTGCCCCAGAAATCGATGTCCCAGGAGCCGGAGAAGCCCAGCTCGGGAATGTTGTAGGTGGTCGTGGCAGCGCCGCCGACGGCGGGTATGCGCTCGCCGGTGACCAGCACGCCGCCCAAAAGCGTGGGGTACTGATTGGAGCGCGCGATCGCGACTGATTCACGCGCCTGGAGCACGCGCGTGGCCGCGATGCGCAGGTCGAAGTTCTGCTCCAGCGCGGCGCGGATCAGCTTTTGCAGCTCCTGGTCCTCGAAGACGGTCCACCACTTGGCGTTGCCGAGCGATTCGGTCGAGGCCGCGGCGTTGTCCTGGCCGTGATAGGCCGCTGGAACGTCCACTGCCGGACGGCTGTAGTTGGGGCCCTTGATGCATCCGCACAGAACCAGCGCGCAGGCGATCGTCGGGAAAAACCAGGTTCGCGCCATCATGCCGTCTCCTCGGGTAGGCCGCCGTGCGACGGCAGCACCGGATGCTTCTTGCGCAGTTTCAGCGACAGCGTCTCGATGACGTCGAACGTCACCGGGATCAGGAAAATGGCGATCAGGGTGGCGGCCAGCATGCCGCCGATCACCACCGTGCCGAGGATGCGGCGCGAATTGGCGCCCGCGCCCGAAGCGGTCCACAGCGGAATGCAGCCGAAGATGAACGCGAAAGCGGTCATCAGGATGGGGCGGAGGCGGATGCGCGCGCCGGTGAGCGCCGCCTGAGCCACCGTCTTGCCGCCCTTCTCGTATTCGGTCTTGGCGAACTCCACAATCAGGATGGCGTTCTTGGCCGAGAGCCCGATCAGCATGATCAGTCCGATCTGCGTGTACACGTCGTTCTCGAAGTTGCGGAGATACAGCGTGGTGTAAGCGCCGAAGACGGCGATCGGCACGCCCAGCAGCACGCTCATGGGCAGCGACCAGCTTTCGTAAAGCGCCGCCAGAATCAGGAATACGAACAGCAGCGACAGACCGAATATGGCGGTGGAGGATACGCCCTGCTCGGCCTTCTGCTCCTGGAACGACATGCCCTGGTAGTCGTAGCCCATCTCGCGCGGCATGGTCTGGTCGAAGACTTCTTCGAGCGCCTTGCGGGCCTGGCCGGAACTGTATCCGGGATTGGCGGATGCGTTGATCTGCGCCGCCTGGTATTCGTTGTACCGGAGCGAGAACTCGGGCGCCAGAATCATCCTGGTGTCGATCACCGAGCCCAGCGGCACCATGTTCCCGCGGTTGCCGGTGACGTAGAATTGGCCGATGTCTTCCGGGCGCGTCCGATATTCGCCTTCCGAGGCGACATACACCTGCCACTGCCGGCCGTACAGGTTGAAGTAGTTCACCAGGTAGCCGCCCATGAACGTCTGCAGCGTGGTGTACACGTCGCCGATGTCGACGCCCTGGCGCATCACCTTCTCGCGGTCCACGTCGGCGAAGATCTGCGGCACGGTGGGCAGATAGGTTGTGGTAACGGAGCTGAGTTCAGGCCGCTTTCTCGCCGCCGTGAGGAACTTGCCTACGTTGGCCGTCAGGAACTCCTGCTCCGCGCCGGAACGGTCTTCCAGCACGAACGAGACGCCGCCGAAGGTCCCGATGCCGGGAATCGCGGCCGGCGGGAAGGAGAACGCTATGCCCTCGCGGATTTTCGAAAGCCCCACGGTGATGTGCCGGCGGATCGCCTCGTATTTCTCCTCGGGCCTGGTCCGCTCGTCCCATGGCTTGAGCGGCACGAAGAAAAACGCGCTGTACGTATTGGCCACGCCGCTGAGCAAGTTGAAGCCGACCACGGCCATACAGCCTTCCACTCCCGGGGTGCTCAGCATCAGCTTCTCTACGTTCTCGGCCGCCTTGCTGGTGCGCTCGAGCGAAGCGGCGTCGGGCAGTTGCAGGGCGGCCAGAAAGTAGCCTTGGTCCTCTTCCGGCAGGAATGATCCCGGCAGGTGGCGGCCTGTGGCGACTGCCGCCACGGCCACCACCGCCAGGAACGCCAGGCTGAACGCCGCCTTGCGGATCAGCACGGAGGAGAAGCCGATGTAGCCCTTGGAGGTGCGCGCGAACATGCGGTTGAACCATCTGAAAAACCATCCCAGCGGGCCTCCGCGGCGCTTGGTCTGCGGCTTGAGCAACAGGGCCGACAGCGCCGGGCTGAGCGACAGCGCGTTGAACGCGGAGATGACCACCGAGATGGCGATGGTCACCGCGAACTGCTGGTACAGCCTGCCGGTGATGCCCGGGATGAACACGGTGGGAACGAAGACCGCGGCGAGAATGATGGCGATCGCCACCACCGGGCCGGAGACTTCGTGCATGGCCTGCAAGGCGGCGTCGCGCGGCGCCATTCCTTCCTCCATGTGATGCTCCACGCACTCGACGACCACAATGGCGTCGTCCACCACCAGGCCGATGGCCAGCACCAGGCCGAACAGCGACAGCGTGTTCACCGAGAAGCCCAGAATCGGGAACACCGCGAAGGTGGCGATGAGCGATACCGGCACGGCCAGCATGGGGATCAGGGTCGCGCGCCAGCTTTGCAGGAAGATGTAAACCACCAGCACCACCAGTGCCAGTGCTTCGATCAGCGTCCACTTGATTTCCGAGATGCCGGACCGCACGGCGTCGGTGGTGTCGATCGCGACCTTATAGTCGAGGTCCTTGGGGAACCGCTTCTTCAGCTCGTTCAGCCGCTGGCGCACCGCCTCGGCTCCCTCCACCGCGTTCGAACCCGGCAACTGGTAGACCGCCATGGTGGCCGCCGGCTCCCCGTTGAAACGGCTCGCGACGCCGTAGGACTGCGCTCCCAGTTCGACGCGCGCGACGTCCTTCAGCCGCAGGCTCGAACCGTCCGCCTGCACGCGCAGAACGATGTCGCCGAACTCCTCGGGGCTGGTCAGCCGCCCCTTGGTGCGCACCGTGTAGGTAAACTCCTGTCCCCGCGGAACCGGGTCGCCGCCGATCTGTCCAGCCGGATTCACCGTGCTCTGCGTCCTGATGGCGCTGACGATCTGTGGAACCGTCACGCCCAGCTTGGCCAGCTTGTCCGGCTTCACCCAGATGCGCATGGCGTACTGGCCGGCGCCGAAGATCTGGACGCGCGCGACGCCCGGCACGCGCGTCAACTCGTCCGCCAGGTTGATGTAGGCGTAGTTGGACATGAACGAGCTGTTGTAGGTTCCGTGCGGCGAATACAGCGCAATCATCATCAGCACCGAGGCCCGGGATTTCTGCACCGTCAGCCCCGAGGTCGTCACCTCGGCCGGCAACTGCGGCTGCGCCTGCGAGGTGCGCAACTGCGTCAGCACCTGGTCGGTATTGGGATCGGTCTTGACGTCGAAGTTCACCGTGATGGTGGTGGAACCGGCGTTGGAGTTGACCGAATACATGTAATTCATGTTGTCGACGCCGATGAGTTGCTGTTCGAGCGGCGTGGCGACGGACTGCTCGAGCGTGCGCGAGTCGGCGCCCGGGAACATGGCGCGAACCATCACTTCCGGCGGCACGATCTCGGGGAACTGCGCCGTCGGCAACTGGACCAGCGAGACCGCGCCGACGATCACCATCATGATGGCGATCACCATTGCCACGATGGGGCGGTCGATGAAGAATTTCGCCATGTCAGTGCTCCTTCGGCTGCCCGGCGGTTTCGGCCGCGGTTGCCGCCTTGGGGCTCACTACCGCGCCGTCGGGCGCCTTCGCCGTTCCCTCCGTGACTACGCGCTCTCCAGCCGCCACGCCGCTCTCGATCACCCACAACGAGCCCAGGCGCGGACCCACCGTCACGTTGCGCACCGAGACCTTGTTATCCGCCCCGACCACGGCCACCTGATACTGCCCCTGGAAATTCGAAACGGCCCGCTGCGGAACCACCAGCGCGCCGCGCAGGGATTCCTTCACCGCGCTCACGCGTCCGAACTGGCCCGGACGCAGGATGTTCCCGGGATTCGGAAACGCCGCCACGATGCGGATCGTCCCGGTCTGCGAATCCACCTGCCGGTCCGTGAACACGATGTGCCCGGTGTGTGGATACACGCTGCCGTCCGAGAGCGTGAGCTGGAGCGGGATTGGGACCGCGCGCCGCAGCCAGCCGTCGCCGCGCCCCGTTTTCGAGAGGCCCGACACATGCAGGTATTCCTGCTCGGTGATCGGGAAGTACACCTTGATCGGATCCACTTTCGAAACCGTGGTGAGCACCGTCGAGGGGCCCACCAGGTTGCCGATCTGAACCGCCGCCATGCCGGCGACGCCGTCCACCAGCGAGCGCACCTTGGTGAATCCCAGGTTGAGCTCGGTGGTCCGGATGGCGGCCTGCGCGCTCTCGATGCTCGCCTGGGCGGTCTCGATGCCCGCCTGGGCGGTCAGGATGTTCGCTTCGGCGGTCTTCTGCACCTGGGTCTCGCTGTCCAACTGGCTCTGCGCGATGGCGCGGGCCTTGGCCAGCGGCGTGTCGCGGCGGACGTTGATCTGGGCCAGCTCCAGTTGCGCCGTGGCCTGCGCCTGCGCGCCGCGCGCCTGCGCCAACGAGCCGCGCGCCTGCGCCAGCGCGCCCCGGGCCTGGTCGAGCACCGCCTCGAACGGACGCGGATCGATCTCGAACAGCACCTGCCCCTCGCGCACAAACGAACCTTCCTGGTAATTCTGCCGGATCAGATAGCCGGACACCTGGGGCTGAATCTGCGCGTTCACGTAGCCGTCGAGCGTGGCTACCCACTCGCCCAAGACCGGCACGTCCCGTTGCGCCACCGGTGTGACGCTGACTTCCGGAGCCATCCGTCCCATGGCTGCGGGTGCGGCTTGTTGGCGGCAACCACCGGCGGCCAGCGACAGCAGCGCCAGGGCTGGGATGAAATAGAAAGAAGCTCGTCTGGAATGTGTCATAGCTCGTTCTGCATCTTTGGCAAACGCCCGTCTCGTACAGTGTACTATAATTAAATCTTGCGCGCTAAAGGCATGACCAACAAGACGCCCCGGACGAAAACGGCCCCGCGCAAGGGATCCAGTTGCGGCCCCCTGATTTGGGAGCGCATCAGCCAGCGCCCGGCCGGCGAGTCTCCCTCCATCACGGTCGAGCGAATCGTCCGCGCCGCCACGAGGCTGGCGGACCGCGAGGGCGTGGAGAAGATCTCCATGCGGAGCCTCGCCTCGGAGCTCGGCTGCGGTGTGATGTCCGTCTACCACTACGTGCCGAGCAAGGCCGACCTGCTCGACTTGCTGCTCGACGCCGCCATGGGCGGCGTCGAGCTGCCCGAGCAGCCGTCGGGCGACTGGCGGGCCGATTTGCATACCGTGGGGGTACGGACGCGCGCCTGTTTGAAGCGGCATCCCTGGCTTACCGGCCTCCTGCACAGCCGTCCGGCGTTCGGGCCGAATCGCCTCGCGCAATTCGAATTCTCGCTGGCGGCCGTCGCCGGCCTGGGGCTCGATATCGCAACCATGCACCGGATGGTCGCCTCGGTGTTCGTCTACACGATGGGCTTCGTCATGCTGGAACTGTCCGAGGCGGAAGCGCTGCGGCGGGCGCGCTACGGCAAGAGCAAGGCCGTGCCACCCTACATACGGCGGCTCATCGCCACGGGTGCGTTCCCCCATTTGGAGCGTCTGTTGCGGGAGAGCGATGGGCCACCCACCGGCGACGCTACGTTCGGAGACGGTCTCGAACTCGTCCTCGAAGGCATGGCCGCGCTGTTGAAGCCTTCCAGGTAGGGCATGCTTTAGCCTGAAAGAGGCGCTGAAACGAGAATTTTGTTCTCGTTTCGTTCATGAGAATTCAGGCGGCCACCTCCAGACCGATTTCCCGGATTAGGTTGTCGAGTGCCTGG
>JBEKSR010000101.1:0-26164 GCA_049516835.1 Bryobacteraceae bacterium | reverse complement strand
GGCGGGCTGTCGCGAGCAATGCCTCGAGGCGGGCATGGACGACTTTATCTCCAAGCCCGTGGCCATGGAAGCTTTGTTCGAGGCCCTTCGAAGATGGGCGCCGGTAAAAGAACCCGCGCCGGCCTGACCGTGATTGAAATGTTTTGGTGGACCTGGTGAGATTCGAACTCACGACCTCTTCCATGCCATGGAAGCGCGCTCCCAACTGCGCCACAGGCCCATCGTGCTCGAGGCTATGTTCCACTTTATCATAACCGGCGCGCGCACACTGAATTGACACACCGGTTAACCGGCTGCCTACAATGAAACGATGCTCTTCAGGCGCGTCTCCGCGGCCATTCTCCTGCTCTGCCTGATCCCGCTTGGGCTTTCTTCCTGCCTGGCGCGGCGCCGTGCCTTCGCCCGCACCGGCGGAAAGCCGACCCAGCCGCTGCTCGTCGCGGACCGGTCCGCACTGGTGGACATCATGGCGAGACAGTACGAGGCCATTCACGATTTCAACGCTACGGTGGACATGGTGCCGGCGCTGGGCAGCGCGGAGAAGAGCAAGATCACCGAGTACAAGGACGTTCGCGCGTTCATTCTCTTTCGAAAACCGGGCGATATCCGCCTGATCGGCCTCTACCCCGTGGTGCGGAACACGGCTTTCGACATGGTATCAGACGGCACGAACTTCAAGCTCTACGTCCCGGCCCGGAACCGTTTCCTGGTGGGCCGCAATGAAATCGATCGGCCCTCCCAGAACAAGCTGGAAAACCTGCGGCCCCAGCACTTCCTGGAGGCGCTGTTGGTGCGGCCGGTCGATGCCAGTCGCGACAAGCTCCTGCTGGAGAACTTCACCGACGAGGACAATGCGTTCTATGTCATTCACGTGGTCCACGTGAACGGCGGCGGACAGTTGCAGCTCGACCGGACCATCTGGTTCAACCGCTACAACCTCACCATGGCGCGCCAGTTGATCTTCGACGCGGCCGGCAACATCCTCACCGACGCGCGCTACGCCGACTGGCGCCGGTACGATAACGTGGCCTTCCCCAAGCACATCGAAATCAACCGTCCGCGCGACGAGTACGCGGTGGTGATCGATATCGTGAAGATGGACATCAACAACGGCGTATCGGATGATAAGTTTGTGCTCGACCAGCCGGAAGGGACTGCGTTGCAGGTAGTCGGCCAGGCGCCCGCGCCTGCTCCGGCCAAGCCAGCGCCGCCGCGCAGAAGGAAGAAGTCGTAAAAAGTGACCGCCAAGCTCGTTCTGGAAAACCTCAAACACAAACCCATGCGCAGCCTGCTCAGCATCCTGCTCATCGGCGTGCCCGTGACCCTCATCCTGTGTTTAGTGGGCCTGAGCCACGGCTTCCTGGAAGATAGCCAGCGCCGCACGCGCGCCATCGGCGCCGACGTGATCGTCCGTCCGCCGGGGTCCACGCTCTTGACCCTGAGCGGCGGAATTTCCGACAAGATCGTGGATTGGCTGGGTCAACAGCCGCACGTCAAGATGGCCGTGGGCGCCGTAAACCAACCTGTCCAGGGCATCACACTGGGAGCGACCGGCGTCGACCTGAAGCAATTCGACCAGATGAGCGGCGGCTTCACCTACCTTCACGGAGGCCCCTTTCAAGGTCCGGACGACGTCATCATCGACCAGTTCTACGCGGACCAGCAACACGCGCATGTAGGGGACCGGATCACCATCCTGAACACGCCATGGCGCGTTTGCGGCATCTTCGAAGGCGGCAAGCTGGCCCATATCGTGTTTCCGCTGGGTGTGCTACAGCAGAAGACCAGCAACATCGGCAAGGTCAGCCAGATTTATCTCAAGCTCGACGACGCGGCCAACACCGCCGCCGTGGTTCGAGACCTGGGGTCGAAGTTGCCGGATTACCCGATCTTCTCCATGGACGACTTCACTTCCCTGTATAACGTGAATAACATTCCGGCCCTGAAGGAATTCATCATCGTCATCATGGCCATCGGGGTCATCATCGGATTCGCCGTGGTTCTGCTCTCGATGTACATGGCGGTGCTGCAGCGGACGCGCGAGATCGGCATTCTGAAATCGCTCGGCGCGTCGCAGGTCTTTATCCTGCGGATCATTCTCACCGAAGCCGTGATCCTGGGGATGGGGGGCACGATTCTGGGAATTGCGATGAGCTTCGGCGCGTGCTGGCTCATCCGGACAGTTGAGCCGGCCTCGATCCCGATGGTGATCGTGCCTTCCTGGTGGCCCATCGCCGGCGCCGTCACCCTGATCGGAGCCGCCTTCGGCGCGCTCTACCCCGGTCTCAGCGCCGCCCGGCACGACACCATCGAGGCGCTGGCGTATGAATAGCGGCCCCATCATCGAAATTCGCGACCTGCGCAAGACTTACCAGGTGGGGAAGGTGGACGTGCTCGCGCTGCGCGGCGTGGATCTCACCGTGAAGCCGGGCGAGTTCCTGGCCATCGTGGGACCCTCCGGCTCGGGGAAGTCCACGCTTTTTCACATTATTGGCGGCCTGACACCGCCGACCTCGGGAGAGGTGCGCGTGGCCGGCCAGGATCTTGCGGCGATGACCGAGGCCGGCCGCACGCGCCTGCGCAGACGCAGCGTCGCGTTCGTGTTCCAGAAGTTCAACCTGCTGCCCAACCTGACGGCGCGCGACAACATCGCCATCGCGCGCCATATCGGAGGCTCGGATTCGAAGCCGGAGGCATCGTTCGAGGAGGTACTCAGGCTGCTCGGCATCGCCAACCGGCTGGACCACAAACCGAGCGAGTTGTCCGGCGGCGAGCAACAGCGTGTGGCGATCGCGCGCGCGATTGTGAACCACCCCGCCATTCTGCTGGCCGACGAGCCCACCGGCAATCTCGATAGTGAAAGCTCGAAGGCGGTGCTCGAAGTCCTGCGCGGCCTGAACGAGCGGCTCGGCCAGACTATCCTGATGATCACGCACAACCCCGAAGCCGCGGCCTACGGGCACTACATCGTGCAAATGCGGGATGGAAGGATTCTTACTCCTACGCCTGGCGAGCCAGCTCGAGGTTCCGCTGCTTGAGCCAGCGCAACCGGCCCTGGTACTCCTGGTATAAGGTGCCGAAACCCGCCCAGTAGTAGCCTGCGACGAACAGCAGAAGGAAGGGAATCGCGAGGAAATTGTAGGTTTCGACCGCGAACACGTTCATCGCCACAAAGTACGTGCCCACCAGGATCTCCGCGTAGGGAAGCCAGCCGCTGCGGCGGCGGTACTTCTTGTGTTCCAGGTTGACCATCCGCTCGCCGATCCCGAATTTAGGCGTCCGCACAAAGCCGCTCTGAATGCCGAACAGCGCTTCCAGCACGGCCCGCGTGTTGATGATGGTCAGCCCCACCCCCACCGCGATCAGCATGGGAAGCATCAGAATCGACCGCTTCCAGTGCTTGGGGTGCAGCTCGCGTTGCGCAATCACGTAGAACAGCGAGATGGACCAGAACGACGCCACGATGAGCGGCAGGTCGATGAACACCATCTGCCACACGCCCATGTAAAAGCGCACGATCATCACCGGCAGCATCAGCGCCGAAAGCACGATCATCAGCGGATAGGAAATGTTGGGCGTCAGGTGCAGGAAAGCCTCGGCCTTCACACGCTTCCGCACGTCGGCGCGGAAAATCGCGGGCAGCAACTTCTTGGCGACCTGCGTAAGCCCCTTGGCCCAGCGCGATTGCTGCACCTGGAAGCCGTGCATTTCCACGGGCAGCTCGGAAGGGCAGTCCAGGCCCGGCAGATAAACGAAACGCCAGCCCTTGAGTTGCGCGCGGTAGCTCAGGTCCGAATCTTCGGTGAGCGTGTCGTGCTGCCAGCCTCCCGCGTCGTCGATCATCTTCTTGCGCAGGATGCCGGCCGTCCCGTTGAAGTTGAAGAAGTACCCCGCGCGCGACCGGGCGCCGTGCTCCAAGATGAAATGGCCGTCCAGGAGCATGGCTTCCACTTCCGTCAGGAAGTTGTAATCGCGGTTGATGTAGCTCCAGCGGGTCTGCACCACCCCGACCGACGGATCCACGAAGAAATCGACCGTGCGCTCGAGGAAATCGGACGGCGGGCAGAAGTCGGCGTCGAACACCGCAACCAGCTCTCCGGTGGCGGTCTCAAGCCCTTCCTGAAGCGCCCCGGCCTTGAAACCATGGCGGTTGGCGCGGTGATGATACTCGATGGGGTGGCCCAGCGCCCGGTAGCGCTCAACCAGCGCCTCGGCGAAGGGGGCGGTGTCGTCGGTGGAATCGTCCAAGACCTGAATCTGGAGCAGGTCCTTGGGATACTCGATCTTGACCACCTCGTCGATGAGCCGCTCCACCACGTAGCGCTCGTTGTAAAGAGGAAGCTGAATGGTCACCGGCGGACGCTGTTCGTAGCGCTGGGGCGGCCCGGTAACGGCCTTTTTCCGATGCTTGAAATACGTACGGATGATGTCGTACCGGTGGATGCCGTAAAGCGAAAGGATGACCAGAACCGTGAAGTAGGGAATCAGCATGGCCCAGTCGAACCATGCCATCTGGTGGATTCCGGCGAAGGTGTCGTCGAACAGGCTCCGCACCAGACGGTCGGTAGCGGAATGAGCGGCCAGGAGCGCCAGCGGCAAACTTGACGGCATGCGGGAGAGCCTTTCGGCTACCCAATATTAGCAGATCCGAGGGTACCGGTGGGGGGCTGGCCGACCTGCGTCGTGAGAAGGTGCGAAAGAATCAATTTGGGCCGCTGATGAACGCCGCTAAGAATCATTGTTTTTCAATCAGCGTTGATTGGAGGTTTGTGGGTTCGAGTCCTACCTGGGGAGCCAGATATCGTTTCTGGCCGTTTCTGCCATTCCCTCTCCTGCCCGCTGCTGTTCCGACGCGACCGCAACCGCCAACACGTCAAAGGGTTGCCGATATTTCGCGGTGAGTTCGCCGCCCTTCCAGGTGCAGTTCGAGAGTACCAAATCCAGGAGTTTGCGTTTTTCGCCCGGGGGCTGACTCTCGAACAGGACGTGCGCGTGGTGCGCCAGTTCCAGGAGTTGGACGCCTTCCTCGATGTAGCTGCTGTTGGCCGTCTGGTGCGCCTCCAGGTCGCGCATGATGGCTGTCTGAGCCGTGCGCATCTCCGCGGCCTTGGAGTCGAAGAAGTCATTGCCGATCCGGCCGTCAAGCTTGTCTTCGTACATGCTGTCGATGCGGTCCTGGAGGCGGCGGTGTTCACGCTGGAGTTTGGCGATGGCGTCGTCGTGGAACTGCCGTTCGTCACGGTGGCTTTCGCGTAGGGCCTGCCGCACCCAGGCCAGCGTCTCGTCGCTGAACGTGATCCCCTTCAACCACGCCGTGAACTTCTCCTCCAGCACCTCCTCGCGCGTGTACGGCTCCGCGCACTTCCCCTGGAAGCCGGTGCAGTGGTAGTAGATATAGCGCCCCTTCTTGATCTCGCCCACCATGGCGCAGCCGCAATGGCCGCAGGTGATCAGACCGCTGAACGCGAACTGCTCTTTCATCTTGCGCGTCTTCTTGGCGCCGCGGCCGTCGAGGATCGCCTGGACTTCCTCCCATAGCTCGCGGGAAACGATCGGCTCGTAGGAACCGTGGTACATGGTGCCATCGAAATCGAAGTCGCCGGAGTAGATCCGGTTGCGCAGGATCTTGTGCACCGTGGAGGTGGGCACCATGTCCCCGCTCTTACGGTAGGCCAGTCCGTCGGCGCGCGCTGTCTTGGCCATTTGCTTCAGCGAATACTTGCCGGTGCCGTACTGCTCGAACATCCTGGTGATGACCGGCGCCAGATTGCTGTCGGGGATAATGGTCCGCTTCCCGTTTGCGCCGTCCACGTTGATGTAGCCCAGCGGCGCGAACGACGGCCAGATCCCCTGCCGCGCCTTTTCCAGCATGCCCTTCCGGGTCTCCTCCGAGAGGTTGTCGATGTAGTTCTTGGCCATCAGAACCTTGATGCCGTGCATGAATTTCTCTGAAGAGCGGGAGTCGGGAGCCAGGATGACGTTCTCCTTCACGAAGTGGATCTCGAGTCCAAGTTCTTTGATGGTCGCCCAATCCTTCAGGTTCCGGTACAGGCGGTCGGTCTTCTCCACCAGAATCGTGTGGCAGGTCTTGCTCCCCTGCAACAGCGCAATCATCTCGCCAAAGCTGGTGCGCCCGGCCGCTTTCGCTGTTTCCACGTCCATGAACTCCTTGAGCACATCGAAGCCGTGGGCGCCGGCATAGCCGCGGAGCAGTTCCAGTTGGGACGGAATCGAATAGCCTTCCTTCTCTTGGTCCTTGCTGCTGACGCGGGCGTAAATCACGGCAGGATGGCGACCGCTGGCGGTCGGCCCGGCATAGGTTTGGATGTCTGTTCTTTTCTTCATCTCACCTCCCACGTTTCTGCTGCTTTTTTACATCTAGCGAAAACAACTCGAACACCCCTACGGTCCGTGCGCAGGTGCCAGCCTCAGCGGCTTTCGTGCGTACACCTTGACACCGGAGGCGCGCAGGAGCATTCTCTTCAGAAGGAGGTATAGCGATGTTCCTGCGAAGCTACCAACGAATACGGTACTCACTGCTCCTCGCCACCTTTGTCGCGCTGACTTTCACGTTGACCGGTTGCCAGCAGCAGGCGACTCAAACACCGGACACTAGAGCTGCGGACGAGACCGCGATCCGCGCGGCCGATGGCGACATGGCAAAAGCTGTTGCGGCCTTGGACCCGGTCAAGGCGGCGAGCTTCTACCCCGACGACGTCGTCGGCATGTCCCCGGACGCTCCCACCATCCAGGGTAAAGAAAACATGCAGAAGTACTTCGAAACTTTTATGGCGGGAAAGCCGGAAATGTCCTGGAAGACGGTGAAGGTCGAGGTTGCCCGTTCCGGGGATCTTGCCTACAGTTGGGGCACCGGCAAAATCGACACCAGGGACAAAAAGGGTAAGGTCACCGAAACAACCATTAAGGGTGTCAGCGTGTGGAAGAAACAGGCGGACGGAAGCTGGAAGATAGCGCTCGATACGATGATTCCCGATCCGCCTGCGAAGCCTGCCACAAAGCACGCCGACTAAGAGGTTTACGGCAGGATCGTCACCGGTAAGCGCAGCCGAAATGCGCCTGACGGCACCAAGCGGATGGCCGGATCGAGAAAGATTGCGGGCGCTTGGTCTGGCTATTTCGCCTCACCCACCGCCGCCCGCAGTGCCTCGGCGAAGTCATCAGTCAGTTGAAGGCGATCCCGGCAGTCGGGGTAAATCAAGAGGCGCTCCTCCAGAGCGGCCACCTCGGTTTCAGGGAGCTTCTTCAGCGCGTGCTGGTCCAGCAGGTCCTCCGAGATGTGGCGCACGGAATAACGATACTCCGAGAACGCAGGCTTCTCAGCCACTCGATCAGGGAGCTGCGATCTTGCTGCTATGACTAGCAACGGCCTGCCAGCGTCCGTCGCGCTGTACGAAGACATCCGTGAAGCGATACTGGCCGCTCAGATCTCTCCCTTTGTACTGAGCGCCCTTCAGGGTGTCGCGGCCAGTGACGACAGCGGCATTGCCAAACACCCGGACTTTCAGCTCGTCCGCTGAAACCGACTGAGCCTTCCACACCCCGGACTTGGTCTCCGCCAGGTCCTGCGCTTTGTCTGTTACCGTTCCCTGGCTATCAGTAAAGGCGAACTCGGCAGCCTCGATGCGATCGAGAGCAGTCAAATCCACCTTCATGTACGCTTGGGCCCAATCTCGTTCCATCTGCATCAAGACGCTTTCCACCGAGCCTTCGGCAGGTTTCTTGCCTTGCGTCTGACCGAGCGCAGCAGAGAACGCCACGAGAACCACAACCGTCAACACGAGCCACTGTTTCATTAGAAGTGTTCCTCCTTTCGCAAAGGGAGTCGCCCCGTGCCTTCAAGTAAACCAGACGGGGTTCCCATTCTGCCTTTTGGCCACCAGCCAATTTACATCCAATCACCCCGTCCCGCTGCCGCGGTGCAAACCATTACCCCATCATCAGCGACTGCACGGCACCCGGATCGCTGAAGACTACGGGCGCTTTGCCCAACTATTTCGCCTCACCCATCCCGCCCTCGCCGAGCTTCTCGGTGATTTCGTAGTGCGAGATGGTGCGGCCTAGCATGAGTCTACTCCTAGTCGCGGGCCGAGGCAATCGCCACCGAAAGGCTTGGGTTGTGGCCGTGGGCTTTCCGGAAACTTGCCCTTAGAGGCAATCGCTCGACCGGCGCACAGGGCCATTGCCCCAGCGGACGTTGCCCGCGGAGTTGGCTACCGACATTGACCCATAACGCTTTCGCGAGGCTCTGTCCGAAGCGATATCCTGAAGTGAAAATCATGAAGCGTCCTCGCCCGTCCTTTCGAATTAACGCGCTCGCGATCACGCTGTCGGCAGCTGCGTTCGCGCAGGGTCTCCCTCCAATGCGGCCGCCGGCAGTTCCGCTAGTGGCGCATGATCCGTATTTCAGCATCTGGTCCAACACCGACCACCTCAACGACGCCGGGACCGTGCACTGGACCGGCAAACCAAACAGCCTGACCGGGCTGGTGCGTATCGACGGCATGACATACCAGGTAATGGGGCACGAGCGGCAGGGCGCCCAGGTGCTCCCACAATCGCGGGTCGAGGTGTTGCCCACGCACACGATCTATGAGTTTTCCGGTGCGGGCGTAAAGCTGGAGCTGACATTCTTCACGCCGGCGCTGCCGGAAGATCTGGACGTGCTCTCGCGGCCGCTCACGTACCTGGAATGGCGGGTTTCCTCGGCCGACGGCAACGGCCATGACGTCGCTGTGTATTTAGATGCCAGGACCGACCTGGTGGTGAACACGGCCGACCAGCCGGTGGTCTGGTCGCGGTACCAGCTCGATGGCCAGCCAGTACTGCGTATGGGCTCGCGCGAGCAGGCGGTGCTGGCCAAGCGGGGCGACGACCTGCGGATCGATTGGGGCTATCTCTACCTGGCGGCCGACCGCGCCGACGGCGTCACCTCAGCCGGCATGGGCCACACCGAAGCGGTCGCGGCCTTTCAGACCGGCGGCCGCCTTCCGGATTCGGACGATTTCGCGGAACTGCTGGTGCCGAGGCGGGGCGAGGGCCGGGTGCTCGCATTTAGCATCAATCTCGGCCGCGTGAGTGCGCAGCCGGTGTCGCGCTACCTGATGCTGGCCTACGACGACCTATACGCGATCGAATACTTCCAGCGCCGCGAGCGTGCCTGGTGGCGACGCAAGGGCTCCGAGATGAGCGACCTGCTTCGCAACGCGCGCAAAGAGCACGATGCGCTTTCGGAGCGCAGCACATCTTTTGATACCGAATTGATGGCCGACATGCGGCGCGCGGGCGGCGAGAAGTACGCCCGCCTGGCGGTGCTGGCCTACCGGCAGATGCTGGCGGCGCACAAGCTGGTGGCCGACGTCGACGGCACCGCCATGTACTTCCCCAAGGAAAACTTCAGCAACGGCTGCATCGCCACCGTGGATGTGATCTATCCCAGTTCGCCGTTCACCCTGCTGTTCAGCCCGCGGTTGCTGCAGGCGCAGCTCCAGCCGGTGATGGACTATGCGCGCATGGAACGTTGGCCATGGCCGTTTGCACCGCACGACCTGGGCACCTACCCGCAAGCCAACGGGCAGGTCTACGGAGGCGGCGAGCGCACCGAAACCAACCAGATGCCGGTGGAAGAGAGCGGCAACATGCTCATCATGGTGGCCGCTCTGGCGCGGGCAGACGGGAATGCTGCGTTTGCCGAGAAGTACTGGCTGCAGCTCACCAGGTGGGCTGAGTATCTGAAGGAGAAGGGGCTCGATCCCGAAAACCAGCTCTCGACCGACGATTTCGCCGGCCACTTGGCGCACAACGCCAACCTTTCGATCAAGGCCATCTTGGCGTTGGGTTCATACGGCATGCTCGCCGAAATGACGGGACGGAGGGACGTAGCCGCGCAATACCGCCGGACTGCACAGGACTTCGTGAAGAGATGGATGGACTTGGCGAACGACGGAGATCACTACCGCCTGGCGTTCGACAAGCCCGCAACCTGGAGCCAGAAATACAACCTGGTCTGGGATAGGTTGCTCGGGCTGAATCTCTTCCCGCCCGATGTGGCCCGCAAGGAGATCGCATTCTATCTCACGAGGCAGAATAAGTACGGCTTGCCGCTCGACAATCGACGCGCCTACACGAAGCTGGACTGGATCCTGTGGACGGCGACGCTAGCGGAGAATCAGTTCGATTTCGAAAACATCGTGTCGCCGGCGTATCAGTTCGCGAACGATTCCGAGAGCCGCGTGCCCTTGACTGACTGGTACGATACCGTCACGGCGAAGCAGCAGGGCTTTCAGGCTCGCTCGGTAGTCGGCGGTCTCTTTGTGAAGATGCTCGCGGACCCGGCAATGTGGAAGAAGTACGCCGGCCGGGCGCCTTCACGCTGAATCTGACTTACCGGTCCAGCTCGATCACAGTTGAACGACTATGATCAGTGGCCGCAGAAAGCGAACCCGGCAATAGCTATCGATATTAACGAATGACGCCCGTCAAAGCCGACTGCGCGGGCGCCAGCAACGGCCTATGCCACGATGCCCAGGAGCTCCTTCAATCTGGTTTTCAGTGCCACATCCGCGGGCGATCCACCCTGCCGGCGCAGCCATCCGTCAAGAATGTTCCTGGTCAGTCGATGTTGGGTGCTTGGCTCTCGCGATTCCACGATGAATTCGTGCAGCCCCTTCGGGTCGTAGTTCATGTGCTCACAGCGGCGGAAGCGATCGATCGCCAGCCCCACCGCTTCGTATAATGTCCGAGCCTCCAATTCGACCGCATGCTCAATACCGTCCGAATCCCTGAACGACACTCGGCATCGCTTCACCCGAGCAGGATATAGTAGCTTGCCCGCCGAGAACGTCAAGCGTTCTGCCGGCTCCGACTTTGGGGCAAGGGGCGCCATTCACAAGATTGCTTTGAATGCGACTATCGAGTATGATCTTTTCGGCGCCGATAAAGAGGAAGGCACATGACAACCGAACAGAATCGCCGCAAGTTCCTGGGGACGGCAGCCGCCGCCGCTGCGTTCACTGTCGTCCCACGACACGTTTTGGGAGGACAGGGAACCCTCGCCCCGAGCGACAAGATCACGCTGGCTTACATCGGCGTGGGCACGCAAGGCTTGAGGGAGTTGCTGAACCTGCTGGCCATCCCGGATATCCAGGTAGTCGCGGTTTGCGACCCCAACAAAGACGCGGCCGGATATCGGGACTGGGACAATAATTCCCTGTTGAGGAGCATTCGCACCGCGATTGGAAAGCCGGACTGGAAAGCCGGCGCCGATGGCGCCATTCCCGGAGGCCGGGACGCGGCCAAGGACATCGTCGAGAGCTACTACGCGAACCAGCAGCCCTCCGGCTCATACAAAGGCTGCGCCTCGTACGCCGATTTTCGCGAGCTGTTGGCGAAGGAGGGTGACCTGAACGCCGTCAAGATCATGACGCCGGACCATCTCCACGGCATCATCAGCTTGGCGGCCATCAAGCGGGGCAAGCACGTGATCCTGCACAAGCCCATCGCCAACCGGTTGAGGGAAGCGAAACTGGTGATTGACGCTGTGCGCGCGAACGGCGTCTCCACGCATTTCATACCGTGGGACAGCAACGGATCTATGGACCAGGTGATGGCGTGGATCAAGGACGGCTCTATCGGAACGCTGCGGGAGATCCACAACTGGACCAACCGCCCGGTGTGGCCGCAATACCCGACTCTCCCAACGGATACGCCTTCCGTCCCGGCGGGCTTCGACTGGAACCTGTGGCTGGGTCCCGAAGCCGAACGGCCCTACCACCCGAATTACACGCACATGGTGTTTCGCGGATGGTACGACTTTGGAGGCGGATCCATGGCGGATATGGGCCACTACAGCCTATGGACGGTTTTCAACGCGTTGGACCTGGTTGGCCCAACCAGCGTGGACCCCATGCTGAGCCACGCGTGCGGATTCCGGGACACCGTGGCCATCACGGTGAACAACGATTTCTCCTTCCCGATGGCCAGCGCGGTGCGCTTCAAGTATCCGGCGCGCGGGTGGAGGCCGGCGGTGGACCTGATCTGGTACGACGGCGGGATGCGGCCGCCCACGCCCGAGGAGTTGGACGAGGACCATCGGGCATTCGAGGCCGAGCAGATGATGTTCGTCGGCGACAAGGGCAAGATCCTGGCGGGCTTCAACGTGCAGAATCCGCGGCTGATCCCCGAGAGGAGAATGAGCGGCTATCCGCCCCCGCCGGAGCCCCAACCGCGGCAGCCGCGCGCGGCCTACCAACCTTCGCCGGGCATCCGGCAATGGATGGCCGCCTGCCGGGGCGCCCAACAACAGTCGGCCGGGAGCTTCCTGAACGCGTGGCCGATTTCGGAGGCTGTCAACCTGTACGCCGCCGCGCTGCGCAGCCGCCGGAAGCTGTTGTACGACCCGGAGAAGATGGAAATCACGAATTACGCAGCCGCGAACCAATACCTGGTTCGCGAATACCGGAAGGGTTTCGAGCCCGACTCCGTGTAGCTTGTGAGGGGGCAGCTCCGCGACTTCCGGGGCTGGGAGCCGCCACCAGGGAGAATCGATATGTCGCATGTTTCAAGAAGAAGATTTTTGGGCGGCGCGATGGGAGCCGCCGCGGCCGGGTATCTCTCCCGGGGAGCGCTGGAGCTCAGCGCGGACCCGCTGGGCATGCCGATCGGATGCCAGTCGTGGCCAGTGCGGGACGCGCTCGCGAAGGATTTCCCGGGCACTCTCAAGCAGCTCGCCGGGATCGGATTCCGCACTTTGGAAATGTGCTCGCCGCCGGGCTATGCCACATCCGGCTTCGGGCCTCTGGCGACGATGAAGGCCGCCGAGATCCGCCAGGCGATCGAAGCCGCCGGGCTGCGCTGCGAAAGCTCCCATTTTCAGTTTCGGGAGCTGAGGCAAAGTTTGGACGACCGAATCGCCTGGTCGAAGGAAATGGGCCTGACCCAGATGGTGCTTTCGACATTCGGCCTTCCGAACAACGCGTCCATGGCCGATTGGATGCGCGCCGCCGACGAGCTGAACAAGATCGGCGAGCAGACCGCGAAGGCGGGCATCAAGCTTGGCTTCCACAATCACAATTTCGAGTTCCAGGAGATCGATGGCGTGCTGGTCTACGACAAGCTGATGGGCCAGTTGGATGCCAAGCTGGTCAAGATGCAGTTCCAGGTGGCCGTTGTGAGCCTGGGTTACGAGGCGGCCATGTATCTCACGAAGTACCCCGGGCGATTCCTTTCGCTCCACTTGGCGGACTGGTCGGCCGCCGAAAAGAAACAGGTGGCGATTGGCAAGGGCATGGTCGATTGGGTGAAGCTGTTTGCCGCCGCCAAAACTGGTGGGGTGAAGAACTACTTCGTGGAAATGGACCTGGACCTGATGAAGGCCAGCATCCCGTACCTGCATGAACTGAAAGCGTAGCGCGGGGGTCGGACTCAGGGCGTCCGCGTGGACGAAGCGCTCCGCTTTATACTGACCCAGGGCGCCGTGGAGGCGAGGTCTGGCAGCGGGGCTTCTCCGAGGTGCGAGTCGAGAACCGGCTGAGCTTTCTGAAGCATCGAGAGTACATTGCCGCGAACCCCGTCAGGGCGGGATCGGTCGATTTGCCGGGGAAGTGGCGACCTCTGCTCATGTGATTTCCGTGGACGGCGTGTCACGGGAGGAATCCGCAAACTTCCCACAACGGGACTTTTGTCCCGCGCCGCGAAAGACTTCGCTGACGCGGCCGCGCTCGGAAGAGCGCGCCGCCTTTTGGGCAGCCCAGACCAGCCGTTATCCAGCCGCGATTCCGCCGGCCGTCAAGACGGAGGCCGTCGCGCATCGGGCCGAGGATGCCTTTTGCAACGGAACGTGAACCGACAGCCCCCGGTCAGGCGGATCCCCTCTCGCCTGCTGACAAACGAGGGCGTTCTCTTCGATCTTCAGCTACGAGTTACCATTTGAAAATGCGAGACGACTTCCCGGTTCCGGTTAAGGAGACGCTGGCTAAACGCGTTAGCTTTCGCTGCTCCAATCCGGGTTGCCGGCAGCCGACAAGCGGTCCGCAGGATGACCCGACCAAAGCCATAAACGTGGGGGTTGCGGCACATATCACGGCGGCATCGCCAGACGGTCCGCGCTACGATCCCGCCTTAACTGTTGACGCACGGACGTCGGCAGCTAATGGAATCTGGCTCTGTCAGTCGTGCGGTAAGCTTGTGGACAACGATGCGCAGCGCTACACGGTAGCCGTTCTCCAGCGTTGGAAGACCATAAGCGAAGCCGCTGCGCTGCGAGCACTCGAATTGAAGGGCGACCTCGGGGACGATGATGAGCTGATGTTCTTACGCCTTGAGCAGCTGATGCCGGACCTCCTTGATGAAATCCGTAACGACCTCCGAGAGCGACCTCTGACTCGCGAGTTCGTGCTGCTCAAGAAGACATGGAGCTATTGGCCCGGCGGCCAGGAAGCCTCCTATTTTTACGAGGATCACCCAGATTTAGAGAACAAGGCTAGAATTCTCCAGAACTGTGGACTGATCAGGGAGATTACGTTCAACGAAGTAAAGCGGTACGTTCTAACGGAGGCTCTTGCGCGCTACTTGGGCGCATAGGCGAGCGCTGAAAGCAACGCGACAGCGTTTGGGGGATCATCCACTCCGTCCCCGTGGAACAGAACCGACTTGGGGGCGTCTGGGCTTCCCCTTCAGCGGAATAGGCCTTTCGCGGCCCAGTGGCATCTCTCAATGTGCAGTGGTGTGAGGATCATCGAGCTGGACGGCTCGACGGATCACCGTATTTCGAGATCCACCGGCACTCGGACGGCAGGATAGTAGTCAGCCCACGCGAGGACGTAGAGGTATTTGAGATGAGCTCGCTCCATTTCCCTTTCAAGAACGAGTTGCTCTCCCACATACACCGAAAGGGTGCGACGTCGCTGGCCGAATTCCGCTCGCAGGCCGAGCGAGCTCGATAATTGTAAAGTCGCTTGCCCCACCGAGGATCCGGCATCGTATGCCTGCCACGCCAGGCCCGTCTTCTGAGGCGGCGTTGTTGGGGTCGTCGGCTTGCCCTGCCAAAAGTGGAAGAGGAAGTACCGAAGTATCTCGATGTCTGCATGGCCATCGTGAATGTAGTCTTCAGGGGACAGAACAAACCCACACCGCCAATATGCTTGGTCCGGCACTGTGATCTTGAGGGTGAACCCGCGCGCCCCTCTCGGGAGTCTCTCCTTGAAGAAGTCCGCATTCTGGCCGCCCCTAAACGGGACCCTCGGGTAATCCAGCAGAACCGACCTCCTAACAGGCAATGTTATCTTCGCTGGTCTTGGAGGGCCATGAACTATCTTCACGCCACTGGGCCAGACCAGAATATTACCACGGCCTGATGAGTCGACGAGCGCCGCGTTCAACGATTCGAGGAGCTCCGTCTTGAGTTTCTGTCTCCAACCGCGCTTGCCAGGTCGGTAGACAATGTACCGGTGGTGCACATAGTCGAACGGCACGTGCTTCTTGTCCTGCGTGACGATTATTGTGGGTACACCCAGTGCGTGACACAGCCCAAGCTCGTAATTGACATTCGGGTTCTTCCCCGTCACGTCTGCGATGACAAGCTTCGCCCTCCAAATTGAGTTCCAAATGTCGCCCATCACCTGCGGACCATGGATCTCGTCCGCCCTGACGCATTCGAACCCCACAGCTTTCAACGCGGGCTTCAAGACGGTCCGGTAGTACTTATTGAACGGTTCTCGGAAGGGCGTCAGGACGAAGCAAGTGTGAGCGTCGACACTCGGACGAATAACCATGCGTTAGCTATAGTAGCGCATATCCCACCCCAGCGCGCCGTCTTGGGACGGGCACTTGATGCACCCCCGGCTCCGGCAACCTGCCTGGACCGTCCGCAAACGCCCAAGATACGGCGTTCTTGGAGACAACGGCCGCGTGGCTGTTGAAAATCTCAGAGGCGCAGCCCGTCTCCCACAACTGGTCTCGAAGACCTTCTGCGCCCTCGGTGCTGCGATGTGGCCGGATCTCCCCGGCAACAGGGTTGTATGAGTGCGTGGCGGGATTCGAACCCGCGACCATCCGCTTAGTAGGCGGTTGCTCTATCCAACTGAGCTACACGTCCATATATGACCGCTGTGCTGCAGCGGCTGTATGAGGACATTTGCTATTATACCGACTTTCGCGAAGATCAATTCACGGATTAGTCCCGTGAAACGCCGGTTACACCAGTCGCCGAGCACGGAGCCCAACCACCTGGACGAACATCCCGGACGTGCGCCGCCAGCGGTCCAAATACGGCGTTCGCGGAGATGAGCATCCGACCTGGGCGGACTGTCGAAAATCTCAACACTGCGGTTCCATCTCCCAGAACGGGACTTCGCATTCCTTTGCGACCGCGACCTTCCACGCGCAGCGGCCTGCTGACACAATCGGTCCTAAACGTGACCCCACAGTGTGAATGATTAGCGGCGAAATGATGCAAATTCCCGGATAATGGGTTAAGGGGCCATCGAATGAAAGAAATCGACGTTGGTGACTGGCAGGCCTTTCAGCAGAAGCTGAGGGATCTGCGCGACGGGCTTGGTCAAGGCTCATCACCGCTGCTATTCCGGGGGCAGGGCAACTCAGAGTGGCAGCTCAAGACCACGCTGGAACGAGCCGGAAGAGACCGGATGAAATTCAGCGGGTACTACGAGCTGATTTCCCGAATCAGACCCGTCGTTGAAACCTTCACCGAGTCGAATTGGGAGTTTCCCGACTACAGCGGTGAAGAAACTGAAGCATCGTTCCGGGATTATGACGCCTTTAGCCACTTCCCGTCGGTCCCTGCTTATGCTTACATGGTCTATTTGCGGCACCATGGGTTTCCGTCGCCACTCCTCGACTGGTCTCGTTCGCCGTCGGTCGCGGCATTCTTCGCTTTTCGTGAGCCCTACCCCGACCCTGGAAACAGGTCGATCTATGTATTCTGCGAGATGCCAAGAGGCTTAAAGGCGTGGTCAAACCAGAGCCCACGAATTCGTCGCATCGGGCCATATGTGCGGAGTCACCGGAGGCATTTCCGTCAGCAATCTGATTACACGATTTGTGCGAGGTTTGAGCAGACGTGGCATTTCTGGGATTACGAGAGCGTATTCGTTCCGTCCACACCCGTGCCGATCGAGCAAGACGTGCTGTGGAAATTTAACCTTCCTTCTACGCAAAGGGTCGCCGTCCTCCGGTCATTCGATGAATACAATCTGAACGCCTTTTCGCTATTTGACTCGGAGGAGGCCCTTCTGGAGACGATGTGGCTGCGTGAGCTGACGTTGCGGGAGAAGTGATCCAAGGCGTGGCGTGGTCTCGCGGTCTGCAAACGCGGAAACGTCGCGTCCGCGTTCCGCGCAGATCGTCGGTATCCCGGAAACTGGCTCCAGACGGCGTTCTGGGAGATCACTCCCGTGACGTCCCCGTCACATCAATTGGACGCGTAACGCCCGTTGCTCACATCTACCAGCCGACTAATAAATTCTGCCTGACGCCGCAGGCCCCACCGCTCCCGTAGGCAACCCCAGGCCTACTGTGATAAGCCTCGTCTCCAGCCTTCCCGTGGCCCCTGATTTTGCCGTTCACACCCAACCTCACAGAATTTTCCAAGCCCCCTCAACAACTTACGGGCCTCGCCCCCGTCCGGGGCAAAGTTCGCCTGCTACAGTAGTTGTCAAAAGGGCAGTCCCTTCTGGGCTGCCCTTTACTTTTTCCAACGAAGGTCTACAGACCTGCCAGGAAAGGCCGTTTTATGCGCACTCAGAAGCAGATCGCCGCCTCCCGCGAGAACGGAGGCAAGTCCCACGGTGCCGCCACCGCCGAAGGTAAGGCTCGCATCGTCAACGCCAACCTCCAAACCGGCATCTTCGCTGAAACCCAAGTCCTCATGTGGGAACACCAGGAAGATCTCCAGGAACTTAAGGACGAATACTACGCCCGCCATCCGCCCGCTTCCCCCGAGGCGCGTTGCCTCCTCGACCAAATCGTCATGTGCGAATGGCACCTTCGCCGCTTCGACTGGGTCGAGGGTTCCCTGTGGGACAAGCTCTTCACTGCCAGCCCGCAGAACTTTGACGGATGCGCCTATGCCCTCCAGCAAGGCGACCAGACGTTCACCCGGCTCCAGCACCGCATCAACTCCACCCGCCGCGCCTTCCACACCGCGCTGAAAGAGCTGGAACGCCTCGAAGCCCGGGACCAGGATGTCGTATTGGTCAACCCCGATCCGGTCTCGCCCGTAACCCAAACGCCGGAAACCCAGTTACAAATCCTTGGGAGTCTCCGTAAAAATGACCCGGGCCACCCCGCCCCCTGCGAAACGCCCCCGACGCCAGTTCAGGAACACAGGTCCATCGGCGAATCCGTTTTCGGTATCGGCGGGCCGGCAACTGCAGTTGGCAGCACTCAAGGCCCTAAGTGAACAGTATTGGGGCTAGCGGGCCCTCCCGCCCCCCGTCAGTGAATCAGCGGGGTCACCACGAAACTCTTGATCTCCACGTAGCTGTGATCGCCCTGCACGATAAACGGGCCGGGCTCGGCTTCGTCGGAGTTGGTGGCGATGGCGGTGAGCCCTTCCACCTCGACCTTGTCCAGGACCTTCTTGCCGTTGAACACCACGGTCAGATCCCGTCCCACCAGGCGGATGTCATAGCTCTGCCATTCGCCGGCCGGTTTGCTGGCGTTGACAGCGGGAGCGATGCGGCTATAGAGGGCGCCCGCGCCGTGAGTGTTGGGCGGCTGGCCGTAATCCTCCAGGATCTGGATCTCGTAGCGACCGCGAAGACCGATGCCGCTGTTGGAGTGTTCCACGATGCGGAAATCGACGTGCAGCTCGAAATTCCAGAACTTTTGTTCGGACAGGATGTCGGAGGTGGGCGGCGCGTTCCTCAGAACCCCGTCTTGAACCGTCCATTTCAGCGGCACGGCCGGGTTCAACGCCTTCCAACCGGTGGTGTCTTTTCCATTGAAGAGCGCGATGGGCTGGCCCTTCTTCCAGGTGCCGTCGTCCTTGTCCTTGATCACAGGAGCCCGGACGCCCGTCCACCTGGTGGGTGGTCCGCCCTGGCCTTCCATCTCCAGGGATCCCTCCAGCTTTCCGCCGGTGAGGCGCGCGACGAATATCGAATTGCGGGGCGGGGGTTGGTTCGACTTTCGCGGCCGCGCTGGATCCGGCTTGGGAGCCAGGATGGTAAAGTGCAGGTCGCCGTTTTGAACGCTGATGGTGTCGATCTTGTTCAGGTCGCCGCCATAAGCGCTCACGAATTTGCCGGCGGGATTCGACGTTCCGACGCCCGTCAGTTCGAGCCACCACGCCCGTGAGCCGGTCGCGGTGGTGATGTCCCATCTGCCGTTATAGTCCTGGTCGGCTGAAAAAGCGGGACACGCCGCCAGTAGAGAAAGAATGAGTAGAGTACGCATAGGGTTCGGCCAACTAATCTAGCAAGTTGCAAAGAGCGCTGCCAGCCGGGCGTACCATTTCCCCACTCTCCCCCGTCCGGGATTACTCTATACCTGATGTCCACCAAGCGCCGCACCTTCCTCAAGCAGGTGACCCTTGCCGGTGCCGTCACTCAGGCCGCCGCGCAAACCCCAGCGCCGGCCGCGGCTACGCCAACATCGCCCGCCGCTCCCGAAATCACGTTCCCCCGTGTCTTCACCGGACGGCGTCTCACCGCCATCGCCTTCCCGCTCGGCGGCGTCTGCGCCGGGTGCGTCAGCCTCGGGGGGCGCGGGCAGCTTCGCGATTGGGAGATCTTCAACCGTCCCGACAAAGGCAACGCGCCCTCTTACGCCTTCCCCGCCATCTGGGCGCAGGCCGGCAACCGCAAGCCCGTCGCCCGCGTGCTCGAATCGCGCATCCAGCCGCCCTTCGAAGGCTCCAGCGGGCTGGGCGCAAACAACGCGCCCGGCCTCACGCGCCTCGCCTCGGCAACCTTCACCGGCGAATTCCCGCTGGCGCGCGTCGACTTCTCCGATTCCACCTTGCCCGTCAAAGTCTCGCTCGAAGCCTTCTCGCCCTTCATCCCCCACGAACCCGACGAGTCCGGCCTGCCGGTCGCCATCCTGCGCTACCGCGTCACCAACCCCGGCACGGCGTCCGCCAAGGTCTCCATCGCCTGGTCCGTCGAAAATCCCACCGGCCGCACCCAGGCCAAGGACACGCGCGTCAACGAATACAAGACTTCCGAACGGCTGGCCGGCATTCTCATGACCAGCCCGGAACTGTCCGGCAACGACGCGCTCAAAGGCAGCTTCCTCGTCTCCGTGCTCGATTCCGCCGGCGCCCGGGTCACCTACCTTCGCGGATGGGAGCGCAGCCGCTGGTGGAACTCGCCGATGTTTTTCTGGGACGACTTTTCCGCCGATGGCGACCTCGGTCCCGAGTCGAGGGACCCCGGGCCGGTGGGCGCGCTCTCGCTCGGCCGCACCATCGCGCCCGGCGCCCACGCCGATTACACGTTCCTTCTCGCCTGGCATTTCCCCAACCGCACTCCGCGCCGCTGCGGCTGGAGCGCCGCGCCCGGCGATGAAGACACCCTCATCGGCAACCACTACACCACGCGCTTCCCCGGTGCCTGGGCCGCCGCCGAATACGCCGCCGAACACTTGCCAGCCCTCGAGAAGAAGACCCGCCGGTTTGCCGCCGCCATGCGCGAATCGAGCCGGCTGCTGCCACGGAAGCTGCGCACACGTCTGGAACTACGAGACCGCCACCGCCCACATCTTCCCGAGCTTCGCCCGCTCGCTGCGCGGCTCCGCCTTCGGCTACCAGCTCGACAACGCCGGCGGCATCCGTTTCCGCGAGCGCCTTCCCCACCACGGCGACAGCTTCGGCTGGGCCGCCGCCGATGGCCAGATGGGTCAGATCATGCACGCCTACCTGGACTGGCTCCTTTCCGGCGATACCCTGTGGCTCCGCGAAATGTGGCCGCGCATCAAGAAGGCCATCGAGTTCGCGTGGGTTCCCGGCGGTTGGGACGCCGGCAAAGACGGCGTCCTCACAGGCGTGCAGCACAACACCTACGATGTCGAGTTCTACGGCCCCAACCCGCAATGCGGTATCTTCTATCTGGGTGCGCTCCGCGCCGGCGAGGAGATGGCCCGCGCCGCCGGTGACGCCGCCAGCGCGGCGGAGTACCGCGCGGTGTTCGAGCGCGGCAGCAAGTGGATCGACGCCAATCTGTTCAACGGCGAGTTCTACATCCAGAAAATCCGCGGCGTCGCCAAGGACAAGATCGCGCCCAACCTGCTCAGCGACAGCGGCTCGGCCAACACCGAAACTCCCGAATACCAGGTGGGCGGCGGCTGTCTGTTGGATCAGTTGATCGGCCAGTATCTCGCCGAGGTGGCCGGCCTCGGCCCGCTCGTCTCCACCGCCAACATCCGCAAAACCCTCGAATCCATCTGGCGCTACAACTACAAGCGCACGCTGGTCGGCCACGATTGCGTCGAGCGCACTTACGTGCTCAACGACGAACCCGCCCTGATGGTTTGCGACTACGGCAAGGCCGAGCGCCCGCACGTGCCTTTCCCCTACTACGCCGAATCCTGGACCGGCCTGGAGTACCTCGCCGCGGCCCACCTGCTCTTCGCCGGCATGACGCGCGAAGGCGTAGAAGCCGTGCGCAACGTGCGTGCGCGCTACGATGGCGAGCGCCGCAACCCGTGGAACGAGCCGGAGTGCGGCCACCATTACGCGCGCGCCATGTCAAGCTGGAGCACGCTCCTGGCCGCCAGCGGCTTTCGCTATCACGGCGGCGAGCAGTCCGTCGCCATCCGGGCCGCGCCGGGCTTCCGCTGTTTCTGGAGCACCGCCACGGCGTGGGGAACCTTCCGCGTCACCGCCGGCGGCGCCATCCTGCGCGTCGATCACGGCACGCTGGCGGTGCGCAGCGCCACCATCAACGGAAAGAAGTCCACGCCCAACGCCACCATCGCCGAAGGTCGGGAGCAGGCGCTGTGAAGCCCGTCATCGCGGTAGTCGGCGGTTTTCTGGGCGCCGGCAAGACCACCCTCATCCTCGCCGCCACGCGCCTCCTCCAGCAGCGCGGCCTGCGCGTGGCCGCCATCCTCAACGACCAGGGCGACGACCTCGTGGACACCCACTACGCCGGCTCCTTGGGCGTGGCCTGCGATCAGGTGACCGGCGGCTGCTTCTGCTGCCGCTTCCCCGACCTCGTGGAAGCCGCCGGCCGCCTCCTCGAATATCAGCCCGACGTGATCTTCGCCGAGGCCGTCGGCAGTTGCACCGACATCGTGGCGACTACGCTACGCCCGCTCCTCCGGGACCATCAGGATCGCTTCCGCATCGCGCCGCTGACCGTGGTCCTCCACCCCCAGCGGACCTTCGACAACCCCGACCTCGACTTCCTCTACCGGAACCAACTGGCCGAGGCCGACCTCCTCTGCGAGCGCGGTGAAAGCGTGCCAGTCTGGATCGACCGGTTGCTCTCCGGCTCCGTTCCGGCCGGCGCCAAGACTCTGGACATCGACTACGCGCGCTACGCCGAGGCTGAAGCCGCGCTGGTGTGGCTCAACGCCCGCGTCACCGCGCACGCCGCACCGCCCATTTCCGCTCCCATGCTGGTAGGCCCTCTGCTGGATCACCTGGAGCCGCAGATCCGCATCGTACACCTGAAGCTGTTCACGCAATCGGACGCGGGCTACCTGAAAGCCGCGCTCACCGCCAACGGCCAGGACCCGCTCGTAGAAGGCGCGCTCGACGCCTCGCCATCCGCCAAGCACGAAATTCTATTGAACCTGCGCGCGCTCGCCGACCCTGAATCGCTGCGCGCCATCGTGGAGCGCGCATTCGCCGCCCTGCCCGCCCGCCTCACCTGGCAGCACGTGCAATGCTTCCGCCCGTCCCCACCAGTGCCATACCACCGCCCGTGACCCTGATCTTCCATGCCGTTTCGGTGTGACCTTCCGCCACAGCCGTCGCCGGACGTCCACAGATAGTGAGACGCCCGTGGCGTAGATGTAAACTGAACTGGTCCTTGGAGGTCGCCTTCCGATATCACCAGATATCGAGGTACAAGGCACGCTGCAAACTTCCCGCCCGCCGACGAACCGATCCCTTTGTCGCAACCCGGAGCGCGCCTCGAAAATGTGTAAACGGACGTTCGCGCGCCGACAGGCGCTCGACGGTAAGGTGGTACCGACTGAGCAAACCGCTGAATGCGCGATATCATCCCAGACTTCCTATTCGACACTATCCAACGTCATCTGATCACCCACGCCAGGATTGCCGAATCCGGTTGGGAATCCGCCAGTGCCGATGAGGATACCATCACTGGGCACTTGGGTGCCACTCTGCAGGCACGTGGGGGCCACCTAGTTCGGCTGAACGGCGAGCGATGGCGCTGGCGTGTGCGCTACAAGAAGTTTCAAGGGCGCGGGCGAGGCGCGTTCGAGCATGTTTCCGGCGCCGACGGAATCATCCAAGTGAAGGTTGGTCTTCCCGAAGCCGACGCTTCGTCGGTGGTCTCCAAAGGCATGCTTTTTCAGGCGAAGAAGAACAACATCCGTCGCGACCGACGTTTGGTCGAGCAGATCCAGAGAATGGAGGGTTTCGGTGAGGGTTGCTCGGCCGTGTTCGAGTATCGCTCCGATGGGTTTGGTGCCATCGGTGGTGGAACATTGCTGGAGAGACTCACCGGCGCAGCTCCGGTCGGAAGGGAAGGACTGCAATCCTTAGGGGAGTTTCTCGGCAGCGTATTTCTACAGCACGACGTGGGGATTCGGGGTATGTACTACGACGGTGTTCGGGCCAGATTACTGGTTCCTACACGGCTCGGCGAGGTAAGGGAATTCCGTGTGAAACTCCGGCACAGGATCGCGATTGAGCTTGAACGCGGCGCCTGACTTGTCGACTGGATATCACCCCCTGGCCTCGCGGTGGGTCTGAGCACGCACCGTGGCTAGGAAACACCGACACCAAAAGCTGCAAGCATTTCCTGCACGTAAGCATCAAGCTGCCGATCCCGGCATCTGCCCCACAGAAATCGTCCGACCGGTGGCCACTGCTGGTTCTGGCGTTTGGCGCGCCAAAATGTCTGATAGCGATCATAGACGAAGCCGAAAACGTCATGCCACGTGAACTGAAGGCTACCTGTCGGCAGTCCGCTGGACTTCCGGGCTCCGAAGCACAGAAGTCTCGCTTCGAAGTCTGCCGATTCGAAACGACCATTCTGATACAAGGAGCGCGAGATCGAGCCCAGTGATTCGGGCGTAACGCAGCCGAGGGCACGTAAGACATGATCTACATTCCCGTCCTTCGAGCAGGTCCATGGACCGTTCAGACTGCAGGGACCAGCCTTGACTTCTGCAATAACGAACAGTGTTCGCAAGGAACCCTGGAAATCTCGGCGGTCGCGTAACGGTTCGCCTCCGACGACCTCTTGCCGGTGCGGAAAGCGTATCCCCAGGACATCGGCGTCCGTACGCTGCCGCAGAGACCATTCGGCTGCTGAATCTAGGCTTGGCAGGCACACGTTGACACCCTTCGACGCCTGGCTGACTGCAGGCATTGTACCCCTTCCCACCGCGCCGGTGATCTCCAAATCCGGAGGGCCGAACCGGCGAACCAGTTCTCCGTAACTGAGGCCCGTCTGGATCCCACTGGGATCCTCCCAACTCGGCGCGGGCGGCGGAGAAGTATGCGCGGAAGGTGACGGTGTCTTGGCCGCCGATGAGGATTTCTTGGCCGTCGGCTTTGCCGTGGTCGCAGCCGTGTGAATGAACTCCGCTTGGATCTCCCAATCGTGCCCGAACCGACAAGCTATCTTTCACCAGCCGGAGATTCCTGACAGCCGGCTGGGCAAGAAAACCAGCAACTCGGCGGTTCGATCTCCACCATGGTCCGCAAACCCGGGCGAGCATGCATGATGGAGGGTATGGCGTTCACCAGGACAGCGCACGTAGCCACATCGCCATTTACGCCGCCTTTTATGCAGGTATCGATGCACGGCGTACCTTCGAGGACAATGCGGTCTCTAACATCGGGTTCCGCGATAGCAGCGCGAAATACCAGCAATATGACTTCTTTGCCGCCGACGATGCCATGACCTATCTGCTGAACACCAAGCGCGTCACCGCGTTCCACAACCATGCTTTGCGTTCTTACCTGCCGCTCGGCAATGATGGGAGCAATCTCCTCCCCGGTACGGTCGAGCTTCCAGCCCAGACAGGATGCAATCATCTGCACCGACTCGGCCAAGCCGACATGGCGCAGCGTGCCTTCGTTGACCTTCTCGTCGAACTCCCGCACCGTGAGACCGGCTCCGATCTTCTTCTGGAACGGAAGGCGCCTGAATGTCGCGTCCTGAATACGCTCGACAGTGACTTTGCGGATATTGCGGCAGACTCCGCTCATGACGACGGGCAGGAAATCCATCAGAAAGCCCGGGTTTACACCGGTGCCCAGGACGGCAACATGATTGTCTTGGGCCAGCTTGTCGATGCCGGCTGCTATCTCAGGGCACTTCACCCATGGATAGCTCAGCTCCTCGCAGGAGGAAATCACGTTAACGCCGTATGGCAAGAGCTGGCGTAGCTGCTCATAGGTCTTCGCCAGACTTGACGTGGTGGTCAATGCAACCAGGTCCACGTCTCTCTTGCCCAACACCTGTTCCAGGCCGGCGGCGACTTTGACACCTATGGCGGGCAAACCCGCCAATGTGCCGACATCGCGCCCCAATTTTTCCGGATCCGTATCAATAGCCCCAACGATCTCGATATTCGTTCTCTCGGCCAAGAACTGCGTCGTTTTTATGCCGATGGGCCCCAGCCCCATCTGCACGACTCTCAACTTTCTTTCTAGCTCCATCGTCGAATTCCTCCTGAAGAGCAGTTGCGCTATCGCTCCTTAGATCTGTTCCCGTGGGCGGGAGGGCGTATGACCTGGGATTTCCATTTTGGACTCCAAGATCCTTTTCAGGATACATCCAGCCTCCCGCTTCGTCCAGCCGTTTGCCCCGTTCCGCAAGCTTGCGCTCGATGTGACGCGCGGAACTCCGTTTTGAGAATAGCTACCGATATTGCAGAGGGTTTTAAGCAGGGTGCCCAGGCGCATGAAGTTTCCGGGTTAGCCAAGCTCTGGTCGGCACCCTGCTTAAAATCCCTATGTGCTAAGCCGCTGGAGCAG
>JBEKSR010000100.1:0-20933 GCA_049516835.1 Bryobacteraceae bacterium | reverse complement strand
CAGCTCTTCGCTCTTGCCCGAGAACATGGGCCCGCAGATCACTTCGATCCATCCGACGTTGCCGGTGATAATGTCCATACGAACCGTTCAGCATGGCACAAACGGGGGTGCGAATCCAGCCCCGGTCAACTCCGGGCGCGCCAGACCACCGGCTCGACCGGCCCAAGCAGGAACAGGTACATGGTAGAGCCAATCAGGGCGACGGCGGCGGAAACGGCGAAGGCCCAAAAGAACTGGCCGGTTTTGTCCACGACGAATCCGGTGATGGCGGGCGCCGTAACCCCGGCCAGGTTCCCCACGAAGTTCTGTAAACCCGACCATCTGCCCGCGGCCCGGGGCCCGGCGATGGTCTGGGTGATGGCCCAGTGGCTGGATGCGAATACGCCGTATGACATGCAGCCAAGCATCAGGAAGACCATCGATGCCACGGGATTGGAAACCCACGCGACGCCCAGGATAATGGTGGCCCCGCCCAACCCCGCTCCCGTGCAGGTCTTGCGGACGCGCGTGGGTGTGGCGCCGGCCGCGATGAAGAGATCCGACAGCCATCCGGCCATGGTCGTTGCGGTGGCGGTCACAAAGTATGCGGCCGAGCCAACCGTGGCCATCAGGTTCATGGAAAAGTGCCGCTCCCGAACCAGATAAAAGGGCAGCCAGGTGAGCAGAAAATACCAGAAATAGTTCGAGCAGAAGAGCCCAAAGAAGGTCGCCCATGCCGAACGCTGGCGCAGGATATCGGGAATGCTCGGAATTCCGCCGGGGTGGCCGGCGGCGAGGCCTGGCCCGCGCGGCATCCATTTCACCCAGCCCGGCAGCCAAAACAGGCTGCCCAGTCCCAGGGCGATGAAGAACGGCCGCCAGCCAAAGTGCGCCATGAAGATGCCGCCCACCAGCGTGCCCAGCGCCGGTCCGACTTTCGTGCCGGCGTCGATCAGCGCATTCGCCAGTCCGCGCTGATGCTCCAGGAAATGCGCGGCCAGGATCTTCGAATAACACGGGTAGGCCACCGACTCCCCAATCCCGAGCAGCAACCGCAAGACCAGCAGCACCGCGAATCCGTGGATCAAGCCGGTGGCGGCCGTCGCCACCGACCAGAGAAAGAACCCCACCGCCAGAACCCAGTTCACGTCGAAGCGATCCACCAGCCAGCCGGCCAGGATCTGGCAGGCGGCGTAGGTCCAAAAGAATGAGGAAAGCAGAATCCCCAGTTGCGACGCCGAAATCCCCAATTCATCTTTGAGCAGCGGCGCCGCAATCGAGAGATTCCCGCGATCGATGTAATTAATGGAGACGGAGAGCACCAGCAGGATCACCACGCCCCGCAAGGCGCCCGAAACTTTGGTTTGAAGGGGAGTCGAGGGCGCAGTCACGCTTACTCTTTCAGTTCGTGCGGTAGTTGGTGAACTGCGTGTCGATGCCGAAATCGGTCTCGCGCAGCAGCTTGATGACCTGCTGGAGGGTGTCGCGGTCGCGGCCGGCGACGCGCACGAAATCGCCCTGGATGGAGGCCTGCACCCGGAGCTTGCTGTCCTTGATTTTCTTCACAATCTCGCGCGCTTTTTCCGTGGGGATGCCCTGCTGCAGCGAGATCTCCTGGCGCACGGTGGAGCCGGCGGCGGGAATGATGTCTCCGTAGGTCAACCCCTTGAGCGGCACCTTGCGCCGGACCAGCTTGGATTCGAGGAGGTCCACCACCGCCTTGAGCTTGAATTCGTCCTGGCTGGACAAGACGACCTTGTTTTCCTTCTCCTTGAGCTCGATGTCGGACTTCGAGTCTTTGAGGTCGAAGCGCTGGTGAATCTCCTTCAGCGCCTGCTGGATGGCGTTGACGACTTCCGGTATTTCGATTTTGGAGACTACGTCGAAGCTGTTGTCGGGCATACTAGTGGGGGCCAGGGGCCGGGGGCCGGGGGCCGGGTGGGGGATCGGGGTCCTCCGGTTCCAGGTTGTCGATGTCTAAGCCGAGGATGGAGCCGGTGCGGACGCGCAGCGGCGTCACGCGGCGCACCATCTCGCGCGGCGTGTGCGGGGGCGGAAAAACCGCGGGCTGGGCAAGCTGGAAAGGCTCGGGCTGCGGGGCCGCTGTCGCGGGGTGCGCCTGTGGCTTGCTGGCGTTGAGCGCCGCGAGCACGCGGCGCCCGATTTCGTCGACCATCGAGCCCATGGCGGCGTCCAGCGCCACGGTTACGGCCGCGCGCACCTGTTCCGCATCCACCACGGCGACGAACGGGGCCGACTCCGTGGCCCCCGGCGCCCGGTCGGCGGCCACCGCCTGGGCGCCTGGGCCCGGATCACCGAGCCGCTCCTTTTGCGCCGCTTCCGCCAGCGGTTTCACGGCCGCCAGCAAGGCGCTGGCCTCGAACGGTTTCTCGATCGCGCCATCGGCCTGGACAAGCTGCGCCCTCGCCGCATCGATCGGCTCCTGGGCTCCCGATGTGAGGATGACCCGCACGTGGCGGTGGCGCGGGCTCATCTTGAGGTATTGGCAGATATCATAGCCGGTGCGGCCGGGCATCACGGCATCCGCCACCACCACGTCGGGATCGGCGTCTTCCAGGCGGATCAGCGCGGAGTCGGCGTTGCTGACGGTGACTACCTCGTAACCCTCATCGCTGAGGATGCGCTCCCCCATGCGCTGGGCGTGCGGGCTGTCGTCCACCAGCAGAATGCGGCTCATTTTTTCGCCGGGGCAGGCGCGGCGGAATCTTTGGCGGCGGGCTTGAGATTATTAATAGTCTTCTGCGTAAGACCCGTCCGGATCAGATCCTGGATGGACAAGAACGGCCGCATGGCGACGATCCTCTGCGCCGCGATCTTTCCGACACCAGGCAACTTCTGCAATTCCCCTACGGACGCGGTGTTGATATCCACGCCGGTGCGCGTAACGGTGGATTGCTGGACCGGCGGCGCGGGAGCGGCGGCGGGCTGGGTGGCGGTAACGGTGTTGGCGGTATCACTCGCGGCGGCGCCCGGCGCAGGGGGGTTGGCGCGCGCGTCGGGATTCCTGTCGATGGCGGAACTGTCCGCCACGGTGGAGACGGAGACCTCCGAGCTCACCCCCTGTGTGCCCGCGGCAACCTGCGGAACGCTGGCCGGAATGGTGGGCCGCAGACCGGTCATCTGCGGGCTTCCCGACTTGGCCGCCTGGTTCATGTTGGGGCTGGTGCGGAAAGCCCCGAAGAAGTGGCCCATCAGGCTGGTTTTGGTGTGGTTCTCCAGCTCATACTTCATGCGGGCGTAAGCCACGGGATCGGCTTCCGGCACGGGCCGGTTCATTTCCTTCAGCCTGGCCCGGGCGGCATCGGCGTGCACGCTCAGCGGATAGTCCTTGACGATCCTGGTGTAGGCCGCCACCTGCTGGTTCTCGAAGCGGTCGCCCATATGCTGGTAGGAATCGGCGAGCTGCCACAGCGCTTCGTCGGCCTGGCTGTAAAGCGGGAACTGGTCGGCCATGCCCTGGAAGCGGTTGGCAGACGCGGGAAAGCTGCCCTTGGTGTGATAGAACGTGGCGGTTCGGAACTCCGCGTCGGCCAGCACTTCCTGGATGTCGCGCAGTTTCTGTTGCGCCTCGGGGGCAAACTTGCTGTTGGGGAACTGCACCAGCAACTGACGGCATTCGTCCTCGGCGCGCAACGCATGCATGGGGTCGCGGTCGGATTTCTCCATCTGCTTGTAGTGGATATCGCAGACCTTCTCCTGGGCCTCGGCCGCTTCTTCCATGGCGGGGTAGAACAGGATGAAGTCCTTGTACTCGGCTTCGGCCTGGGCGAGGCCGTGGGCGCCGCCCTCGCGAAACCAGCTATCGGCGATGGCGAGCTTGGCCTTGGCGAGGTACTCGCTGGTGTCGTAGGTGTTGATGAGGGTTTGCAGCGTGAACCGCGCGACTTCGAAGCGGCTGTGCTCGACATCGGCGATGGCCTTGTCGAACAGGACCTTGTCGGGCTGCTGGGTGTCCTTGGTGATCGGGTTGTCGTACTTGTGACGTTTGAGGCCGCAGGAACTCAGCAGAACCCCCAGCGCAGCGAGCAGAGCGGCATAACGAATGAAGTTTCGGACCATGTTTCAATCCCTTACACTCTCACCCCGGTGGCGCTGGCGGCAATTTCGCGCATCTCCCGCACGGTAGCCTCGGGGTCCGGACTGTGAAAGATCGCCGACCCTGTGACAATCCACTCACAGCCGGAGCGTACCACATCGGCCAGGTTCCCCCGGTCGACGCCGCCATCGATTTCGATGGGCAGCGCTAACTTCTTCTCACGCCGCATCCGGTCGAGCTTGCGCGCCTTATCGAGCACGTAGGGGATGAGCTTCTGCCCGCCGAAGCCGGGGTTCACGCTCATCAAGAGCACGTAATCCGCCATCTCGAGAACGTCTTCGAGCACCGAGACCGGGGTGGCGGGGTTGAGCACCACGCCCGCCAGGGCGCCGGCCTTACGGATCAGCCCCAGAGTGCCATCCAGGTTGGGGCAAGCTTCATAATGCACCGAAACGGAATCGGCGCCCGCCCCGACGAACGCGGCGACAAAGCGTTCGGGGCTTTCGATCATGAGGTGGACGTCCAGGTGGAGGCGCGTGGTTTTGCGGACGGATTCGACCACCGGCGGCCCGATGGTGAGGTTGGGCACGAAGTGGCCGTCCATGACGTCCAGGTGAAGGATAGTGGCGCCGGCGCGTTCGACACGAGCGATGTCTTCCGCCAGGCGGGCAAAGTCCGCCGACAGAATTGACGGAATAATTTCAATCATTTGCGGGCTGGTCCGATTCTATCACAGCGGCATAGAACCCGTCCCCGGCATCGCGGCCGGGAATGCGGCGCATGGTCTCGACGATGAGTTCCGGAGGAACGGCGGCGACCACCGCTTCATTCTCTTCCGGTTCCAGCGAACATGTGGAATACACCAGCAGCCCGCCGGGCGCGAGGGCCGCGCGCGCATTGGCCAGCAGCGCGGCCTGGCGGCGATGGAGATCATCGAGATCGGCGGGCGTGAGCCGCCACTTGATTTCGGGGTTGCGCCCGAGGGTGCCCGTTCCAGAGCAAGGCACGTCGAGGAGGATGCGGTCGAATGGGCGCGCGAAGGGAAGCGGATGAGAGGCGTCCAGAACCACCAGGTTGGGGGTGAGGCGCATCATGGGCGCGAGGCGGCGATAATGGAGATCGCAGGCCACGGCGCGGACGCCCGATTCGAGCGCTTGCGCGGTCTTGTTGCCGGGCGCGGCGCAGAGATCGAGGAACCGCTGGCCGGGGGCGAGGCCGAGCAGCGGAACGATGGATTGAGAGCCGATGTCCTGAACGCGGCCGCCGCGCATGTACTTTTCCGGCTCCTCGAGCGCGGCGCGGGCGATACCGGCGGCGGCCTCGGCCCCGTAGTGGCGCTCCCAGCGAGCCAGCAGCCACGCAGGGCAAGAGAGTTCCACGTCGCGGCTGGGCCATTCGACGGGGCTGCGGTCCACCTTCCGCAGCACCGCATTGACGAAGCCCGCGGCAGAGCGCTTGCGCGCGCGCTTGACGAGTTCCACGCTGGCGGCCACGGCGGCGTGCGGCGGGATGCGCTCCAGATAACGAAGCTGATAAATGCCCATGCGCAGCGCGATGCTCACTTCGGGGTCGAGCTTCTGCCGGCGGCCGGAGTAACGCCCGATGAGGCAGTCGAGTTGCGCGCGGTATCGCAAGACGCCGAAGACGATGGCGGAGGCGAGCCCGGCGTCGCGGGAATCGAGCGCGGCGGTGTGCGTGAGAAGCAGATCGGAGGCGTAGCCGCCGGCTTCCACCTGGCGGAGGATGTCGAAGGCAGCGGTACGGGCGGGGGTCAATGTCCAGCCTCGACTCTGTCTTTCTTTCCCAGGATGACCGCCGCGATCTGTTTCGCCATGTCGCGTTCGCGCTCCGGCAGGCGCGAGAGAGCTTGCTCATCCCCACTCCTCGCGTATTGAATCGCCGGAGCAAGGAACTCCATGCGAACCCGAATGTCCTCCGGGTCGCTTTTGAGCGCCGCATCCAGCAGCAATGCGGCGGTCTCGGGCGTGTGCTCCTTCCAGGCAGTCATGATCGCGCCGATTCTTGCTTCCAGACGCTGCTCGATGGTCGTTTCGGCCGGTTCGAATTCGTGCAACCGCGCGATCAGGTGCGCGGCGTCTTCCCTTCTTCCGCTCTCCAGGTGAGTGTGAATGAGCCGGGCGAACGCTCCGTGCACCGACTCGGCGCTGGCCCGCAACCCCAGGCATTCTTCGAGGCGCCCGACAGCTTCTCCGAGCCTGTGCAGCATCGACAAAGCGGCACCGGAGTTCAGGGCGGCCCAGGCTCTCTGCTCCGATGAGATTCCGGGAATATCCATGACAGATTGGAAATCTGACAGGGCCTTGCTGTTTTCACCCGTGGCGCCAAAGCTGGCACCCCGGTTGAAGAGCGCCCTAGCAACCTGTTCGGCGAGAGCGCCAGGCACACCCACCGCCGCCGTGCAGTCGGCAATTTCCCCCTGGCGGTCACCGAGGGATCTCTTCACGATGCCCCGGTTGACGAGCGCTCTGGCAACCTCCTCTGCGGGAGCACCGGGCAGATCCACCACCGCCGTGCAGTCGACAATGGCCCCCTGGCTATCCCCAAGAGATCCCTTCACGAAGCCCCGGCTGACGAGCGCCCTGGCAACTGGTTCGGCGGGAGCGCCGGGCAAATCCACCACCGCCGTGTAGTCGGCCATCGCCCCCTGGCTGTCCCCGAGAGATCCCTTTGCGACGCCGCGGTTGAAGAGCGCCTTGGCAACCAGTTCGGCGGGAACGCCCGGCAGATCCACCACCGCCGTATAGTCGGCAATCGCCCCCTTGCTGTCCTCGAGAGATCCCTTCGCGATGCCCCGGCTGAAGAGCGCCCAGGCAACCCCTTTGGCGGGGGCGCCGGGCAAATCCACCACCGCCGTGTAGTCGGCAATCGCCCCCTGGGCGTCCCCGAGAGACCGCCTCGCGATGCCCCGGCCGACGAGCGCCCTGGCAACCTGCCCGGCCGAGACGCCGGGCAGGTCGATCACCCGCTGAAACTCTGACGCTGCCTGAGGACGCTCCCCAGCCAATTCCAAGGACACGCCGAGGCCCAGCATGGCCTCCACGCTCTCCGGTTCCTTATTGAGCGCGTCGCGATACGCGACGGTCGCGTCGCTGAGCCTGCCCTTATCGAGCATGCGGTCGCCGAGGAGCCGGTACGCAGCGCACTCGTACTGCCTCCCGGTCAGCGCGGCTGGCTCCGCGGCTTCTGCCAGCAGCATGGCAGCCTCGCGCGGCTTACCCGCTTCCACGAAGGCGTCAGCCAGACGTCCGAAATGCTCCTGGCGCTCCCGGTCATCCTCCAGGGCGGAGGCGTAATATCGGATCGCCAGGCTCGCCTCCTGGCTGGCGTATCCGCGCAATCCGCGGCCGCCGTTGTCCCCGAGAACACGCCACTGCTCGTCGAGGAATTGGCGCCGCTCCTCCACCGAAAACCAGGCGCGGATGAACTCGACGAAAAGCTCAATCCGCCGCCCGGCGGGCCGCAGGTATCGCATCTGGTACCAGGTGTGAAACATCGGATCGGAAACCCGGTACGTAGCCGGTCTGCCCTTTCCTGCTCCCTCCACCACCACGAAGCGCGCCTCCTTCAGACGGCCAAGTTGCGCCGTCACCACGTTCAGCGGCAGGCGCGCCGCTGCCGCGATCTCATTGGGAGGGGCGGCGCCCCGCAAGCGCACCAGCGCGTCCAGAGTCTTGCTCTGCTGCCTCGGCATGTCGTCCAGCACGTGCTTGAGCAGAGGCGTGAGACCGCCCACTGTTTCCCGCAGCGCCTCAACCACCGGCGTCATCTCGCGGTGGCGAAGCACGTCATATAGCATCAGCACCAGGCGCGGATTGCCGCCTGTCAGGTAGGTAATCGCCCGCACTTTGTCGCGTTGCGCCTCGGACTGCGCCAGGAACGCGGTGTTTCGTTCGACCTCGGCGCACTTGCGCAATAGCTCGCAGATTTCGTCTTCGCTCAGATTCGGAATCTCCACCGGGCTGAAAAAGTTGAAAAACGCCTGGTCGTACGCGGCAATCTCCTCAAACAGACGCACCGACGCGCCCACCACCATCAGGAAGCTCTCCCTGCTGAGCAGCTTGCGAAATGACCGGAATTCGTTCTCCGCCGGGCGGGTCTTGCCGCGGCCGGCCGCTGTGGCAGGAAAGACGCGGTCGAAGTTGTCGATCAGAAGCAGGATGCGCCTGCCGCGCGTCGTTGCGAGGCTGCGCAAGCCCTCCACGGCCACCGCCAGGCTCCGTTCCTCCCGCTTCTCCTGGTGCGACTGCTGAGCCACTTCCGCGGCCTCGGCCAGATTCTCCTCATCCGCCAGGGCGCGTAGCACCAGTTCGAGCAGGTCGCGAAGCGTCCGGACGAAGTACTCCTCCTCCCGAAGCTGAACGCAGAACCACCGCGCCGAGAGCGTTGGGCTCTCCCGGATTCGGTCGCGAAGAGTCAGCAAAAGTGTTGTCTTGCCGATTCCCCGGGGCCCCAGCAGAAGGTAGTGCTGAATGGTCTCGTGCGCTTCCTGCTCGGCGATCGCCGAGAGGATTCGCTCCAGCAGCGTTTCCCGGCCGACGAATCTCGCCTTACGCTCCTCCGCCGGCGTCTCCCAAGGGTCGTACGACATCTGCCCGTATGCCATCCGCCGCTCCTATTTCCGTTTTGCGTCCACGGTCCGGTAAAACCGCTTCCACCAGTCGCGCATCACGTTCAGCAGAAAGCCGTACTCGTTGGTTCTGGAATCGAGCACCAGGTACCAGTCGCTCTCCAGATCGGCCATGATCTCGTCGAACTCGAAACTCGTGGCGCCGCGCCCTCGCGCTCTCCGGTAGACGTCGTACAACATGCTGTTCGAAACGCGGCCTGCCGGCGCATGGGCGGCCTCCTGCAAGACGGCAAGCGCCGCCCGCCGGCCCGGCTCGCCGTAGCGATTCAGTCTTTGCCGGTAGTAGTCGAAGTACGCGCGGCACGTGGGGCCCAGGATACGGCGGCGATACACCTCGCTGACCTCATTCGCGCCCAATTCCTTGTTTCTGAGTTTCTCCTCCATCCGAATCTGGGAAACGAACAGATGCACGAAATAGGGAACCGGAGGCGAGACCAGCTCGAAGAACGCGTTTCGCCCCTCAGCCGTGAACCGCAGCCCGACGGCGTCCGCAAGCGAGTCCAGCAGCGCGCCCGCATGCTCCGGGCTGAGGGCCTCAATCGGAACCCGGCAAAAATCGTTGAGCTTGTCGGGCACATCCAAACGCCGCAAGGTGAGATCGATGCTGGTGGAGCCGGCCAGCACGAAGCGATAGCGCCGCAACACGTCCTTCTGCTTCATCCGCAGCGACCGAAACCATTGCAAGAAACCGCGGGCGGTGTCGTCCCCGTGTTTTCGAGCGAGATTCTCGATGAGCTGCGGAAACTCGTCGATGATGAAGAGAACTGTCTCCTCGGCCTTCTCCATCTCCAGAATCAGCGCCCGCGCAACGCTGCTCCAGGATTCACCCACGATTTCCTTCAGCTCGATTTCGAGCATGTCAATCTTGATTTTCTGAACCCGGTCGCCGATGAACTCGGTCAACTTCTTCGGCAGTCCCTTGATTCCCGAGACCAGCTTCCGCAGACTGCTGTGTTCCAGAAGGGCGGCAATGAGATGCGAGCAGAACACTTCCGGGTTGTGAATATCCTCCACGTCCAGGTACACCGCGAGGTATCCGGGCCGGGTCCGCTTCAGCAAATGGGTCATGACCCCTGTCTTCCCGAAACGCCGCGGTGCCACCAGCAGGATATTGTTGCCCGCTAGTTGTTCCCAGATGAAATTGATGGTGTGGTCGCGACCGATGAGTTCCTCAGGCTCCGGAACCCCACCCGCGAGAATCCGTGTTGCCATCTGCTACCTCCTGATAACGAAAGGCTTAAACCGGCCATACTTTGATAGCAACAACATTGTTGCTTCAATTGAAATAGTAGCAACAAGATTGTTGCTTGTCAAGCCAAATTCGCCAGAGGCCGATGTCGAACGGCGGCGGTGCGGGCGGCGGGCAAGGTGGCCCGGCTGCGGCGAATCGCAACCATCCCGCCCCCACTATAATCGAATCAGTGGATCTGGAAAAAACACTGCTGCGCAAGGTCGGCGAAGCCATACACCGCTACAAAATGATTCGCGACGGCGATCGGGTGGCGGTGGCGCTCTCCGGGGGGAAGGATTCGGCCACCCTGCTCGAGGCGCTGCGGCTGCTCCAGAAACGCGCGCCCATCGATTTCTCGGTCTGCGCCTTCACCGTGGAGCAGGGTAAGTTTCTGCGGCCCGTCGAACCCCTGGGCGAGTACCTGAAACAGCGCGGCGTGGCGTGGACCTACTTCCGCGACGCCCCTTCCCTGCGCCTGCTCGACGACCAGCCCGAGCACGGCTGCGACCTGTGCAGCCGGTACCGGCGGCGCGCGGTGTACGAGGTGGCTCACGGATTGGGAGCCAACGTGATCGCCTTCGGCCACACCGCCGACGATTTCTGCGAGGCGCTGCTGCGCAACATGCTGTTCACCGGCAGGCTGAGCGCGCTGCCGCCGGTCACCAGCTCGCGCGACCGCGAATACCGGCTCATCCGCCCGCTGGTGTTCGTGACGGAGGACATCACGCGCGCTTATGCGAAGGCGCTGGGCGTTCCGGTGGTGCCGTGCGGGTGCTCGCAAAAGACCGGGACGGTGCGGCGCGCGCTGCGCGACTTGTTCGCGGAGCTCGAGCGCCAGCATCCGCACTTCAAGGAAAACATCCTTTCCGCCATGAGCAACGTGGATGTAGGGCGTCTGCTCGATCCCCGGCTCCTGCACCTGGAAGGCGCGCCGCGGCAGGAGTTTCTCCCGATCGTCACGGAACTGTAACCGGGCCCAAGGGGCACCCCGGATTGACCCGCGGCTTCCACACCGATTAAGATGGAGTTCTCTTTCCAAGCCCACTCTATGCGACTACTGCCACGCGAGGAGAAGTTCTACCACCTCTTTGTAAAGCAGGTGGAAATCATCTCGGAGGCGTCCCGGCTGCTTCTCGACGGAGTTCGGACGGGGAATTCACGCTTGGCCGGCTGCGCCTCGGAAATCCTCTCCCTCGAGCACCAGGGCGACGAGATCATCCACGAGATCTTCACGCACCTCAACCAGACCTTCATCACGCCCATCGATCCCGAGGACATCCACAATATTTCATCTGCGCTCGACAACGTGCTGGATGGGATCGAGGACACCATACACCGGCTGGTGTCGTATCGGATCGACCCGATTCCGGCCACCATGGTGACGATGGCGGAAATTGTCGCCAGTTGCGCCCGGACGTTGAAGAGCGCCTTCGAGGCCCTGGAACGGAACGGCACCATCATGGCGCACTGCATCGAGATCAACCGTCTGGAGAACGAGGCCGACCTTATCGGGCGCAGCGCGGTGGCGGACCTGTTCAACAAGGAGAAGGACCCCATCACGCTGATCAAGCTCAAAGAGGTATACGAGTTCTTCGAGAACACTATCGATAGCTGTGAAGACGTGGCCGACGTTCTACAAAACGTGGTGGTCAAGAACAGCTAGCCATGTCCACGTTGACGCTGGCCGTTCTCATCATCGGGATCGCGCTGGTGTTCGACTACATCAACGGGTTCCACGACGCGGCGAATTCCATCGCGACGATTGTGGCCACGCGCGTCCTGACGCCGTTTCAAGCCGTGTTGTGGGCGGCGTTTTTCAATTTCGCCGCGGCGTTCATCTTCGGCACGGCCGTGGCCAAGGCGGTAATGCAGGGATTCGTGGACCTGAACCTGGTGACGCCCTACGTCATCATGGCGGGCCTGGCGGGGGCCATCACCTGGGACCTGATCACGTGGTGGCTGGGACTGCCCACCAGCTCATCGCACGCGCTGATCGGCGGGTACGCCGGCGCGGCCATCGCGCGGGTGGGACTGGTGCGGGGGTTCTCGCACAGCCTGGACGCGCTGAACGTCGGCCGGGGAGGCGAATGGCCGCTCACGCTGACCTTCATCGTGGTGGCACCCATGATCGGGATGATCTCGGCGTACCTGCTGATGGTGCTGGTCTACTGGCTTTTCCAGGGATCCAGCCCGTCGAAGATGGACAAGTACTTCCGCAAGTTCCAGTTGCTATCGGCGGCCGCGTTCAGCCTCTCGCACGGCTCCAACGACGCGCAGAAGACCGCCGGGCTGATCACGGGGGTGCTGATCACGTCGCATTATGTGCAGGTGAGAGAGATCCCGGCCTGGGTGCTGCTGGCGGCCTACACGGCCATCGCGCTGGGCACGCTGAGCGGCGGATGGCGCATCGTGCACACGGTGGGAGGAAGGCTGACGCGGCTCAAGCCCCGCAGCGGGTTCTGCGCGGAGACGGGCGCGGCCGCGGCGGTGCTGTTGGCCACGCACCTGGGGCTGCCGGTTTCCACCACCCACGCGATTGCCGGCGCCATCGCCGGGGTGGGCAGCATTCAGCGCATGAAGGCGGTGCGGTGGGGCATCGCGCGGAACATCGTGGGGGCGTGGGTGCTGACGATTCCGGCGTCGGCGATCATTGCGTACGCGTCATTCTGTGTGCTGCACGCAACCATGGGGGCGTAGAAAAAAACCGGAAAACGTTCCGTCTGTCCCCGGGTTTTTCGAGGTTTTTAGCTACAATAGGACGTACCGTAGAACACACCGTACCAGTACTGCAACCCACAAAACAACGCATGCCGAAGCGAATCGCCATAGTGGAAGACGAGGCCGAACTGGCCGCGCTCATCGACTATAATCTCAGCCGCCACGGCTACGAAGCGCAGGTTTTAGGTGGCGCCAAGGGGACTTTGAAGGCTTTGGAACACTCCAAGCCGGACCTGATTCTGCTGGACGTGATGCTGCCGGAAGTGGACGGCTTCGAGCTGTGCCGCCAGATACGCCAGTCGCCGGTGCTGGCGCGGACGCCCGTGCTATTCCTCACAGCGCGGTCGGACGAAGTGGACCGCGTGCTGGGTCTGGAGATCGGCGGCGACGATTACATGACCAAGCCCTTCAGCCCGCGCGAGCTGATTGCGCGCGTGAAGGCGCATCTGCGGCGGGAAGAGATGGATGCCGAGCCCGGGGCGGTGGAAATCGGCCCGCTCCGGCTGGACCGGACGGCGCGCCGCGTGTTTCTCGGGGAGCGGGAGCTTTCCCTCACCTCGACCGAGTTTAACCTGCTGGAGTTCTTCCTCATGCACCGGGGCCGCGCCTACAGCCGCAGCCAGCTTCTGGAAGCGGTATGGGGCGAGCAGCGCTATGTCACTCCGCGGACGGTGGACGTTCACGTGCGCCGGTTGCGCGAACAGATTGAAGAGCAGCCGGACAACCCGCGTTACCTCACCACGGTTCGCGGTTTCGGCTACCGCTTCGAGGAATCCGCTTGACCGGCAAGATTTTTCTCAAGTTGATCGTGGGCGTCTTCTGCCTGCTTCTACTGGCGCTGGTAACAGTGGATTACTTCGCCACGCAGGTGGCCCAGGACACCTACATCCAGAACCTCACGCAACAACTGGCGGACAAGGGGCGGATGCTGGCGCTCTCCCTGCCCGATGCGGGCCGGCTGGATGAGGAGTACGCGCGGGCCATGGCGCGGGCGGCCGGGGGCCGCATTACGGTGGTGCGGGCGGACGGCAAGGTGCTGGCGGACTCGGAAGCCAACGCCGCGGAGATGGAAAACCACCGGACGCGCCCCGAGCTGATGCAGGCGTTCCGGGGCGAAGCGGGTTCGAGCATCCGTCACAGCGCCACTATCGGCGTGTCCTTTCTGTACGTGGCGGTGCCGGCCGGGCCGCTGGGCGGCGCGATCCGCATTGCCGTGCCGCTGTCGGAAATCAACCGGCAGGTCAACCGGATTCGCGGAAAGATCCTGGCCAGCACGGCGCTGGCGTTTCTTCCGGCGATTGCCATTGCGGCGGTGCTGGCGCGGCTGATTTCGCGCCGGCTGGGCGCCATCATGGCGCACGCCGGCGAGCTGGCGCGGGGCAATTTCCGCGCGCGGCTGGCGCACACCGGTTCGAGCGAATTCGGACAGCTCGCCCAAACCTTGAACGACACCGCCGAACACCTTCAGCAGACCGTGGCGCAGCTCGAGCGCGAGCACACCGAGCTGGAAAAGGTGGAGCGCATGCGCAAAGACTTCGTGATCAACGTGTCTCACGAGCTGCGCACGCCGCTGGCCTCCATCCAGGGATACACCGAAACTCTCATGGACGGCGCGTTGAACGATGCCGGCCACAACATGCGGTTTCTGGGGATCATCCGTCACAACGCCGAGCGCCTGGCGCGCCTTACCGAAGACCTGCTGACGCTTTCGCGCATCGAACAGAAGCACCAGAGATTCGAGTTCGAAAGCCACCTGGTGAACGGCCTGCTGAGGGACGCCATCGAGCTGGTCCGCCCCATCGCCGAGAAGAACGACATCCGGCTGGACGAGGAACGCGCGCCCGAAGACGCCACCGCGTGGTGCGACCGCGAAGCGGTGTCGCAGATTCTCAGCAACCTGCTGGACAACGCCATCAAGTACACGCCCTCCGGCGGCCGGATCGCGGTGGGGGCTCGCCCGGCCGGCCGATTCATAGAGGTATACGTCCGCGATACCGGGATCGGGATTCCCGCCGAAGATCTGCCGCGCCTGTTCGAGCGCTTCTACCGCGTGGATAAGGCCCGTTCGCGCGAGCTGGGCGGCACGGGTCTGGGCCTTTCGATCGTCAAGCACCTGGTGGCAACGCTCAACGGAACCACGCGCGTGGAAAGCGCTGTCGGCCAGGGTTCCACGTTCCTGTTCACGCTCCCGGCGGATGAAGCGGCGGCTGGGACGGAAGAACTTAACCCCGAATTCACTACGTCTTAACCATTCCGTAACACCTGGTGGGGCATGCTTTAGCTTGCCCACGAAGAAAATTCTGTTGATCGAAGACGACACCGACCTCTTCGCGCTCTTGAAATACAACCTCGAGAAGGAAGGTTTTTCCTTGACCGGTCTGCAAACCGGAAAAGGGGCGCTGGAACTGTGCCGGCAAGTGCGGCCAGACCTGATCCTGCTGGATATCATGCTGCCGGACTCCGATGGGCTGGACATCTGCAAGGGTATCCGCAAGGATCCGGACCTGGCCTCGACTCCCATCATCTTCCTGACCGCGCGCGCATCCGAGACGGACCGCATCGTCGGTCTGGAACTCGGGGCGAACGACTACGTGGTGAAGCCGTTCTTCGTGCGCGAGCTGGTGGCGCGCATCAAGCTGCAACTCCGAGTTGCTCCCTGGGGCCAGGGCACGCCCGCGCGGGTACTGGAAGCCGGCGGGCTGGAACTCGACCCCTCCAGCCGGCAGGTTCGATTGAACGGCGCGCCGCTCTCTCTCACCGCCACGGAATTCCGGCTCCTGGAGTTTCTCATGAGCCGTCCGGGAATGGTCTTCAGCCGCGAGCAGTTGCTGAACGCCGTGTGGGGCCAGGACCGCGCCATCACCGACCGCGCCGTGGACGTGTACGTTCTGCGCCTGCGGCAAAAGGTGGAACAGGACCCCGCCAGTCCGATCCTGATCCACTCGGTGCGGGGGTTCGGGTACACCTTCGAGCCGCGGCGGGTAATGGCGGCTACGTAGGCAATTCTTCAGTCGGTGTCCCTCATCCGATTTTTCACCAAAAGTTCACACCTCCGTAACGTCCGTCCGTTAACTTGAAGCGGAATGACAACCAGAATCCTGCGTTTTACGCTTCTAGGGGCCATGATGATCCCCATGGCCCATGGTCAGAGTGACGTGGCCCGCATTGTCGGCGTCATCACCGACACTTCCGGCGCGGTAATCCCCGGGGCCACTGTCACGGTGAAAAACCAGAGTACCGGCCAGAGCCGCAAGGTTGTGGCCAACGAGCGGGGTTCGTACTCCGCCACACAACTTCCTCCGGCTCAGTACACCCTTACGGTGGAAGCCCGCGGCATGGCGCCGGCGGAATTCAGGGGCATCCATCTGCAAGTGGGCCAGGAGCGGACGCTCAATGTGACGCTCCAGCCATCTACGGTCAACACCGAAGTGGTCGTATCCGGCGGTGAGATGGCCGTGGTGGACGTCAGCTCGGCCAGTGTCGGCGTGAACGTCAGCTCGCGCGAAGTGGCGGCTCTACCCATCAATGGCCGCCAGGTTTCCCAGTTGTACCTGATGACGCCGGGCGCCGTGAACTACGGCTCCGGCACGTTTGACGACATCCGGTTCAGCGGCCGGTCGAACGAACAAAACGAGATTCGGTTCGATGGGATCGAAGGCTCGTCCATCATCGATACCAGCCCCGGCAATTTCAACGGCGAAGTCACCGGCCTGTTCCGCTTGCAGGCCAGCCTGGAGAACGTGCAGGAATTTCGCGTGGAATCCAACAGCTACCCTCCGGAATTCGGCACGGGGTCGGGCGGCCAGATCAACGTGGTCACCAAGAGCGGCTCCAACGTGCTGCACGGCAGCCTGTTCGAATACCTCCGCAACAACGCGCTGGATGCCCGGAATTTCTTCGACGGCGCGGACCCCTCCATCCTGAAATTGAACCAGTTCGGCGGATCGGTGGGCGGCCCCATTGTCAAGAACAAGGCTTTCTTCTTCGCCGGCTACGAAGGCCTGCGGCAGCGCACGTCGGTTCCGATTGTCGAGACCACGCCCAGCGCTCTGGCCTGGTCCGAGGCTGTTCCGGCCATTCTGCCGCTGCGCGCGGCGTTCCCCGTCGGGCAGTTCGCCTCCGCCAACCCGCTGTTCGACGTGGCCAGCGTGCAAGGGCCGGGTTGGGTGAACGAGAACTCGGGCAGCGTGCGGTTCGACTACATCTTCAGCGAGAAGTACAGGTTTTACACGCGCTACTTTCGCGACCAGGGCGAAGCGCTGGTCACGCAGAACTCCACCGGCAGTTACTACACCCAGACCGCGGTTCCGCAGAACCTGGTGGCCAGCCTCAGCCAGCTCCTCTCGCCTTCGGCCGTCAACGAGACCAAGTGCGGGTTCAACGGCGCCAAGACCCGCGTGAATGCCACTGCCCCGCAGGTGCCGGGCATCGACCTGACCGGAGTGACCATCAACCTGACAGGCAGCGTGGCGCTGGCGGGCATTGCGGGCCAGGCCGGTTCCGCGGGAATCGCCTCGCCCACCGGCCAGTTGCGCCTGTCGAGCGCTCTGAACGGACGCGGCGCGCCCTACACCAACTATTCGCTTTCGTTCATCGACAGCCTGAACGTGATTCGCGGCGCCCACACCATGAAGTTCGGCGTCGAGATTCGTCCCGTCAGGATATACACGTCGTATCTGGGCGGCACGACGTATGCGTTCTCCAACATCCAGAACTTCCTGGCGGACATCCCTTCGTCCGTTTCCTTCAACGGCGATACCACGGCCCTCAGCCCGTTCACGGGGAAGTCGGGCGTGACGGATCTGCGCCAGGTTTACTACATCGGCTACGCCCAGGACGAATGGAAGATCCGGCCGAACTTCACCATGACTTACGGCCTGCGATACGAGTACTACAGCCCCTTGCACGAGGCCAACAACAAAGACATCGTGTTCAACATGGTCACCGGCACGCTGACGCCCAATTATACGGGCGACTGGTACCGCATGTCGCCGTTCAATCTTGGGCCGCGCCTGGCGTTTAGCTGGGCACCGGAGAAACTTTCCAATAAGACGGTGTTCCGCATCGGGGCCGGCTACTACTACGGTCCCGGCCAAACCGAGGACCAAATCCAGCCCGCCATAAACGACCGCGTCAACCGCACCATCAGCAACGGCTCGCTGCTGGCCTATCCGCTCAGCGCGCAGACGGTCATCGGCACTTACGACATCCACGATCCGAACCTCCAGTTCCAGCCGCGCGCCTACGCGCCGGGCTATACGATTCCGGAGAAAGTGCTGCAGTACACCGCCTCCATCGAGCAACAGCTTCCGTCGAATACCGTGCTGACGTTGGCGTACGTGGGCAGCCAGGGGCGCAACCTGTTCCTGCGCGGCATCACCAACAAGATCATCGGCGCGACCATGAATCAAACCACCGGCGTTGCCACGGCGGTTCGCGAATTCGGTAACCAGTTCGCCGAAGTCGACATGAAGACCAGCGGCGGCAACGACCATTACAACGCCTTGCAGTCCAGCCTCAACCGGCGCTTTTCACAAGGTCTTACGCTGGGCGCGCAGTATGTCTGGTCGCACTCCATCGGCAACACCGACGGGTCGAACGAGGCGCGCACCGCCGCCAATAACTACAGTTTCGCGGCCGACTACGGCAACAACACCTTCGACGTTCGGCAGAGTTTCAACATGAGCGCGCTTTACGAAGTTCCGTTTGGGACGGCCCGGAAGTACGGTTCGAGCGCCAACCCTCTGGCGAAGGGGTTGTTGGGCGGCTGGCAGGTGGGCGGGATCGTCAACGCCCGCACGGGCCTTCCCATCGAAGTGCTGATCACCAGGCCGGACATGGTGTACCGAAACAGCCTGAATGGCACGATCACCGATAACCCCGTGCTGGTGGGCGGCCAGCCGGTCACCGTCCCCGTCATCAACGTTCCCGGCGGCGGCAACAGCCGGAACATCCGGCGGCCCGACTTAGTGCTGGGTGTGGACCCGTATCTGCACAGCAGCGAGACCCAGTGGATCAATCCCGCCGCCTTCGCCACGCCGCAGCCGGGCACGTTCGGCAACCTGGGCCGCGATGCCTTGTCCGGACCTGCCACCCGGCAACTGGATCTCACGCTCGACAAGAGGTTCCCCCTCCACGAGAAGACCAACATGGAGTTCCGGGCCGAGGTCTACAACATCCTCAACCGGGCCAATTTCCAGGCTCCGGGCGGCGGCATAGTCCGGCTGGCGGACGCCAACGGGACGGGAACCAACCAGTTGCAGTCCGGCCAGGCGTACACGGCGGCATCCGCCGGCGGCAACTTCGGCGCCGCCACCTCGACCGTGTCGAACCAGATCGGCCTGGGCACGAACCGCCAGTTCCAGCTTTCGCTGCGGCTCAACTTCTGACAGCGCCGAAACCCGGGGACAGACGGAACGTTTTCCGGTTTTTGGCGCGAGAAACCGGAAAACGTTCCGTCTGTCTCCGGGTTTTATACTTCCAGAATCACCGGCATGATCAGCGGGCGGCGCGACGTTTCCTTCACGATGTAGCGCTTCAGGTCGGCGCGGATCTTCTCCTTCATGACGCCCCAATCGGTCTTCTCTTCGCGGTTGGAGCCTTCCAGCGTCTTCGTCACGATCTGACGCGCGTTCTCCATGAACTCCGAGCCGTCACCGGCCAGGGCGAAGCCGCGGCTGACGATCTCCGGCGCGTTTTCCATGCGGCCGGTCTGGCGGTTGATGGCGATGATGGGCAGCACGATGCCATCTTCGGAAAGGTGGCGGCGGTCGCGAATGACCACCTCCTGCACCACGTCGTCCACCGAGCCGGAATCGATGCAAACACGGCCCACGGGGACACGGTTGCCTTTGCGCGCGCCGTGGTGATCGATTTCCAGAACGTCGCCCGATTCCATGATGAAAGTTTCCTCGAGACCGGCGAAGCGCAGGTGCTCGGCCAGACGCGCGTGCTTGGTAAGCTGGCGAAACTCGCCGTGGATGGGCATGAAGTAGCGCGGGCGCACCAGGTTCAGGACCAGCTTCTGCTCTTCCACGCTGGCATGGCCGGACACGTGCAGCGGCGGGTTCATGCTGCCGTACAGGACGTCGGCGCCGCGGCGCGCCATGTGGTCGATCATGCGGAAGATGGCTTTTTCGTTGCCGGGGATGATGCGGGCGCTGAGCACCACGGTGTCGCCCTGTTCCACCGAGACGTGCTTATGGTTATCGACGGCCACGCGCGCCAGCGCCGACATGGGTTCGCCCTGGGTGCCGGAGATGAGGATGGCCACTTTGTCGGGCGGCAGGTCCATGGCATCTTGGGGGCGCAGCAGGATGCCGTCGGGAATATCCAGCAGGCCCAGCGAGTGGGCGATCTCGGTCACCGTCACCATGCTTCTACCGATGACCGCCACGCGGCGGCTGAATTCCTGCGCCAGGTCGAGCACCAGTTGGATGCGGTGGATGGAGGAGCTGAAGCAGGAGACCACCACCCGGCGCTCGGCGCGGTTGAAGATCTCTTCCATGCGCGGGCGGACGGCGCGCTCACTCTCGGTGTAGCCGGGGCGGTCGGCGTTGGTGGAATCCGAGAGCAGCAGGAGCACACCGCGCTTGCCGTAGTCGGCGAGGGTGTGGAGATCGAACAGCTCGTTATCGGTGGGAGTGGGGTCCACCTTGAAATCGCCCGTGTGAATGACCACTCCGAGAGGCGTGGTAATGGCCAGGGCCACGGCGCTCACGATGGAGTGCGTCACGCGGATGAACTCGATCTTGAACGGGCCGATGTCGAGGATCTCTTTGGGCTTGATGTGGATGAAGCGGGGCTCCTCATCGAGGTCGTACTCTTCCAGGCGGCGATCGACCAGGGCCAGGGTGAAATCAGTGCCGTAGACGGGGACTGAGATTTCGGAAAGGAAATACGGGACGGCGCCGATGTGGTCCTCGTGGCCGTGGGTGAGGATGAGGGCGCGGACAAACTGCTGGTTCTCCTTGAGAAAACTCAGGTCGGGCATAACCAGGTCGACACCCAGCAACTCGGCCTCGGGGAACATCATTCCGGAATCGATGACGATGATGTCATCGGCGTAGCGGATGGCGGTCATGTTCATGCCAAACTCGCCGCATCCACCCAGAGGGATTATCTGCAACTTCAGATCAGTCATGGTGATTCACTGCCAACTGCCCATCATAGGCCATTCCAGGTGGGGCATGCTTTAGCTTGGAGCGCCGGGATAAACCGGCATTGAGTAGCGGATGAGAGAGCCGTACAAGAAAGGCGTAGCGAGCCGTCTTGGCCCCGAGTCATGCGTGGTCAGCCGT
>JBEKSR010000099.1:0-21050 GCA_049516835.1 Bryobacteraceae bacterium | reverse complement strand
TGGTGGTGTTGGTAAAAGGCGTTCATCGCTGTCCTCCAAGCTCACTACCTGGAAGTTTATGCGATGAACGCCTCCCGAGCACCTGCCAGGGATACCAAGGGCAAAGCCCTTGACTAGCTTGCTTCAACCCGGTCCGGCACAAGCCAGGCGCAGGCCAGCTTCACACTACCTTGGGGAGGCGCTGGCGGCGGGTCATCCACTCTTCACTGGCAAAGACGCGCGGGCCGACCTCGATCATCCGCGGCAGCAGCTTGAAGAGAGCACTGGGGGTCCACGGTTTCTTGTCGCGGGTAAGGTATCCGCGCTGGTTCAGCTCATCGGCTACCCGCGAGAGCCGGTGGTCCTCGACGATCATGTCCAGGGCGAGAATGATCGCCTGACTCTCGGACGGGCTCTCGACCAGCCCCGCGCAGTCATCGGACACCTGGAGGCCGTAGGGGATCTCCTCGACATAGGTTGGCGGCGCGGCGCCTTCGGCCTTGGCATTGCGCTCCCATTCGAGCGCTGCCAATTTCCACCCGGCTTCCGTCCGCTGGATGAGGTATTCAGGCGTGGGCAGAGCAGAGAGAGGTTCGCGCACGCGTTCTTTCTTGGGCATGGACACCTCCGTGTGGAAAAAATCTGAGCACGTGATGTGCCGCTGGAAACACCAAAAAGCGCCGATGGCAAGGGGGTGCCCTCTGGGCCCGGCGCCACGGCGCCGTGTCCGGGGATGGGACGAACTGTTCAGAGATGGGACAGGCTACTTCCGTGAATTGCGGAAGGCGATCACCCTGGAATTGACGTAACCCCCGGGAACGGAGGTCAGCTTGAGGAGAGCTTCGAATGGCTGCACCGGGCTGCCGGTTTTGTGCCCGATGTGGCTCAGCAGCGCGCCCAGCCACTGGGGATTCGCCACGGTCTCTCCGGCGGCTTCGGTGCCTTCCATGGTCAAGCCCTCGACGATCACCACGGACCCCGACTCGGAGGGATTCGGCACCATGGCCACCAGCGCGTAGGCGTCTACCTGCCGTTGTTCGCTCACCTCGACATCGAACATGCTGGGCATGCCGAAGGTGGCGGGCTCACCGGCTTGCGGCGACTTGTTCTGGAATACCGGGGCTCCCGACTGCGGGTCGCGCGTGAGGACGAAGTTCATGCGGCCCTCAAACAACTCGACCCATGGGTTCGAGCGGCGGCTGCCAATGAGGATGGCATTGGTCTCGCGCAGGTCGCGTATGCTGATATTCCGGGCGTACTGAAGGTTGAGCCGGCCTCCAAAGCCTCTGCTAATCTCCATGAAGCGCAACGCCAGGTTCAGGTCCGCGGGGCTCGTGTAGCGGCGGGCCGCGATTTCGCGCAGTTTCGGATCCGCCGGGTCCATCTGAAGGTATCTTCGATTGAGATAGTCGGCCAAGTTCAGGTCTCGCCCGGTGACATCCTGCCAAAGCGCGAAACTGGAATCTGCCGTGACCACCAGCAGTTCCTGGCCCGATTTTCGGAAGAACGGTCCCCAGAAATCGCGTATGGCGGCCGGCTGGGGTTGCGCGAGCGGTGTAGAAGGGCCGCGGCCCCTGGCGATCACCACCGCCAGCGCGAGCGCCAAGGCTCCGGCCACAACCCACGGTCCCCAAGCCGAAAGCGGAGCTTTTTGCCGGGAGCTGGTCCCCTGCTGGCCGGCCGCGGCTGAAGGCATGCGGACCTTAAACTCCGGCACATAACTGCCTTTTGGGATCGAAACGACGACCGGTTCGCCAGCCCCTTCGGTGCTGAAGTACTTTTCCAGTCTGTGGCGCAGTTCGTGAGCCTGGACGCGGACGATATTGTCCACCAAGGGATCGTAATCCGGCCTGCGGCCCAGGGCCTCGGACCCGATACGCTGCTCTTTGATGTTTTCCGGCGTTCCGGAAACCGCTTGCTCCACGACATAGAGCAGAAAAGCGCGGAGTGCGTGCGAACCGGCGAATACCTGGCTCTTCACGACACGCAGCGCCAACTCCCGCTTCTCGGCACCGGTCAAAACATCCGCCGGGATCATAGCCTCTGGCATGCGGAGCACCATCTCACGAAGTCGATCTATTTTACTGTAAATCTCTCCCTGCCGCAAACGCCGCGTAGTTCGGCACCGCCCCGCATCCTTCGCGTTCCAAACATCTTGGCAACGGTTGCAGGCCAATGCTACCGACTCCTGCTGGCCAACTGGACGATCGCCGTGGTTAACAGTAAATTTAACTTTGTTTTCAGTCACTTGCCGCGCAGAATAGGCCAGGACGCAACCAACAGGGGACCGCGCGATGAAACGACGTACGTTTGTCGGGGACTTGATTGCCGCCGGCGCCTTCGGGACGCTCACTCCTGGGGCCATGGCCCTCCGGGTTGCCGCATCGCCCGCCCCCGAGCCCCAGGTCCGGCGCGTCCTGGTGGCCTTCAAGTGCCATCTGGACGTGGGCTTTGTCGACACGGAAGCTAACGTCATCCGCAAATACTTCGAGGAGTACTTTCCACGGGCGATTCAGATGGCAGCCGTGCTGCGGCGATCGGGAGCGGACCGTTACGTTTGGACCACCGGTTCCTGGCTCCTCTATGAGTACCTCGAGCAGGCCGCCGGCCCGGAGCGGAAACGCATGGAGCAGGCGATTGCGGCGGGGGATATCGCGTGGCATGCTCTGCCGTTCACTTGGCAGACCGAGCTCATGGACCGCTCCATGATTGCGGCCGCCGTGGGGCTGTCGCAATCGCTCGACCGGCGGTTCCAGCACACCACCACCGGGGCCAAAATGACCGATGTGCCCGGGCATACCCGAGCCGTCATCGGTCCCTTGGCCGAACAAGGCGTGAAACTGTTGGATATCGGCGTGAATTCCGCCAGCACCCCGCCGGACGTTCCGCCGCTCTTCGTTTGGAAGGAGCCGGACGGCCGTTCGCTGGTCGTCATGTACCATCACAAAGAGTATGGCGGCGTGGTCCAGATCCCGGGGACGGACTTGGCCGTAGATCTTGAAGTGGCCAACGACAACGCCGGACCGCATTCGCTCGACGAGATCCGGAGCATCTACTCCGGCCTGCGCCAGCGGTTCCCCGAAGCCAAAATCACCGCTTGCGACCTGACCGCCATCGCTAACGCGGTCGAGCCGTACCGCAGCCGGCTGCCGGTGGTCACGCAAGAGATCGGGGACACCTGGATCTACGGCGTGGCCAGCGACCCTCTGAAGGTGGCCCGCTATCTGGAGCTCGCGCGGCTCCGGCGTCAGTGGATCGCGCAAGCCAGGTTTCGCCAGGGTGACGCCACCGATCTCACGCTCTTGCGCAGCCTGCTGCTGGCGGTGGAGCACACCTGGGGCACGGACACCAAGACGTGGCTCGATTTCGATCACTACACGCCGCGCGACCTCGAGCCTATGCTCGACACACCCAAGTACAAAGTGGTGGTGTCGAGCTGGGTTGAAAAGCGGCGTCACCTCTCCGATGCGATCGCCGCGTTGCCCGCGCCCCTGCGCGCGGAGGCTGGCGAACGGCTGCGCGCGCTGGAGCCTCTAGTCCCGGCGACGGAAGGAATGGAACGGTACGCGGGCGGCGAGCCGGTCGAGACCAGGCATTTCACCATCGCGCTCGATGCGCGGACCGGCGCGATCTGCCGGCTACGCAACAGAGAAACGGGCCGCGATTGGGCATCACCGCAGCAGCCGCTGGCCCTGTTCGCCTACCAGACGCTGTCGAAGGACGATTACGACCGCTTCTTCGAGGCCTATCTGAAAAGCCACGCCGATTGGGCGCCAAAGGATTTCGGCAAGCCGAACATCGAGCGTTTCGGCGCGCAGAGCCGCACCTGGGTTCCAACTCTCGCGGAAAGCTGGCGAAGCAGCGACGCCCAGGGCCAGCGCATCGTGGCGCGGCTCGAAGTCCGGGACGCCGCGGCCGAGAAATCGGGAAGAGTGGCGTGGCCTCGAACGATGTACCTCGTCCTGTTCCTGCCCGATGGGGAGCCCACCGTCGAGATTGACTTCTCTTGGTTTGGAAAACCGGCCAACCGGATGCCGGAGGCGCTCTGGCTCAGTTTCCAGCCCGTGGCGCTCGAACAGCGGGGGTGGACGTTGGACAAGTCCGGCAGCCGGATCTCACCCCTGGACGTGGTAGCGGGGGGAAGCCGGGCGATGCATGCAGTTCTCGAAGGGCTGCGTTATGCCGACGCCCATGGCGCACTCAGAATCGACACGCTGGACGCGCCGCTGGTTGCGCTAGGCGTGAGATCCCCGCTGAATTTCTCAAAGGAGCAACCGGATCTGTCGAAAGGCTTCCATTTCAGCCTTTTCAACAATGCTTGGGGGACGAATTACATCCAATGGTTTGGGGAGAACATGTGCTTCCGCTTCCGCGTAGGTGCTTGATTTCCGGACGGCGTTCTTTCGCGCGGACCTGGGGCTCGCTCCGGGAAGCCGGCGCCATCGGCCGTGCCCGGCGACGGGCCTCCACGCAGGCCCGTTTTGGCTTCTGCGCTGGACTTGCCCCTAGATTTGTGGTAAATCGTATCCAGGCTCGCAGTTTGGGTGGTAAGTAAAAATGTCAGAGGTAGCAGGTTTTGGTGTGGGTAGGCTGGAACGGGGTCATCCTGCCGTCACGGGACGGGGTGGCGTATCCGCCGGCATTCGCCAACATTCGCCAGAGCTCCGGAGCACCAGGGGTGCATGCCGGAGATTCTGTTCTCAATTCGAAACGAGGAGATACAAATGACCGAAGCGTGTTTTCGCCGCGCGGGGTTTCTCGCGCTGACGTTGTTGCTCATCACGGGTCTAGCCTTCGCGCAATCGGACCTAGGCTCAATTTCCGGGTTTGTTAAAGACCCGTCCGGCGCCGTGGTCCCCAAGGCGCAGGTGACGGTCAAGAACGATAACACGGGTACCGAACGACGCACCACCACCAGCGACACCGGCGTCTACTCGGTCACCAATATTCCAGCCGGCTACTACACCGTAACCGCCGAGGCGACCGGCTTCAAGAAGTTCGAGTCCTCGCATAACAAGTTGGACCCCAGCGCCGCGTTGGGCGTCGATGTGACGCTTGCGGTCGGCGCCGCCACGGAAACCATCGAGGTCACGGCTTCGGCCCAAGCTCTGCAGACCGAATCGGCCATTCGCGAAGCGCTGGTCGCCCGCGAACAGATCGACATGCTGGAGCTGAACGGCCGCAACCCGGTCAACCTGGCCGCGCTGGCTCCTGGAGCCCGCCCGGCTAACGGCTCCGGGCTCGCCTTCAATTTCACCCAGGGCCCGGCGAATTTCAACGGCTCGCGGAATCCGGAGAACCTCATCACCTACGACGGCGCTCCGGCCACCCGCACGCGCTCCAACGGCACCAGCTTGGGCGCGGCCGACGTCGATTCCACCCAGGAAGTGCAGATCCTGACCGCAGCCTACGCGGCCGAATACGGCCGCACCTCCGGCGCGCAGATCCGCATCCTCACCCGGGCGGGCACGCAGCAATTCCACGGCGCAGCTTACGAATACGTGAAAAACAAAATCTTCAACGCCAACACCTGGACGCGCAACCACACGCCCGACATTCCCGGCCTGCTGCCCAACACCAGCGTGCTGCCGTTCCAGTACAACCAGTTCGGGTACAACGTCGGCGGGCCTTTCTATATTCCCAACAAGTTCAACAAGGACAAGAGCAAGTTCTTCTGGTACTGGGGTGAGGAGTGGGTGAGATACCGGTACTACGACTCCGCCGCCTGGACCGTGCCGACGGCTTTGATGCGCACCGGGAATTTCAGCGAGTTGCTCACCAACACCCCGGTGAACATCCTGGGCAAAGTGGTGCAGCTCGTGGATCCCAACACGAAAGTGCCGATTCCGGGCGATATGATCCCGACCCAGCTTCTCAGTCCAAATGGCCTCGGCATTCTGAAGGCGTATCCCAAAGCGGATGTTCCCGTCGGCTCCATCGGTGGATCCAGCAACTTTTACGTGACCGCGAAGCATCCGCAGAATCAGCGCAAGGACACGCTCGCCGCCGACATGAACCTCACCGACAAGCAGCGCCTCCAGTTCCGGCGCATGAATTATGCCTTCTGGGAGTATCAGCCCCTGGACGGCACGCCCACCGAAACGCCGAAGTACTTCAATCGTCCCAATCAGACCAATTCTCTCGACTGGGTTTGGACCGTCAGCCCCAGTAAGGTGAACGAATTGATTGCCACCGTCAGCCTGGATGACGTGTACATCCCGGTCGACACGGCGCACTTCCTGGATCGGACCAGCGTCGGCATCAACTATCCGTACATCTTCCCCGCCGGTAAACTGATCCCGACCCGCATCCCCACCGCCAACATCACCGGTCTGACCGGCCTGAACGGCGGCCCGTACCCATCGCACTCGACGGGCCCCATCTACACCATCTCCGACAGCTTCACCTGGATCCGCGGCAACCATACCATCAAGCTGGGCATGTACTTCGAGAAATCGGGCGAAAACGACAACGACGAAATCAACGTGTCCGCCTGCCCCACCTGCACCAACAATCAGAACGGGCAGTTCACGTTCACCGATACCCGTTCCGGCGCGCCGTCTTCCGGCAACGGCGTCGCCAACACGGCCATGGGTCTGTTCGATTCTTACTCTGAGCTGGGGCAGCGCGCTTACACCATCTTCCGTGGCGCGTCCTACGAACCCTACGCGCAGGATTCGTGGAAGGTCAGCCCGAAACTGACGGTCAATTACGGCATACGCTATACCGTTATTGTTCCTTACCACGCTTTGTGGGGGAACATGATCGTGTTCGACCCGATGCTCTATGATCCGAGCAAGGCGGTCTCGATCGATCCCAAGACCGGCGTCGTGATCCTCACTCCGGGCAGCGACCGGTATAACGGCATGGTGATCCCGGGCTCCGCCTGGCCGGATTCCGGCAAGGGCCGTTTTCCGGAGGCCACGGCCGGGACCTACGACTACTTGCATCGCAACGGCGCGTACCCGGACTATTTCTCCCACATCCGTTGGGGGCAGTGGCAGCCGCGTGCCGGTATCGCCTACCGGATCAATGAAAAGACCGTAATCCGCGCTGGCGGCGGGCGTTTCTTCACCCGCCTGGGCGTCAGCGACTCCATCTTTATGGGCGGCAACCCGCCCTTCCAGCCGACCGCCAACGTCACCTTCGGCAACGCGGACACTCCGGGTGGGACCTCGGCCAATGTTCTCCCGCTGACCGTCACCACCCAGAGCCGCGACTTCAAGAATCCCGAGGCCTGGAACTGGAACTTCACGGTCGAGCGGGAGTTGCCGATCCATGCTATCCTCACCGTCGGCTACGTCGGGCGCCGCGGCCTGCACATGCAGCGGGAATCCGACATCAACCAGCCCTTGCCTTCCGTGGTCGCGGCGAACCCCGGGGTGAACCTTGACGCCCTGCGCCCGTATAAGGGCTACAACTCGATCCGCGAGAGCGATAACGTTGCCAGCTCGAAGTACAACGGCTTGCAGCTCAGTTTGAACCGCCGCTTCACCGGTGGTTTGCTGATCGGAGCCAATTACACTTACAGCAAGGTCATGGACGATGGCTCCAACCAGCGCGATATCATCCCCGACACCTACTATGCCCACAACCTTTGGGGGCCGGCGGAGTTCGATACGCGCCACATCTTCATCGCCAACGTCCTGTACCAACTGCCGTTCTTCAAGAACACCGCCACCCTGACCGGCAAGCTGCTCGGCGGCTGGCAGGTCAGCGCCCTGATCCAGTACCAGTCGGGCACTCCGACCAACATCGGCCGCAGCACCGACTACGTCGGCGTCGGACTCGATGGCAGCCTGGGTACCGGCAGCATCGGCCAGTTCTGGGTGTATAACGGCAGCAGCCTCGACTATCAAAAGACTATGGCCCACAACAGCGGCAACAGCGACTCCAACTGGTGGATCTATCCGTTCAACGAGGCCGGCTGTCCCCCGGCAGGCGGCGCCGGCTGCACGCTGAAGTGGAGCGCGCCGCCAGCCGGCACCTTCAATCACCAGACCGGCATCCGCGACATGATCTACAATCCCGGCTTCGAAAACTGGAACATGGGGTTGTTCAAGGACTTTAAGATTCGCGAAGCCCTCGGATTCCAGTTCCGCGCCGAGGCCTACGATGTTTTCAATCACCCCAACTGGAACGGCGTCGGAACCGACCCGAGCAACCTGACCACCTTCCTGAAGGTCACGGGAAAGAGCAACGACGTCCGCAACCTGCAACTGTCCCTGAGGTTCCACTTCTAGGGTAGTGCCGGCCTCTTGGCCGGCACTGGGAAACTAACAAGGGCCGCGTCCGGATTTAACCGGGCCGGCCCTTTTGATTGCCTCGTCGGGGGAATCTGTGGGTTCGCGGCCCAGTGTCGATCAGAAAAGGACGCTGTAAGCGATCCGATTTACAGCGAAGGGACGGTGATTGGATCCTCCGTCGCCGCAACGAGCGCCGGATCTTCACCGTATCCCGTCTACATCTCCGTAGTTGAACGCAAACCGAAACTCGCCGCGGCGAGAATCGGCTTATTGTCGCCGCGATGGGCGCTGGATCAGCGGACTATCAGCGTCCGATTAATGGTCGTTATCGCCTTGCTCCCGGGTTCACGGATCACCAGCCTCACCATATAGCTCCCGGTCTTTATCTCCGGGAACTCCCAATGTAATGTGACCGCCGGATCCTCTCGAGAGGGTGCCGTGGCAGGGGAGCCGAAAGTCACAGTCTCCGCGGTTCCCGCCACATAGCCCCCTTGTTGATCGAAAAGGGTGGTTGCCACATCAAAGGAATCAAGACTCCGGCCGCCAACGTCCTTATGTGGAAGGGATGTCACGTCTATTTTTGCGGTTACCAGAACCTTCACTACGTTGGCGACTTTAGGTTTTGAGTACCCGGTCTGAACAACGACCGGAAGGTCGCTTTTCTCATCCCGGGAAAAAATGGCGTCCTCAAGTTCTGCCGTCGACGATTGGCTGCTTTCCGGGTCTGGTTTGAGCGCATAATACCCGCGTCGTGCCTCTACACTGGCGCCCTTTTCGCTTTGCAGACGAACTCTCAAGGAATGAAAGGTTCCGTCTGCCATCAACTCGGTCGGCGAAAACCCGAGCACATAAGAGAATTCCGGGGCTGTCGCTACCTGCTCGAAACCGGTGCGTAAATTGTTGTTGTTGTGAACAAAAATGCCGCCTGTGCCTTCCGCCAGATCATTCATCACGTCACCATCTGCACGTGCGCTTTCGCGGCGGTATCGGATCCACCCCTGTTCAGGCGAAGATGCGCGGGGCGGGGCTCGGCGAGAGACGATCACCTTTCGGGTAACATCCTCCTCCTCTTCCGCCAAAATGACGCCGCGAACACTGAGCCCGTTGATGATCACGTCATATTTGGCTGCCAGTTCAAGGACCTCAGCCGTGGCTTTGATGGCTTCCGGTGTTTGCGCAAAAAAGCCCGGCGACGCCAGCACGATTACGCGTTGGCCTGGCATTCCTGACAAGCGCCGGATTGCACGTCTCAGTGTTGACAACGCAAGCTGCGTATTCCGAGAGCCGATGATCAGCTCTCGATTTACAGCCGCCAGGGCGATCTGTTTTGCGAGTTCCGGATTTACTACGTGAGAGCATTCTAGTGTGTACTTGATCAACCCTGGCAGGACTTGGCTGTCGGCCTTCGTCACTACTAAGTCCGCGATGTAATAACTGACGTCCGGACACTGCATTCCTCCGCTGTCGGCTACCTGCCCCCACCCCAGTTTAGAGACCGTACCTTCAAGCCTCTCCCGATCGGTGGTGAACTCCAACGAAGTCTTGCCTGAGATACTATAGATTGATGCGTGATCTCCGGCAGCGAAGTTGTTCTGAAAATGGCTGAGGGCCGCCGCCCGAACATTGGCCATGTCGGCGAACCTGATATTGACGTCATCGAACAAATAGACGAAATATCGCTCCCGACTATCCTTCCCACCATCTGAACCTGCCTGCTCTGAGTCGGCCATTGGCGCTGCCGTCGTGTTCCGCTTGTTCTCTCGCGTTCCCTTTGTGCGCTCAACGGTTGAGAAGCTTGCGATGGTCTGCGGTTTGCCATTGTCAAAAAGCTGGAAATCGTCTTTTGTGAGATCGCCGATTGGCCGCCGGTGCTTGTCGCGTACGACAACCGGCACAAGCACGAGGTCGACTTTAGCCTGGAAAGTGGCCACCTTGGCATCGGGTTTATCGTCCCGTAGCATGTATTCTTGCGCCAACGCCAGTGCGCAGCAGCCTAAAATGAGCGGTGCGATATAGCCCACAAAGCGCCTCCAAAACTGCCAGTGCCTTGATTGTTATTATAACCGTCTTCAAGATCCACGAGTGGGGAATCCCTCGGCCTGGGACTCATCATCGGATCCCGGCTCAGGGGACTCAAAGCCGCCACGATGGCGCGGGTTATTTTGGTAGTTTTCGCTGTCGCCACCTTCCACCTCATGCTGCAGCTCATCACAATTCTAAATCGGTGCCACCGCTTTCCGGGATTCGTTTACCAGAAGGCCGGCTTCAGTTCCGATCACAAGAGCATCGAAATCGCCATACGTCCGCGCAAGGGCTCCAAGGCCGCCAGACCATGCGATCCCGCATCGAACCCATGAAGAAGATCGCCCGTTCGCTACGCAAGCATCGCGAACTCATCCTGAACTATTTCCGCGCTCAAAAGCTACTTTCCAGCGGCGTCGTGGAGGGCTTGAACAACAAGGCCAAAGTCACTATGAGAAAATCGTACGGCTTCCCCACTTACCGCGTCCTCGAACTCGCCCTCTATCACTCACTTGGCAAGCTGCCCGAACCCGATTCCACCCACGATTTCTTCTGACGAGCCTTTTGATTGTGGGGATGGCTACAGGCCGGCGCCACCCCTTGGTCACGCCTTAACCGGCTTGTCGGACGCCTTCCACTTCTTTTGGTCCCAGTAGAGCGTGCGGCCTTCCCGATAGGACTGGACGGCAAGATTGATCACCACCACCGCCCGGGCGCCGGTTTCCACGTCGAGGTGAGGTTTCTCGCGCGTGCGCATGCACTGTAAGAAATTCTCGACGTGGGCCACCATAGGGTCTTTCTGGTCGACGGGGATCTGGATTTCCTTGGTGCCGAACTTGCTGGCGTATGCCTCGCCGCCAATCGGCTGCAATTCCTTCGACCCGGACTTGCTCTTCATCTCCGGTTTGACCGTGATGGATGGCACCATTCCCTCGAACTGGCCGTGATCCACCACGATGATGGTCCCGGCATGTCCCCGGATCAGGCCGGGGATATGCTGCGAGTTCGCCATGGAAGAACTGAGAACCAGCGAGTGGCCCTTGGCGTAGTCGGCCAGAAGATGGAAGGTATCGGGCACCTCGCGCTCGTCCTTGAAGACGTAGATTCCGCCCGTGGCCGTGACCTTGCTCGGGAACTGCGGCTCATCCCAGCAGATGTTCAGCGGCGCCACCACGTGATAGAAGAGGTCGGTGGCAATGCCGCCGGAGTAGTCCCAATACTTCCGGAAGCGGAAAAACCGGTCGGCGTCGTAGGGCCGCTTGGGCGCCAGCTTGAACGCCGAGCCCAGCCACATGTTCCAGTCGATGTAGTTCTCGTCCTTCCCCTCGGGACCGGCATTTTTGTCGATGGGCCAGCCATCGTTCCACTCGCCTCCGAAGGAGTTGCGGTGATACGATCCCTGGCTCATGATCATCTGGCCGATCATGCCGTCGGCAATGGCCTTCTTGGCCTTCCACCAGATGTCGGCGGAAGTGGTTTGCGAGCCCACCTGCAAAACGCGCTTGGTCTCCTTGACCGTGGCCACCAACTGGCGGGCCTCGTCGTTGGTGTGGACCATGGGCTTTTCCAGGTAAACGTCTTTGCCCTTGTCCATGGCGTCGAGCGCCATTTTGGCGTGCCAGTGGTCCGGCGAGGCCACAATCACGGCGTCCACATCGGGTTGGGCCAGCAACTCGCGGTAGTCCAGGTAGCCCTTGACATTGTAGACGCCGGCGCCCTTGCGCTTGCGCTTCTCGTAGACGTCGCAAACGGCGACAATCTGGCAGGCGTTGTTCTGCTGGCCATACCGGGCGAACTGCGCGGCCACGTATTCTCCGCGGCCGCCGTACCCGATGACGCCCACATTGATGCGATCGTTGGCGCCCAGCACCCGGCCCCCGGACATCTTCGTGCCGGTGCGGGCGGCGAACGCGGAATTGGCGGCGCCCAGAGTCAGGCTCGTTGCGCCTACGGTCTTGAGAAAATCCCGGCGATCCAGGGATTCCTTTGCGGTTGACATGAAAGCTCCTTCCTTTCGATTGTAGCCGTTCCAAAACGCCAAACACGAAGATTCGGGTCCGGTGGTATGATGCAGAGGAATCACGGCGAAAGGACGGAACTTATGAACCAGAGCGCGATAGGGATTTTGCTGCTGATTGTAGCCGCGGCGATGAACGGCAGTTTCACCCTGCCCATGAAGTTCACCAGGAAGTGGGCGTGGGAGAATACCTGGCTGGCGTGGACCATCTTCGCGCTGTGCATCTTCCCCCCCGTGCTCGCGTTTCTCACCGTGCCGTCGCTTGGCCAGGTCTACTCCGATGCGGGCTCGGGACCGATTGCCATCGCGGCGGGCTGCGGCGCCGGGTGGGGAGTTTCGCAGGTGTTCTTCGGCCTGGCGGTGGATGCCGTCGGAATTGCCGTGGCCTTCTCCGTGATCCTGGGCATTGCGGCGGCGGTGGGCGCGCTCATCCCGCTCTTCACGACGGCTGCGGCGTTCACCCCGAAGGGTAGCGCGGTGATGGGCGGAGTGGCGCTGGTGATCATCGGCGTGCTCATCTGCGCGAAAGCCGGCCGCGCCCGCGAAGCCGCGCTGGGCCAGGGACCCACGGGGAAGCCCTCGATAGGTAGGGGGCTGCTGTTTTGCACGTTCAGCGGTTTGGGATCGGCGCTGGTCGGATTGGGCCTGCAATATGGCGGCCACCTGGCGGATGTGGCCAAAGCCGCCGGCGCCTCGGAGACCTGGAAGAACAACGCCACCTGGCTGCCGCTGATGTGCGCGGGCGCAATCCCCAATCTCATCTATTGCATTTACTTGATGTCGAAGAACAGAACCGGCAACCGACTGGGCTTGGGCGGAACCGGCGGCTACTGGTTCCTGGCCGCCATCATGGCGGTATGCTGGTTCGGCAGCACCGTGATATACGGCGTGTCGAAGAACATGTTGACCACGGTGGTGGCGTGGCCCTCGTTCATGTCGCTGATCGTCATCACGGCCATGGTCCTGGGCGTGATCACCGGCGAATGGAAGGGCAGCGGCAAGAAGCCGCTTCGGGTGATGTCCGGCGGCCTGGTGGTGCTGGTGCTCTCCATTGTGGTGCTGTCGTTAGCAACATCCTAAGGACACCGATCCATGCCGGAAGCAATGACGATTGGCGTTGACATCGGCGGCACCAAAGTGGCCGCTGGGCTGGTGGACTCGAGCGGAGAGATCTCCCATAAGACGCGCGCGCCGATGGTGGCCACGGGAGACGCGGCCACGGGTTTCGCGGCGGTGAAAGACGCTGTGGATGCGGTCTTTTCCGAATTCCCCGAGGCGCGGGGCGCGGTGACGGGTATTGGAATCTGCTCGCCCGGCCCGCTCGACCCCAAGACCGGGGTGGTGCTCAATCCGCCCAACGTGCCCTGCTGGCGCAATTACCCTCTGGCCGCCGAAGTGGAGCGGGTATTCGGCGTTCCCGCGCGCGTCGACAACGATGCCAACGCCGCCGGCCTGGCCGAAGCGCTTTGGGGCGCGGGGGTTGGGTACACCAACGTTTTTTACGCCACGCTCGGCACGGGCATCGGCACGGGCATCGTGTTCGACAAGAAGATCTACCACGGCCGCACGGGAAGCGCCGCCGAGGGCGGGCACATGACCATCGACTTTCACGGACACCGGTGCGGATGCGGGAAGCGCGGTTGCATCGAGGCGCTGGCCTCCGGTCCGAACATCGCCCGGAGGGCGCGGGCCAGGCTGGGCGGCGCCGGCGCGTCGAGGATTGTGGAACTGGCCGGAAGCCTGGAGCAGGTTCGCGCCGAACACGTTGGCCAGGCCTTCCGCGAGGGCGATGCCGTGGCCATCGAGGTTCTTACCGGGACGGCTCACATGCTAGCCGTGTGGCTCGGCAACATCGTGGACCTTCTCGAACCCGACGTCATGGTGGTGGGCGGCGGGGTAGCCGAGCTGATGAGCTCGTTTTTCGAAACTATCTCGAAGGATTTGTCGCACTGGGCCATCAATCAGCGGGCCGGCGAGATTCCGCTGGTGCTGGCCAGGTACGGCGCCGACGCCGGCATCGCGGGCGCCGGCGCGCTGTGCCGGTCGGCGGCCAACATGCCCTAGTTCGCCGCCACTTCCAGCACCGTATTCCACAGGTACTCGATCATCGTCATCAGCGAGCGCACGGAGATGTGCTCGTCGTCGGAGTGCGCGCCGCCCAGGGGGCCTTCCTCGGGCGTGACGATCGCGCCCACGCCGTAGGCCTGGACGCCCGTGGCGCGGAGCTGCGCGTTGTCGGTGGCGCCGGTCATCATGCCGGGGAGCGTGGGCGCGTCGAACATGCGGCGGCCCACCGTTTCCAGCGCGCGGAACATCTCCGTGTCGATGCGCGACGGCGCGGCCAGCGGGCGCTCTTCTCCCGCGGGCGGAATCACTTCCACGGCGGGATCGTCGATCACGCGGCGCAGCTCCGCCAGGAACTTCGTCATGTCTTCGTCGGGCAGCGCGCGCACGTCGAGATTGGCTTCGGCTTCGGAGGGAATTACGTTGTTGCGGAAGCCGGCCTTCAGAATGGTGGGAACCACTGAAGTCCGCAGGATGGAATAGTCGCCGGGGTCGTGCCGCCGGAAGTAGCGGTCGATTTCGGCGGCGCGGGCGGGGTCCAGAATCCCGCGGTACCGGGCGGCCTCGGCGGGCGGCGATATCGCGGCCAGACGCTCGAAGTAGGCGCGCGTGGTGGCGTTGAGCCGCATGGGCGTCTGCCAGGTTCCGGCCCGCGCCACGGCTTGGGCGAGGTGCACTACCGCGTTCTCCAGGATGGGGCGCGAGCCGTGGCCGGCGGGACCGTGCGCCACCAGGCGGATGCGGCGCGGCGCTTTCTCCGTGGCGCTGATGAGCACGTGGTGTACCTTGCCGTGGTCTTCGACGATGGCGCCGCCTTCGGCCAGGGCGTACTCGCTCTCGATCTCGGGCCAGTGCTGCTTCACCATGAAGTCGATACCGAAACTGGTGGTGCCCTCTTCACCGGCCTCCGCCAGGAAAATGACGTCGCGGTCGAGTTTCACCTGCAGGCGGTGGAGCAGCAGCAGGATCGTCATGCCGGCCACGACGTGGGACTTGTCGTCGCTCGATCCGCGGGCGTAGATGACGCCATTCTTGCGGATGGCGGCGAAGGGGTCGACGGTCCATTTCTCGCGTTGCACGCCGACCACGTCGGTGTGGCCCATGAGGAGGATCGGTTTCTTCGAACCGTTGCCCTGGATACGTGCCACGAGGTTGGCGCGCGCGGGATCCAGGGCGAACAGCTTCACCGGGATGCCCTCGCGCTCCAGCACGGCCTGGACGGCTTTAGCGGCCTGGGTCTCATTGCCGGGCGGGTTGCTGGTGTCGATCTTGAGCAGGGTGGTGAAGTGGTCGAGGATCTCGGGTTCGAGCTTCTGCCAATCCACCGGATAGCGGTCCTGCGCGGCGGCGGAGGCCGCCAGCCACAGAAAGCAGGCAAGGGTCTTCATAACGAAATTGTGGCACGACGGCTACGGCGCCAGCTCAAACCGTCCATCGGGTAGCAGATAGTATTTGCGGCCGCGCCAGACGATGGTATTGCCGAAGAAGCCGGCGATCCACACCAGGAAGCTCGCTATATCCTGAAGCGGCGTCAGCCACCAGAGGCGGCGCGTGAGCGGATCGCGCAACACGTGCCCGGCGGTGGCCCAGCCGGCGGCGGCGCGAAATAACACTGTCACGGCCAGCACCGGCCACCATTCCGGCTTCAACGCGCAGAGAACCAGCGCCGGCGGCAAAGGGTTGGTAAACACCTGGCCGATGTAGCCCCATGGGCGCGAACGGCGCGTGCTGCGGTTCCATCGCAGGCGATGCCGCATATTGGCCGCGAACGGCTGCGCGCCGATGGCGTGCTCGATTACATAAGACGAAAGAATCACGCCGTCGCCGCGTTCGGCCGCCAGCTTTCCCATCACGAAGTCTTCCGCCAGGTAGTCCTTCACGGCATCGAAGCCGCCGATCCGCTCCAGCGTCTGGCGGCGGGCGGCGATGGTGGGGCCAAGCGCAAACTTCATGCCGTCGAGCATCCGCGCCACCAGCACGGCGCCGAGGAATTCCGTGTTCAGGCCGATGGCTTCGAGCGTGGACCAGAAGCTGCGGCCGGGAACCGCGCGGTAGGGGCAGGGGGCCAGGCCGAGCCGCTCGTCCTGGAATTCGGCGGCGATGGTCGAGAGCATATCGGGCGTCACGCGAATGTCGCTGTCGGCCATCACCAGCAGGTCGTGCTCCGCGGCGGCCAGCATGCGGGCGAGACTGTACACTTTGGCGTTCGGATAGGGCGGCTCGCCGACGACGATGAGGCGCGAGGGGACACCCGGGTAGCGCGTGCGCAAACGTTCCACCACCGCGATGGCGGGGTCTTCGGGGCTGCGCACGGCGAAGAGGATCTCGAAGCGAGGGTAGCTCTGCTCGAAGAAGGTGCCGAGGTTGGCTTCGAGGCCGTCATCCAGGCCCGCCAGTGGCTTCAGGACGCTGATGGGCGCGGCGGCGCGCAGCTCCGGCGGGCGCACCGCGCGGTATCGCACGGCCGCCAAGATGGTGAGGACGCAATAGACCAGCGATCCCGCCACCAGGGCCAGCAGAGGCAGGGCGAGCACCACTCAAATGTAGCAGTCCTCCCGCTCCCTTTCCTCTGCCCTCCGTTTTCCACGATTCTCCGCTCCCTCCGCGCCCTCGGGTTTTGACTTTGTTCTTTCCTTTTTCCTCTCTGCGTTTTTCCCCGCGTCTCCGCGACTCCGCGTCGAAAAGGACTCACCTGCAGGGAGCAGAGGGCTTGCTGGGTTTACGATGAAAACGAACCGTCATGAAGCACATCATCGTCGGCACCGCTGGCCACATCGATCACGGCAAGACCGCCCTCGTCAAGGCGCTGACCGGCATCGACGCGGACCGCCTCCAGGAAGAGAAACGCCGCGGCATCACCATCGACCTGGGTTTCGCTCACCTCGAACTGACGCCCACTCTCCGGCTGGGCTTCGTGGACGTGCCGGGACACGAGCGCTTCGTCAAGAACATGCTCGCCGGCGTGGGCGGAATCGACCTGGTGTTGTTCGCGATCGCGGCCGACGAATCCATCAAGCCGCAGACCCGCGAGCACTTCGATATCTGCCGGCTGCTCGGGATTCCACGCGGGGTAATTGCGCTCACCAAGGCCGATTTGGTGGATGACGAGATTCTCGGGCTGGTGCGGATCGAGGTGGAAGAACTGGTGGCCGGCTCGTTCCTGGAAGGCGCGCCCGTGGTGCCGGTCAGCTCGGTAACGGGCGCGGGGCTCAAGGAACTGCGGCAGGCGTTGGCACGCGTGGCCGCCGAAGCGCCGGAGAAAGATGCGTCCGGCCATTTCCGCCTGCCCATCGACCGCGTGTTTACGGTGAAAGGCTTCGGCACTGTGGCCACCGGCACGCTGGTCTCGGGATCGGTCGCCAAGGAGCAGGAGGTCGAGCTCTACCCCGCGGGACGGCGGCTGCGCGTGCGCGGCGTCCAGGTGCATGGGGCCAACGCGGACCGCGCGGTGGCCGGCCAGCGCACGGCGGTGAACCTGGCGGATATCGAGCCGGCGGAACTGGCGCGCGGCGATGCGCTCTCCGAACCGGGGCGGTTCCGCGCCGTCAAGCAGGTGGATTGCCGGCTCCAGCTTCTGCCCACGGCCAAGCCGCTGAAGCATCGCGCGCCGGTGCATTTCCATTCCGGAACGGCGGAGATCGAAGCCCAGGTGCGGCTGCTGGAAGGAGCGGCTCCGCTCCAGCCGGGCGGCGCGGCGTATGCGCGGCTGCTGTTGCGCGATGCGGCGCTGCTGTTGCCGGGAGACCGCTTCATCATCCGCATGTTCTCGCCGGTGGCGACCATCGGCGGCGGCGTGGTGCTGGATGTAGCCGTGGGCGCGGCCGGGAAGGCCGCTCCCGCCAGGCTGGAGGTTCTGGCATCCGCGGACGCGGCGGACCGCATCGCGCTCCTGGTGCGGGAGACTCCCTTCGGCATGGGAATGGCCGATCTGGTGGCGCGCACCGGATTGGTGGAACCTGAAATTGCGGCGGCCGCGGCGCGCGCGCCCCTCATCACGATTCCGCAGCCCCAACCCTGGTACGTGGACCGCGCATGGTTCCACGCCGCGCGCGCCCGGATGGTCGAGACGGTTCGCGAGTTCCACCGGAAGAATCCGTTGCAGCCGGGGATCGCCAGGCCGGACCTGCGCCCCGCGGGCGCGCCACAATTCGTGCTGGATGCGTTGCTCGCGGATGCCCGGGAAATCGTGGCCGAGGGCGATACGGTGCGGTTGCGGGGCCATACGTTGGTGCTCAGCGAGGATGAGCGACAGGCGCGCGCGGCCATCGAGGGCGCGTTCCTACAGGCGGGCCTGGCGGCGCCTGCGGTGGCGCAGGTGCTGGCGAAATCGGGCGTCGAGCCGGCCCGGGCGCGCTCCCTGTTGCAGATTCTGCTGCGCGAGAAGCACCTGGTGCGCATTCACGACGAGCTGGTAATTCACCACTCCGCCATCGAGGAGCTGCGGCGGATGCTGGCGGCCCGCAGACCGGCGCGGTTCAACGTGGGTACGTTCAAAGAGTGGACCGGAGTTTCGCGGAAGTACGCCATTCCACTGCTGGAATTCCTCGATCGCGAGCGACTCACGCAACGCGAGGGAGAGGAGCGTCTGATACTATGACGGGACTGCTAGGGAAAATAATACAGCAGCACGGATTTGCCGACCCGCTCCGTGGGCTCGATCCGGTCCGGCCACAGTGCGGCTTCGGGATGCTTGTCTCCCAGCCCCAGCCGCAGTTCCTTCCAGCAGGTTACTCCCACCGCGTTCCAGCCCGGACTGGGACGCTGCACATCCATTCCCTGGATCGCCGGGAGACCCATCTCATGTTCGATGTCGCCAAGGGTTAGCGGCAGGAAAGCTACTTCCCGCGCGCCGGCCTCGTGCAAGCGCCTGGCGAGGCGCTTCAAATCCTGGCCCCAGTCGAGATCGGAATCCACCAGGATCTTCTCCGGCTCGCTTCCACCCAGCTCGTTGAAATACGCCAGGTAATCCGGATGGCTCAACAAAGACGAACCGGCCAGCCAGACCACCAGCAGCGGCAGGCCGATTCGAACCCACTTCCGAGTCTCGGCGAGTTCCCACAACCGGACCACCGCCACGGCCGTCAACACCGCGAATCCGATATAGACCGGCAGCACGTGACGCAGGCCGATATTGATCCGGCTGAACACACCTGCCAGCAGGATGCCGCCGGCAAATGCCAGCGGGAGCCAGGGCCGCCGGTAGCGTGGCTGTCTCCGCAACGCCAGCGCCACGCCAAATCCAAGCAGGATCAGGAACGCCAGCGGCGTCTTGACCGCCAGCGCCACCTCAAAGAAATACCACCAGCCCGTTGTGCTCCGCTCCCCCAGCAGGTAGCCCGGGTGCCCCTCGGTATTGTGCATGATCACCGTTTGGATGCCGCTGTAGAGTTCCGGCGCGGGCAGGCCACGGCCGAACGAAAACCGGTAGCCCGCCCAGATCAGCAGGCAGGCAACCAGCACCGCCAGTCCAAACGACGGCAGGCGTTCCTTTACCGCGCGCGCCAGCCAGGCCATTTTGGGGCGTTCGGAAAACACATGCCAGGCCAGCGCCGCCGCCACGCTCGCGGGCAGGAACACCAGGCAGGAGAACTTCGAAAGAACCGCCAGCCCGGTGCAGGCGCCGAACCATACGGCGTGAGCCGGCGTAGGCTGCCCGGTCCACACCAGCCCGGAGAGAAACGCGGCCCCCAGGAAGGCCGTGAGCGCCATGTCGGTGGTAGCCAGCCCGGCGTGCGCCAGCACCGGCGGCAGAAAGCTGAACAGGAACACGCTCACTGCTCCCACGGCCGCGCCGAAATAACGCTTGCCCCACCAGTACACCACCAGACAGGCGATCCAGAAGAACGGCAGAATGCCCAGGCGCGCCAGCGCCAGCGTCAGGTCATCGTGTTGGTCGCGATCGAGGATGGCGATGCCCTCATAGGTCATCGAGAAGAGATTCCTCTTGACCGTGCCCTGGGAGCGAATGCCGAGCAGATACGGCCCCAGGGCGGCTGCCACGCGGGCCAGAGGAGGATGCTGCGGCTCCCATCGATAGACCCCCTTGTCCAGCCACTCCATGCCGCAGGCAATGTGGGCGGGCTCGTCGGAAGTGCGGCTGAACACCGTGTAGGTGGCGATGATCCGAATGGATGCGATCAGAACTAAAGTCAGGGAGATCGCCAGGCTGCGGCGCTCCAGGAAGGACAGGGATCTCGCGGCTCGAGAAGGGGCGGTCCGCTGCCGTTCGGTTCGCACTTAAGTTTTGAATTTAACATCGTTCTAAGATGGTCATGATCGCCGATGAAAAAAGAAAGACCTCGCGTCACGCCAGCAAGAGCCGCGGTGGAGAGCCCTAGTTCCCTCGTTACCCGCGAAGTCTGGCGGCGCCGCGGACTGCCGATACTGGCGCTATGGGCGTTCGCCCTCCTGGCCTATTCCAATTCTTTCCGGAACGGCTTTGCGTTTGACAATGCCGCCGCGATTCTGCAAGATTCCCGAATCAGGGCCGCTACACCGGAGAATTTCCACCTCATTCTGACCGAGGAGTATTGGTACAACCGGACGACCACCGGGCTCTACCGTCCGCTGTGCACGTTCTCGTATCTCTTGAACTACGCGATCTTCGGCAACGGCCCCCATCCGGCCGGCTATCATTGGGTCAATTTCGCGCTGCATGCCGTCAATATCGCGCTGGTCTACCTGCTGGGCCTGCTGCTGTTCCAGGAGACCAAGGCGAAAGA
>JBEKSR010000098.1:0-21243 GCA_049516835.1 Bryobacteraceae bacterium | reverse complement strand
GAGTCAGCCTGCCAACTGGCAAACTGTAGCCAGACGCATTCAGTCGCAGTTCGTCAGATAACCGAATTCAAATCAGGAAGATACCAGGAGAAAAACGCACCCAGCCAAGAGGAAGATCCGTCTATCAAGAACGAGGCCGCGCCAGGGCCCAAATTGTTGTTGTTCGCGACCACCAGGAACACCGTCTCACCGCGCTTTAGATCCAGCCACAAGCATAATTCCCGGATGTTGCCGTCGCGGTGCCCGGCGACATCGGTGGCAAGATACGGGGAGTCGTGGGATCGACACGCCGCGAAACAGAACGCTCCCGATCTGTGGCTGTATTGGAGCGCAAAACGGTAGCGGCCGGTGACGGGTACGACTAGCGGGGGATAGCCGATCGCCCAGCCGTACGGGCGCCGGGGCGTGCGCACCGCAATCCCTGCGGGGGTGATCTGCATCGTGCCGCTATCAGCCGGCTGCCGCCAATGAATCCAGCGTTCCGGCGGAAATGCGACCGGCACAGTGGAGTTCTCCACTATCTGTAGGAAGGCCTTGCCAGTCGCATCGAAGACCGGGAGGAGGGAGTGGCGGAGCGAGGAATCGGCTACGGCCTCGATCATGGCAACAGTGTAAGGCCGGTCGCCCCGCTGAAAACGATCGACCTCCTCTACTTCGGGCTTTATCGCCTGTGGGCGCCAGCAGTCCGCAAGAACGCCGCTTGCCGTTTCCGGCGCGTGCTCGTTGCTGGAGGAGGCCACCACCAGGGTGCCAGCTTCGAGCCTGATATCGCACCCATACTGGGGAAACGCGGTCCCCAGCCGGCTGAACTGCGCAATATAAGTAGCGTTCAACGCAAAGTAGTCGGAGCTGTCGGGATCGCTCTCGTTGAACCAAAACCACACGGCGCCGCCATGCCGAAGGCTTTCAATTCGCTCCCTGGCGTGCATGACGCGTTCGTATTCCGCGCGCGTCCCATGCAACTGGACCGCTTCGGTGGCGACCCCCGCCGTGAGAATTGCGAAACCTGCCATAGCCAGCAGCGCCCCCATCTGGCGCCGGCGCAACATCAGGGCCATGGCTAAAGCGCCGGCGCCCGCCAAGACCGTTTCTGGTGCGGGGAGCGGCCATTGGTCTGCTTGATGCCAGATCGCTCCAAGAATTACAGCCGTGGCGCAGCACGTCGGAATGAACGCTCTGGGGGGCATGGTTTCGGCGGCGGGCCAGAATGAGGTGCCAATCACGAGAAACACAAAAGGAAGCAGATGGCTTGCATAAAAATACTGACCAAGCACCGCGATGCCGCGGTACTGCAAATAGGCCATGAATCCTATCGTCGAAAAGAGCTGTGCTGAAAACAGCAAACCGGCTGCGTTGTGCCTGATGGCTCTCTTCCTCACGCGCGATGGAAGGAGAAGAACAGCCGTGATTCCCGCCACTACTCCGAACCACAACCATGGTCCCAACCCCCCGTTCTCCCATATGCTCGCAGGCCAGCGCCAATCGGCCGCATAAGTACGAGCGATCCCGATAGCGGGACGTAAAAACCAAAAACTGCCATCTAGCAGGTAGTTGACGCCGCAGAAGGCCACCGTTATGATTCCGAATCCTGCGCCCGACCAAAGACACACCGCCAGCAGCGAGCGCATTATCGGTGTCCGGTGCCACGCCCAGACCAGCACGATGTAGTAAGAGCCTTCAAATCGAGAGGCAATTTAACCAAAACAAGGAACCGCTATCCCCGCCGAGTTGCATGCAACCAGCAATGCATTCGAATCCGTTTCGCGAATAAGTGAATCTCTGCGAGTTCCGGAGCCCAGGCAGAGACCCAGACAAAGGTTGATCTTCAGAGCCACCAAAGCGCCCGCGGTCCAGTCGCCGTTGTAGGTAGGCGATAGGATGCCGATGCGCCGAGTGGGGTGTGACGGCATCGAAAGTAATCAAACGACCGCCCCGTCGGCAAACTCGCGCCATTTCGCTCAAGGCGGCGGTAACCTTCGAGCCCGTCAAATGATGGAACCGCCCAACTGTCCAAATGCTGTCAAGACTGTGCGATCGGAACGGCAGCAGTTCTGCCGCCCCGACGACGCCTGTTCGGCCGGTTCTGCGATATTGGAGCTTCACACCTCTTCGCGGAGTTGCTGGGACGGAGGCTGGCACGATGTCCGGGTTTCTTTCTATCCAGCCAGTTTCCCTGGCCCAAAACCCCGCCTGAACCAGCTTCGCAAAGAGCTTGTTTCCCGGCCATATTGTGGGTGTCCTTCAAGCCTGGCTGGAAGCTATCCTTTCCGGCCATGCAGGATTCATCACATTGCGCGGCTGCCGGTGTGGCGAGCCGAGCCAGCATCTAGCGAGGCCGTGCCTCAGACCGGCAAGCGATGCTCGACGCGGAGACGCGAAGACACGGAGAAGGATATGGAGAAAGACCTGGGAAAAAAGACTGGCGCATGGGCCGACGCCGCGCGCCGCTACCGCAGGTTGGAACGCGGAGCCAGCGGAGGATTCGGCTCGGGACGCGGACTGAGGTGGGGCGGCGGGCCTCAAAAGAACCGTGTATCATTACGCGAATTCCTCACTAACACCGCGTGTCTTTGCTCAGTTCGCTTTTCAACGAGCGGAACACACTCTCGATCTGGGTCAGTTGCACGTAGCGCGTCCACAACACCGCTGGATCTTCGCCGGTGAGGTTGCTGCGCAGCAGATAGTGGCCATCGCGTTGTTCGGTGGCTTTCAGCTTGGCCTTGTCCACCTGAAACGAGAAGGTCTCGCGAGTGACCGCCTGGCCCGCTGGCGGCATCTGAATCTTCACGAACCCGAAAGCCCGGCCGGCTTCTTTCTTGGCGGCGCCGATGCGCAGCAACAGTTGATCGCGCTTCGGCAAGCTCTTGCGCATCGCCCGCAGTTTGCGCAGCAAGCGGGCCAGTCGCTTGCGCCGCATGGCGTTCTCTTTAGCCTGCCGCCCGCCGCTTTTGGCCAGCACGTAGAGTTCGCCCTCGTGCTCATACAGCTTCACCTCCACCGAGTCGCGGACCTTTTGCCACGGCAGGTCCAGCCACTTCTTTTCATGCTGGTTGATTCTGCTTTTAGGCGTGCCTACCAAATAGAACGTCTGCCGTTCCGGCTCACGCATGTCTTTCAAAATGGCTTCGCTGGGAACGCCGCGATCCATGACCCATACGCGCCGCGCTTTGCCGTAGGTGTCCTCAATCTTTTTGAGAAAGCCTGGCAGCGTGGTGCGATCCGACGTGTTGCCCTTCATCACCTCATAGGCCAATGGCAGCCCATCGGTAGTCACCACCAAGGCGATCACCAATTGCAGACAGTCCGGTCTCTTATCCCGACTGTAACCGCGCGGGGCTTTCGGGTTCTGCTCCATCTCGCCTTCGAAGTACGTACTGGTCAGATCGTAGAGCAGCACCTCAAAATCCGAGTCGAACAAGTCGGCCCACTTCTGTTTCAACCAAACAAACAACTCCTGTTTGTGCGGCAGCACCCGATCCAGACAGCGATACAGCCGGTCCTTGGCGGCCACGGCGAAGTCCGTTTCCAACAACTCGTCCATCGCAGTATCGACATACCACTGCCGGTGCAGGCGAAAATCACTGCCGGGATCGAGCAGGTAATTCACTACCTCTAGCTGCAGCACCTTTGCCCAACTCACCGCCTCACGCCCTTCCGGCAAGCGCTGTTGCCAACACTCATCCAGTCCGAGTTGATGCCACAACTCGCACCCCAGCCAGCAAGCGCCAAAGGTGCGCGGACGCCGCAATTCCAGGCCGCTCAGTTTCACTTGGATGCTGTCCAGCACATCGGCTGGCACTTCCCGGTCATCCGGGAACAGGCTCATGGTTCGGTAGTCTTGTCCGTCCTCGTCGAACACGTCCAGCGTCTTGCGCCATGCAGCCTGCTGCTGGTCGTTGATCTCGCCCAGGTACAACACCGTCCGCTGCACGGTCCTGGAACCAGGCAGCCGGCGATTCTCCACCACGCTGAAGTAGCGGTGAGCCTTGCCATCCTTTTTTCGCTCGGTGCTGCGCAGAAACATGGAAGCAGCAGAATGCCAGAAGTCGAGCCGAAAGAAAAAAGGGTAGGTCTTCACCCAGGCCGTTTTCGGCCTTTTCGGAGGTGTCGCTGTTGCAGGCAAACCAAATATGGCGCTTCCGGCTTTTTAGTGGGGAGAGGGCAGGCCAAAACCCCATTCGCGCCTGGCGGGACCTCTCAGCCCGGCCCTTCCGGGCGCTGATTCAATTCTGATGCGGGATCTGCGTTTCGCTGCCAAGTGTTCCGAGGCCAGCCGCGGCCGTGCGCGCCAGCCGCCCGCACTCGGTGCCTTCTCCCGCACTCAATTGCCTTGTTTTCTGTGAGTTATGCTGGCCTGGTAGTCCAGGAATTGGCGCTCAGCGAAGCTGTCGTCCCAGACTTCAGGGTCTTCGCCGGACACCACGACGAGAACGGTGATGCACTCCCAACGGCCGGAATTCCCATCGGTTTCCTTTCTTAGATATGGTTTTTCAGCCTCCTGACATCTCGGCACCGGCCCCAGGAGCCCCAAGCGACCCACTACAAACCCGGAATTCCCCCAAATATAGTTCGGCCGAACCGCAAAAGCTGATCGAAGTGCGAAAGTCAGGCTAACCTGTACGTGGTTCCCTCCCATGGCAGCGCGGCGCTCCACCCGAAGATCCTCAAGCAGGTCCTCGAAGCCATCGAGGAAGCCTCGATCGAGCCGATTCCTTCTGAGTGACGCCGTAGTATCTGCCTGGCCGGGCGGGCACGGCGCCAGCCAGGTAAGCACATGGCGACTGCACGCGGGCAATTCTGCGTTGTCTGCCGCAGGGCACTTCTACGACAAGGCGACACGTCAACTGAGGCCGCATTGCCCAGCCGATTGCAGCGGCGGGCGAACTGGGCATCACTCCGCTCTCTACATTTAAGATTGATGGGAGCTATAGTTGATCTGACGATGCGGTGAACATGGCCTCGAGACAATCCGTTCGACTCGGCACGGTGCAGGAGACCCTACTGGTTCCGCTCTATGGCCGCGCGGTCGAGAGCCGCAGAAAGCACCCGATCCTGGAAGATTCCAGGGCCCTCGGAATGGTGGAATCCATCGATTGGGATTTCCAAAGGTTCAACCAATGGTGGCGCGTCCTTGGCTGTACGTCACGGAGCGCCATGTTCGATGAGTGGGTCAAGAAATTTCTCCGCAGCCATCCGCAAGGCACCGTAGTCGAGATCGGCTCCGGACTCAACACACGCTTTGACCGGCTTGACAACGGCCGCCTCCATTGGTTCGACCTTGATCTCCCGGAGGTGGTTGAACTGCGGCGGAAATTCTTCACGGATACCGGGCGGCGCACGACTCTGGCCGCGTCGGTTCTCGATACGGGCTGGATGGTCACCGTGCGCCAAAGCCCTGGACCTTACTTCTTTGTCGCGGAAACCGTCTTCGTCTACCTGAAAGAGCAGGAGGTCAAGGCGGCGCTGGCGCAGATCGCGGAGAACTTTCCGTGCGTGAACGTCGCCTTCGATACCGTCAGCCGCAAAGCCGTAGATGGCGGGAACAAAGACCACGCGCGCCAGAAACTAGATGCCCGTTTCGCATGGGCCTGCGAAGACCCGAGGGAAATTGAGGGCTGGAATATCGGGCTGCACTTGGTGGAATCCCGCACCATAGTGGACGTCCCGGAGCCTTTGAAGCCGCGCCTTTCATTGCCGATACGGACCAGCTTTTACGTTTTTCGCAAATTGTTTCTAAAGCTGATGAAGGCGTACCAGCTCAACCTGTTCGCCGGGCAGTCCGCCTGCTGAACGCCCAACATTGTTCTGAACTGCCCGTACTTTTTTTGGAACGGCAACAGCTCCCGGCGGGCCGTAGTCGGAATCGCGGAGCGGACGCTCGCGGCGGTATTCAAGAAATCCGGCGTCAAGAACGCGCACGCCCACAGGTATCGCCATACTCTCGCTACGCGGCTCCTGGAGCAGGGCGCCACGTTCGAGCAGGTGGCCGACGTCTTGGGGAACAGCCCGGCGGTCGTTCGGAAGCACTACGGGAAGTGGTCGAAGGGGCGTCAGGCGAACATCGACCGCCTCATGTTCGCGCACTTTGAGAGTGCGGCCATTACAAACCCAGTCACACGCCATTCACGCGAAAAAATGCGGGCCGTAAACTGATGACCCCCAAAGAGAAATTCTGGTGCGGGGGGGGGGACTTGAACCCCCACGGGATTGCTCCCGCTAGCACCTCAAGCTAGTGCGTCTGCCAATTCCGCCACCTCCGCGTTCCGGGATGCTACTTTTTGGCCGGCGCCGCCGGTGCCGGCACGTTCTGCTGATTCGTCGGAGCCGGCATAGGAAGCGGCAATGTCTTTCCGCCCGACGGGGTCACGTTCATAGGCGGGCCCGGAACCTGAGCCGGCGCACCCTTCACGGGAGCGCTGCCTGCCGGCGTGGCTTCCAGGACCGTCGTGCCTAAGCCCGCATTCCGCGTGGCCAGAATCGAAAGCGACAGCGAGGTAATCATAAAGAGTACCGCCGAGATCGTGGTCGCCCTCGAGAGCAGCGTGGCCGAGCCGCGCGGGCCAAAAGTCGTCTGCGACCCCATGCCGCCAAACGCGCCGGCCAAGTCCGCCGCCTTCCCGCTTTGCAGCAACACCACAATAATCAGGAAGATACACACCACTACGTGAACCAGCAAGAACAAAATATACATCGTTGTCCTTTCAGTATAGGCAACCGGCGCGCTACCGGTCAAACCGGGGCGCCGCGGCGCGCAAGCCAGAAGTACTGCCCGGCGGCCGCAACTGCCTGGCGTAGCTCAAAAACAGGTCCATCCCCTGGTATTCGCGCGGGCCCAACTCGTTCACAATTCTCCGGGTCAGATATTCTTCGACAAATGCGGGCGGGAAACCGCGGCGCGGGGCCTCGGACGCCACAATCTCTTGGATGCGCGCGCGGCCGTAACGGCAGGACTCCCGGAACGCCTCGGCCACCTCCGGCGTGACTACGCCCTTGCGGCCCGCCCATATGGCGAACACCATGGGCAGCCCGGTCATCTTGACCCACTCGCCGCCCAAATCGTAAACGTAATAGGGCAGGCGGGCGGTATCGATATGCAGGGCGGGGTCTCCAATGATGACCGCTGCATCGGCAATACGCAACATGGCTTCCAGATCGGGAGGATGCGAAATCAATACCGGCGCCGCGCCGTAGCGGCGTTCCAGGACGATGCGGACCAGCTCGACCGAGGTCCGCGAGCTGGAATCGGCTGCCAGAGTCCGGATTTCCGGCGCCGGGCGCGAGGATACCAGCAGAATACTGCGCACCGGACCGCGACAGGCGATACCAGCGCCGGGAATGACCTCGAGGTCCTGCCGGGTCAGCTCAAACGAAGGGATGAGGCCGATGTCGGCGGCGCCGGCGGCCATGTCGTCGGCGCAGCCCGACGGAACGCGGAAATCCAGGTCGAAAAGGCCCTGTTGCGGGCCGTGCAGCATCCCCCAAACCAGCGGTGTTGTGTTCAGAAAGCCGACGGCGGAGACCCGCAGCCTGGCAGGAGTGGTTGGGATCAACCCCCAGTGTAGCAGAGGGACTGAAGAGTACGGTACGACGCCAGTACTGGCGCGTGTTTGATCGCGCTTACGTGTTTGCTATCCTTTAGAGAGAGCGCTTTCCGTGTCGCGCCACCCTTGAGGACTCGATGAAAATCAAGCACACTTCTGTCTTTTTGCTGACGTTATTGGGCGCCACCGCGGGTTTCCCACAGGTCACTCTGAACACCGTTCCAGCCCGCGCCATCGGCCAGTCCATCCTGATTCCCGAGTCCGGCAACCCCAACCTGGTGGAAGGCCGCGAATTGTACTCGCCACAGGGTATCGCCGTGGACAACTCCGCCTCGCCGCCCATCGTCTACGTTGCCGACACCGGCAACAACCGCGTGCTGGCCTGGAAGAACGCCGCCAGTTTCAGCAACGGGGCCACGGCCGACCTGGTGATCGGGCAACCTGACCGTTTCAGCACCGTCCCGTACGGGCCGGGCACTACCTTTTCGACCGGTTTGTACTACCCCACCGGCCTAGCGGTGTACAAGGGCGATCTTTATGTCGTGGACAGCGGCAACAACCGGGTGCTGCGTTACCCAAAGCCGTTCTCCCAGACCAGCCAGGTGTTTCCAGACCTGTACATCGGCCAGCCAAGTCTGAGTTCCCGCGTGCCGGATCAACCCAATGGGCAGGTGAGCGCGCAGGGAATCTTCACGGCCGGGAACAACCAGACCTTTGTGGCCAACATCGCCTTCGACAGCGCCGGGAACTTGTGGATGACCGACCCCGGCAACCGGCGCGTACTGCGATTCCCCGCGGCGGCCATCGCCAAAGGAGGGGGCGGGCTTGCGGCCGATATGGAGATCGGCCAGGTGGATTTCGTTAGCACGCAGAAGAATCTGGACCCGACCAATGTCAATAGCCAATTGGTGACCAACCAGTTCGCGGTTCCCGACGGGATTGCCTTCGATGCGGCAGGGAACCTGTACGTGTCCGACAGCGATCTGAGCGCGTCGTCAACCGCCTTGCCGGGGCGCGTCCTGGTTTTCACGGCGTCGTCCCTTCTCCCCAGCTCGTACATATCGGCCGCGCGGATCATGGGAGTGGTGCAGCAATCGGCAACCGGAACCGCCCCGACGCAATCACAGATCGATCACACCGTGATGGTCAATCCACAGGGCATTTTCCTGCTCCCCAACAACCAGGGCATCGGGGTGGTCGATACGCAAAGCAGCCGTATTCTGATCTTCGACCCCTACCCCCTGTGGCCCGACCCGAACACTTCCTTTTCGCCGCAAGCCAAGACCATCATCGGACAGGCAAATAGTTGCGTGGCCAATCCGGCGGCAGCGTGCCGCGCCGCCAACAACGGGAACCCGTCACCCTCGGCGAGCACGCTGGCAGTGCCGGTGGCCGTCGCTCTCGCGGGCACCGACCTGCTCATTGCCGACGCCGGCAACAACCGCGTGATCGGCATGCCGCAGCAAGCGGGCGCCTATGTGTCCGCCAATCGGGTGTTGGGGCAGGACCGTTTCGACACCTTCTCGATCAACCTGATCGAAGGGCGCGAGTTTGCGTTCGTCTCGCAGAACGCCCAGGGCAGTTGCGCGGATGCCGCGCTGGCCATCGATAGCACCGGCGACACGCCGCACCTCTACGTCGCCGACCCATGCAACAACCGTGTGCTGGGCTTCAAGGATGCGCGCAAGCTGGTGCCGGGCGCCAAAGCGGATATTGTCATCGGCCAGCCGGACATGCAAACGGCGCTGTGCAACTATCCGAGCGGCGATCCGAACCAGCCCACGAAATCCAATCTCTGCGGCCCCATCGGCCTGCTGGTGGATTCCAATGGCAACCTCTACGTGGCGGATTCCGGCAATGGGCGCGTGCTGCGGTTTCCCACGCCGTTTGCGCACCAGGGGCTGCCGGCGGCGGACCGCGTGGTGGGGCAGGCCAACTTCACTTCCAAGATTACGGACCCCAGCCCCGGCACCATGGCCGCGCCCTATGGGCTGGCATTTTCCGGAGTCAACGGGCTGCTGGTTTCGGATGCGAAGCTCAATCGCGTGCTCTACTTCCCGATAGCCAGCGGCGACCTCACTTCATCCCAGGGGGAGACCGCCACCAAGGTATTCGGCCAGCCGGATTTCGTCACCATCGTGAAAGGGACCGCCGATACCTCCATGACCGCTCCGCGCCACGTAGCGGCGGACACCAGCGGCCGCCCGTACGTGGTGGACACGGGCAACAACCGCGTAATGATCTTCGGAGATCCCCACGACGTGAACACGGCCAACTCCGGCGCTCATGCGGTGCTCATCATCTCCGGCCTTAGTGGGCCGCGTGGAATCTACGTCAGCCCGCTCACCGGTGAGATTTGGGTCGCCGATACGGGCAACAGCAGATGCCTGCGGTATCCCAGCTTCGAACAGTATTTCGTGTCCGGCACTTACAACGGCGGCGTCCCGGGATACTACAGCGCGCCGCTGGCGCTGGCGCAGGACCAGTACGGCGATCTCTTAGTCGCCGACACCGCCAACCGCGTGGAATTCTACTACCCCGGCCTGGCTTGGCAGAACGCCGCCAGCTTCATCACCGAGCCGCTGGCGCCGGGCGCGCTCGCCACCATCTACCCGCTAGGCGTCACATTCGGCACGGATACGGCCAACGCCAACCAACAGCCCAACCCGGTGCCCTTCCCAACGCTTCTGGCCGACACACAGGTGCTCTTCAATGGCCAGCCGGCGCCGCTGCTCCTGGTCTCGCCGGGACAGATCAACTTCATGATCCCCATGAGCGCGCCCACCAGCGGCACGGCGGATGTGCAGGTGGTGCGGCAATCCACCGGCCAGATTCTGACCGACGGGCTGGTGGCCATGAACACAGTTTCTCCGGCCATCTTCACTGGAGGGCTGGCCAACTGCTCGCTGGCCGGCGGGAAGTGCAAGCAGGCGGCGGTGGTCAACGATGCGGACGGGACAGTCAACAGTCCCACCAACCCGGCGGCGGCTGGTTCCTACATTTCGATCTATGCTACTGGGCAGGGCTTTGTGCAGGGCGCTCCGCCGGACGGAGACATTCCGCGAGGAGGGCTGGTAACGACTTCGGTAGTGCCCCACGTCTGGATCAACGCCTGCGACGTGGCCGATTCGAGCTGTACGCATGAAACCGGCGTCGACACCGTCTCGTTCTCCGGACTCTCGCCGCAATTTCCGGGAGTCTGGCAGATCAACGTGCGCATCCCCAAGAATACGGGGCCGGGAGCGCAGATTCCCCTCCTGATCGTCATGAACAACGTTTACAGCCAAAGTGTTGCGACCGGCTACATCACCACCATTGCGGTGAAGAACCAGTAGGGGCAATCCCGGTGACTGACCAATCTGTCCCAAGGCGCCGGGGTGCCCTCTGGGCCCTGCGCCGCGTGGACAGATTGGTCAGTCACCGGGTTTGCTCCGGAGGCGGCTCCCGCGGAGGTCCGGGGGCCCTCGCGCGCGTGCGCTTCAGCGCGTACATGTTGCGGTCGGCCTCGTCCAGCGTGTCGCGCAGGGCGCGGCCGCGCGCATCGGCGGTTCCCCAACTGAACGAAATCGGCAGGGCTCCGTACCCGCGCACGCGGAACTCCCGCAGACGGGCTTCGATGCCGCTCATGCGCGTGCGCGCCACCTCGGCGCGCTGGTTGTGGAAGAGGATGACGAATTCGTCGCCGCCCCAGCGGAAGGCCTCGTCCTCGTGGCGGATGGAAGAGTGCAGCAGGTTGCCGATGTTGCGCAGGATCTCGTCGCCCGCCAGGTGGCCGTAGCGGTCGTTGACGTCCTTGAAGTTGTCCATGTCGCAAACCGCCACCACTCCTTCGAAGTTCGAGGGATCCTCGACGCGTCGCGCCAGCGCGGCCTGGTTTAACAGGCCCGTCAGCCGGTCCAGATCGGGACCCTGCCCGCCTTCGCGGCGCAGGTGGTCCAGCTCGGCGCGCAGTTCCCCAATGCGGTCGATCTGGCTTTCGCTCCACATCGCCATGGCGGCGAACACCAGCACGCAATGCAGCGCGAAATCGTAGTACGTCTCATGGTGCAGGTAACGGGCCCACGCCGGCGCGCCGCCGGTGTCGTACAGATACCAGACCAGCACGGCATGTTCGAGAAACACCGCGGCCAGCACCACCAGCGAGAAACGGAAGACGCGCGCGCCCACCCCGGCGTTGCGGCGCAGGGTGAAGAAATTATAGAAGTACACGAAGCTCAGCACCAGGGCGTGCGAGGCCTGATAGGCCTCCATCCGCGAGTACAAGCCGAAGGCCCACACCAGCGCCACGAAAACCGGCAGGATCGAGATCAGCCGGAGCACGGTGCGCCAGTCCTTGATGCCGGAGGCAAAGCCGGCGCGGGCCGCGGCGATCAGCACGATGGCGAAGGCGAATTCGAAGGTGGCATACGGCGCCAGCCACCCGGAGTGCGCCGTGCGCAGCAGCTCGTATCCGAAAAACGCGGCCAGAAGCCGCAACCCCCAGGCGATGGCCCACAGCCCGAAATAGATCACCCGCGACTGCCGGTACAGGAACAGAAACACCATCCCAAACAGCAGCGCGCCGATTTCCTGAATGTAGAGGGCGGTGATATCCGGAATGGGACTGGAAGCATCCATCCGTTCAGTCTCCGCCGATGGCATGGCGCCGGATGGCGCGCGCCTTGCCGGTGGTTTCGTCGACCTCGACGATCACGGCGTGCAACTCGGGGTTCTGCCGCGCCGCTTCCATGCGCACCGGCAGGCCCGTAAGAAAGCGCTGGACGACGATATCGGTTTGCACCCCGATCACGGAATGGTACGGCCCGGTCATGCCGCAATCCGTCTGGTACGCGGCGCCTCCCGGAAGAATGCGGGTGTCCGCGGTGGGCACGTGGGTGTGGGTCCCGATGACGGCTGAGACGCGGCCGTCCAGGTACCAGCCCAGGGCGATCTTTTCGCTGGTCGCCTCCGCGTGAAAATCCACGAACCTTACTTTGATGGCGGGGTCGAGCGCGCCGAGAACCTGGTCGGCTTTGCGGAACGGGCAATCCGTGGACGCCATGTACGTGCGGCCCTGGAGGTTGATCACCGCGCAATCCACCCCGTTGCGCGCGCGCCAGACGATCACGCCCTGGCCCGGGGCTTCGGGATAGTTGGCGGGACGCAGCAGCCGCGGCTGGCGCCGCAGGTAATCGTACACCTCGCGCTTGTCCCAGACGTGGTTGCCGGACGTGAGCACGTCCAGGCCCAGGCCGAACAATTCCTCCGCGATCGCCGGCGTGAGACCGAATCCCCCAGCGGCATTCTCCGCGTTGGCGATGGTCAGGTCGATGCGGTTGGCTTCGACGATGTCCTGAAGATGATCGGCGACGATCCTGCGCCCGGGAGAAGCAAAGATATCCCCGATGAAGAGAATGTTCATTCCTGGATTTCACGTTAACACGTGGAGCGGTAGCGCCGGCGCTGTACTAACCCCCTGATTCGGAATTACGGTGGCGTATTCCGAAGGCTTGGTGGGGCAGGCGGTGCCGCCTGCCCCGCCACAGGATACGCAACCATATTTGCGAAATCGTGTACTAAGATCGAGACATGCCGGAGTTTAATGTCCATGAAGCGAAGTCGAACCTGTCACGGCTACTCGCACGGGTCGAACAGGGTGAAGAGGTGACCATCATGCGGGGGAGCGAGCCTGTTGCCGACCTGGTGCGGCACCGGCGCAAGGTCGGACGCCGGACCCTCGGAGAGCTGGCCGGGACCATCTCGTTGCCCGAGGGCTGGGATACGCCGATGACGTGCAGCAAGGAGTGACCGTCTGGTACCCTACTTCCCGGCCAGGGCGCTGTGCTTGCGTCCGAACGGGAAGTAGATGGCCAAACCGATCGTCAGCCAGACAACGAACCGCACCCAGGTTTCCAGTGGAAGCGCCATCATCAAAACCAGGCAAAAGGCGATCGATATCATCGGCAGCCAGGGCGAGCCGGGGGCCCGGAAGCCGCGCGGGCGGCCCGGCTGTTTCCTCCGCAGCACAATCACGCCGACGGAAACCAGGATGAACGCGAACAGCGTCCCGATGTTGGCCAGGTCCGCGAACGTGCCGATGTCCAGAATGCCCGCCGGAATCCCCACCACCAGCCCGGCCACCCAGGTGCTGACGTGCGGCGTCTTATGCACCGGGTGCACTTTGGAGAATGCTTTCGGCAGGAGACCGTCGCGGGACATCGCAAACCAGATGCGCGCCTGCCCGTATTGAAATACCAGCAGCGAGGAAATCATCCCCAGAATGGCGCCGATACTCACCCACCGGCGAATGCCGTTGTATCCCAGGGCCTTGAGCGCGTCGGCCACGGGCGCCTGGCCGGTCAGGCTTTTCCAGGGAGCGATGCCCGTCAGCACCAGGGCCACGGAGATATACAGCACGGCGCAGATCACCAGCGTCATGATGATGCCGAAGGGCAGGTCGCGCTGCGGGTTCCGGCACTCCTCGGCCGCCGTGGAAACCGAATCGAAGCCGATGTAGGTGAAGAAGACGATGGCCGAGCCGGTGAGCACCCCGGAAAAGCCGTTGGGCAGGAAGGGATGCCAGTTGGCGGTGTTCACAGCCCGGGCCGCGCCCAGCACGAAGATCAGAATGGCGGCAATCTTGATGGCCACCATGGCATTGTTGGTCCCGGCGCTCTCACGCACACCGATCACCAGAATGTAAGTGAGCACCAGCAGGACGATCAGCGCCGGCAGATTAAACCAGGCGCCGGTAAAGTGATCGCCCACGATGGGCGGCGCGGAGAACTTGGCCGGCAGGTGCCAACCGAAGAGGTTTTCCAGAACATCTTGCAGATATCCGGAGAACCCCGCCGCCACCGCCATGTTGGAGACGGCGTACTCGAGAATCAGGTCCCAGCCGATGATCCAGGCGATGAGCTCGCCCAGCGTGGCATAAGCATAGGTATAGGCGCTGCCGGCAATGGGGATCATGGATGCCAGCTCGGCGTAGCACAGCGCCGCGAAGCTGCACGCGAACGCCGTCAGCAGGAAGGAGAGCGAAATGCCGGGTCCCGCGCCGGGCCGCCCCGTGGTGGAAAGCGCATGCGAGCCGTGGAGGATCAAATCCATGACGGGGGCGTGCAGGATGGATTTGTAGCTGAGGGTCTCTCCGGCGGCCGCCGTGCCGGTGAGGATGAAGATCCCCGAGCCGATCACCGCGCCGATGCCGAACGCCGTCAGGCTCCACGGTCCCAGGGTGCGCCGGAGCATCTTCTCCGGCTCTTCGGAGGCGGCGATCAGCCGATCGATGCTTTTCGTGCGGAAAAGGCCCACGGCGCGCCGCCTCGCCTGTTACCGTTTGCGCTGGCCCTGCGCCTGGTGGCGGATCTTCTTCTTCGATGCGCCGCGGGCCACGCCGGCCGCGCGTTTGGCCTTGGGCGCCGCCTTTTTGCGCGCCACGCGCTTCAGCTTCTTGCGTTCAGTCGTGTCGGTGACTTTCTTCGTGTTCATCAGTTTCTTTTCAGTCCTGCGTATTTTTCGACCAGCTTCTTGAGGCCGTAACGAGCGAAGTTAACAGTGATCTTAGCATCTTCGCCGTCGCCTTCGCGACGCACCACCGTTCCGGTGCCGTACTTGGGATGTTCCACCGTCATGCCGGCCCGCACTCCGCGGCGGGCGGGCGGAGGGGCCACCGTCAAAGGCTTGGCGGGCATACCCACAAGGCGGGGGGGCACCGGCGGGGTCTTGAGGTCGGGCCGCTGCGGCGCGGCCGGCTGGCCGGGCTTCGAGGGGATTCCGCGATCGCTGAAAAACTGCGAGATGTTCTCGAGCGAATTGTAAGTCTTCCCCGTGAACGTGTTGCGCCGGGCCGATTGCCGCACGTCGAAGCGCTCGGTAAGCAGATCCACCTCGCCGGGCTCGTCCCGCGGGCCGAGGTCGTCGACCAGGTGCGCGGGTACTTCGTTCAGGAACCGGGAGGGCGAAGTCCGCTCCTGCTCTCCGGCGCCGAACCGCCGCCGGTACTGGGCCCACGTGAGGATGAGCCGCTTGCGCGCGCGCGTCATTCCGACGTAGCACAGCCGCCGCTCCTCTTCCAGCATCTCCTCGGAATCCATCGACCGGCTGTGCGGAAACAGGCCCATCTCCAGGCCGGACAGGAAGACCAGGGGAAACTCGAGCCCCTTGGCGTTGTGCAGCGTCATCAGGTTGACCGGCGAGGCCTCGTCGAAGGCGTCGGCTTCGGACACCAGCGCGGCATGATCCAGGAAATCCGCGATGGTTTCGCCGCGCTCGCCCGCCTCCGCCGCCGCGTTGACCAGCTCTTCCAGGTTCTCCAGGCGCGACTCGGATTCCGGGGTCTTCTCCTGTTGCAGCATGTGGCGGTAGCCGGTGCGCTCGAGGATGAACTTCAGCAGGTCCGGCAGCGGCGAAGAGCTGGCCACCAGGGAAAGTTCCTGAATCAGGTTGCGGAACGTTACCAGAGCGGACTGCGACCGCGTGGAGAGATGCTCATCGTCGATGACGCACCCGATGGAGTCCCACAGGTTCAGTCCGTGCTCGCGCCCGTAGCGCTCGATCTGCTCGACGGTGGTGCGGCCGATGCCGCGCGCCGGCGTGTTAACCATGCGCAGCAGGCTCACCGAATCGGAGTTGGAGGCCGCCAGCTTCAAATACGCCACCGTGTCTTTGATTTCCGCGCGCTGGTAAAAACTGAAGCCGCCGACGATGTTGTACTTGCGCCCGTAGCGCCGCAGGGCCTCTTCGATCCGCCGCGACTGGGCATGCGTGCGATAGAGGATCGCCACGTGATCGCCGGGATTCGCCGCCAGATGTTTCTCGGTGGTGTCGGCGATGAACAGCGCTTCGTTCTCGGCGTCGAAGGCGGCATACAGGCCCACGTGCTCGCCCTCGGCGCCTTCGGTCCAGAGTTTCTTCCCCTTGCGCGCTTTGTTGTTCTCGACCACGGCGCCGGCCGCCGCCAGGATGGTTTTCGTCGATCGGTAGTTCTGCTCCAGCCGGATGGTGCGGGCCTTGGGGAAATCGCGCTCGAAATCGAGAATGTTGCGGATGTCCGCGCCGCGCCAGCTATAGATCGACTGGTCCTCATCCCCCACCACGCAGACGTTGCGGTGTTGCTGGGAAAGCAGGCGCATCAGCTCGTACTGGGGGCGGTTGGTGTCCTGGTACTCGTCGATCATGAGGTAGCTCAACCGGCGGTTCCAGGCCTCGCGCGTGGCCTCGTCGTGGCTCAGGAGGCGGACCGCTTCGAGCAGCAGGTCGTCGAAATCCAGGGCGTTGGCCGTGTGCAGCGCCTTTTCATATTCCTCGAACACCTTGGCCAGCGTCTCGGTCTCTTTGTTGGTGGCGCGCTGGTAGAAGTTCTGCGGCGTCTCCTTCCGGTTCTTGGCGTGGCTGATCCTGGAGAGCGCCGCGCGGCACTGCATGAAATCTTTTTCGTCCAGGCCGAGACCGCGGTAGGCGGCCTTGACGATGCCGAGCTGATCCTCCTCGTCGTAGATGCTGAAACGCCGTGTAAAACCGCGGCGGAGGCGCACCAGCGGATCGCCGTCGCGCCGCAGCATCCGCACGCAGAACGAGTGGAAGGTGGAGATGTTCGGCGGGGAATCGAGCTGCACATCGTCGAGCAGCGCGCAGACGCGTTCCCGCATCTCGTTGGCGGCCTTGTTGGTGAAGGTGACCGCCAGGACGGCGGACGGAGGCACGCGCCGCTTGGTGACGATATACGCAACGCGGTGGGTGATAACCCGGGTCTTACCACTGCCCGCGCCAGCCAGAATCAGAAGCGGGCCTTCTGTGTGCATCACCGCTTCGCGCTGCTGGGCGTTCAACCCTTTGAGAAAGTCCATGAGATGGGGGCTGATTCGAGTCTAACATGCGGCCATGGAACCCCAGAACCGGGGAGCATGGGGGACTTGCGATCAGAATGTTGAGCGCGGCCACCAGCTCGATCAGGCCGATGGTGATGATGGCCACGGCGCGGCGCGCAACACCATCCAGAGCACCTGCCCTCGTTCCGCGCCCAGGGCGATGCGAATCCCGATCTCGCCCGCGCGCCGCGCTGTTCCATAGGCCACCACACCGTACAGGCCGACCGCGGCCAGCAACAACGCCAGCCCGCCAAAGAATCCGCTCAGCGTGGCCAGCATGCGTTCCCGGAAAATCGAATCGTCAATCTGCCGGCGGATGGTCGGCGGCCAAGGGCTGCCCGTTTGTGTCGCCGGCACGTACACAGTGGGCACAGTCTTTTCCCGGAGACCTTTTTGCCGGTAGAATGTCAACAGGAGCGTAGTCACCCCAGCGTTCTCGGAATTGCCGCGAAACAAGCGGTCAGGGCTCGATGCGCGTGCCCAGAACCCGCAGGAATTGCGAGAGCCAGGCGGGATGCGCGGGCCAGGCCGGCGCGGTGACGAGTTTGCCGCAGGTGTGCGCCTGGTCTATGGCGATCTCGGCGTACGTTCCGCCCGCGGCGGCGACGTCCGGCGCTACCGCGGGGTAGCAACTGCACGATTTCCCAGCCAGCACGCCCGCCGCCGCCAGCACCTGCGCGCCGTGACAGATGGCGGCGATGGGTTTATCGGATTCGGTGAAATGGCGTACGATCTCCAAAACACGGGGGTTGAGCCGGATATACTCCGGCGCGCGCCCGCCGGGAATCACCAGCGCGTCGTAATCCTCGGGGCGGACTTCGTCGAAGGTCGCATTCAGGGCGAAGTTGTGGCCCCGTTTTTCGCTGTAGGTCTGGTCGCCCTCGAAATCGTGGATGGCGGTGCGCACGGAATCGCCAGCCCGCTTGTTGGGGCAGACGGCATGGACGACATGCCCGACCATGAGGAGCGCCTGAAAGGGAACCATCGCTTCGTAGTCTTCCACGTAATCGCCGACCAGCATGAGTAGTTTCTTGGCAGCCATAATGACACCTCTCCTGAAGCTATGGTCGCACTGAAATGCCCCTTACGCGGGACGGCTCCTGCGGAATCGGAGAATGAGCGCGGCGGCGGCCACGAGGATCGAAAACAGGACCGCCATTAAATGACAAGGACGCGTTGTATGCTGAAGGCGGCGGAACTCGCACCGGTTCGCCAGCCGGGATAGCGGCTCTGACCGGTCGATTCGGCCGTGGAGATCCTCATGTATCCCTATCTCATGTTCCTGTTGATCTTTTTCGGGGCGCCGACGCTCCTGCTGGCGTGGCGCCTTCGCCGGGAAATCGCGCAGTACCGCCGCACCGCCCGGTGGCTTCTGGTTTTCGTATTCACCGTTGGATGGCTCTGGGACTGGTTGTCGTGCCGCACGGGCGTGTGGCGATACGATACCGCGTCCACACTGGGCTTGTGGGTGGCAGGCCTCCCGGTGGAGGAGCTCGTGGGGTTTTACCTGCTCGGCACCGCCTTCATGTTTCTCGTCGTCCTGGCGGCGCTTCGGAGGCGGCGGCATGTTTGAACACTACAGCTATCTTGGCTACACGCTGCTATTCTGTCTGCCGCCCATCGTGCTGCTCTGGGTCCGCGCGGAGTTTGCCCGCGCGATGCGGGAAGATTTGAGAGGCATTCTGCTCGCCACCGCGATCATTTCCCTGTACGGCAGTGCGATCTGGCCCGTCGCCATCCGGTTGGGCTGCTGGAGCTATCGAGAGGACAGGATTCTGAACCGCAAGCTATTCGGAGTGGTCTTCGTCGAAGACGTGGTCTGGTGGGTGCTGGTGAGCTTTCTCTTTGCGTCCTTCGTGGCGCTCTCCACGCGCTGGGAGAGGTCGGGGCGGGATGTGGTGGTGGAGGAACTGTCGGGTTTGTTGAGAGCTTTCCACGACGCGTTCGCGGGGTTCCGTGCCGCCGGCCTGGAGCGGAACATGGCGATCCACTCCGCCGCGGCCACGGGGACGCTGGCGGCGGCATGGCTGTTTCGCTTGTCGCGGATTGAGTGGCTGTTTGTGATTCTCGCCGTCGCGGGAGTGATGGCCGCCGAACTGCTGAACTGTGCCGTGGAGAGACTCGCGCCGAGCCGGGACCAACAGTGGAGCAGTGAAGTGCGCCTGGTGAAAGATGCCGCCGCGGCCGGCGTTCTGGTCACCGCCGTAGCGGCAGCACTCATCGGAGCGGTGATCTTCCTTCCGCGTGCCCTGGCAGCGTTCCGATAACGGGTTGAGCGGCGCGCCGGCGCTACTCGTACCGCAGGATTTCGGCGGGAACGATGCGCGTGGCATTGCGGGCGGGGTAGATGGTGGCCAGGAAACTCACCAGGATGGCCGCCGCCGCGACCCACACTCCATCCACCCAGCGCGGCTCGAAGGGGACGAAGCTCAGCGAGTAGACCGTCTCATCCAGCCGGACCCAGCGGTACTTGTCGGCGAAGTAGCAGAGCGTGTAACCCACCGCGAGGCCGATGACGCTGCCGACGATTCCGATGAGCAGGCCTTGCAGCATGAAGATGCGGCGGATCTGGGGGCGGCGCGCGCCCATGGACATGAGGATTGCTATATCCCGGTACTTTTCCATCACCATCATCACCAGCACGATCAGGATATTGAGCGCGGCCACCAGCTCGATCAGCCCGATCGTGATGATGGTTACGGCGCGCTCCATGCGCAGCGCGTTCAGCAACTGGCGGTTGCGCTCCATCCAGGTGGTGGTGGTGTAGCGCGGGCCGGCCGCCTTTTCCACCTCGCGGGCGATTTCCGGGGCGCGGTTCAAATCGTCCACCTTGAGCTCGATCTGGTTGATGACGTCCTGGAGCGAAAGCGCCTTCTGCGCGGCTTCGATGGAGGTGAAACACCAATTGTCGTCGATGTCGTAGAACCCGGTTTCAAAAGTGCCGGCGACGCGGAACGGGCGGATGTTGGGCCGCACGCCGAAGGGCGTCAGCTCACCCTGCGGGCTCACCACGTTGATGCGCGAATCGAGCACCATGCCGGTATCCTCGACGATGCGCGAGCCGAGGATGATGCCGGGCGGCGACGCGCCGGGGTAGCGCAAGCGGTCGAGCGAGCCGGCCTTGAGATGGCGCAGCGTGTCGCTGATGGCCAGCTCGGCATTCAGGTCGATGCCCTTGAGCACGGCGCCCTTGGATTGCAGCGGGCCGGAGAGAAAAACGGGGCTGTAGAGCGCGGGCGCCACGGCTACGACGTGCGGCAGCTTGCGCAGGCGCGCGGCAAGATCGTGCCAGTCTTCGATGCCGTTGCCGGGCTCTTTCTCGAGGACGTTGATGTGGGCCATGGCGCCCAGGAGGTTGCGCTGGAGGGTGTTGTGGAAGCCGTTGTTGACGGCCATGGCGACAATGAGAGCCATCACGCCCGCGGCCACGCCGACGACGGAGATGGCGGTGATGACGGAGATCACCGCCTCCTTGCGGCGGGCCCGCAGATAGCGGCTGGCGATGAACAGCTCGAAGCGCGAGTTCACAGCTTGTCGAGCTCGCGCAGCAGAGAGGCCAGCCCGATGGGGCCTTCCGGCCGCAGTAGCGGGAACAGGATGACGTCGCGGATGGAGCGGCAGCCGGTCAGGATCATGGTGAAGCGGTCGATGCCGATGCCTTCGCCCCCGGTCGGCGGCATGCCGTAGGCCAGCGCGCGGACGTAATCCTCGTCCATCTGGTGCGCTTCTTCGTCGCCGCGCTCGCGCATGGCGATCTGCATTTCGAAGCGGCGCCGCTGCTCCTGGGGATCGTTCAGCTCGGTGTAGGCGTTGCCGATCTCCATGCCGGCGGCATAGATTTCGAAGCGTTCGAC
>JBEKSR010000097.1:0-35823 GCA_049516835.1 Bryobacteraceae bacterium | reverse complement strand
TGGGTGCGCAGCTTCTGGAATTCGCGATCGCGCGTGCCGCTGAGAATCCGGTTGAAACGGCGCTGGAAGCGCCACGTGCGCTGGAGATCTCCGGCGCCCTCGCCGTAGGCTTCCCGGCGGTAAAAGCTCCGCAATTGATATAAGAACTGGCGCGACATGCGGAAATCATGGACCAGGCGCGTCACGGTGTCCTTGAGCTCGGCGGCGTCCGCCAGGCGCCGCCATTCCAAAATGCGGCCCAGCAGGTAGATGCAGTCCTTGTCCGCGGATTTCGCCAGGTCGAGGTTGCGGCCGGCCTCCTCGTACACCGCAGCCAGCGGATAGTAGGTCTCGGGAGCGACCGCCATGGCCATGGAAATGGTCTTGCCCTCGGCGCCCGGATAATCCTTCAGATTCTCTTCGGTGAAGCGGTGGAAGAGCCGCTGCATTTCGCGCGCCAGAGCGATCAGCGCGTCCCAGGAGCCGTAGACCGCGAAGTCGTCGCCGCCGGAATAGATGATGCTGACCTTGCGCCAGAACTCCGGCAGCGAGCACAGGACTTCCAGCTCGCCGGCGAAGAACTGCTTGTAGAGCACGGAGAGGGGCACGTGCTCTTCAATGCTGTGGACGCGGCGGAGGCGCAGGCCGAAGTTATCCACGTCGCCCCTCAGCACGCCCCAGATGGAGCGGCCTTGCGCGCGGCGGGCCAGGGTTTGCACCGGCGCGGCCGCCTTGCCGTCGTCGGAGGGCGCCGCGTGACGCGCCAGCATGATGCCATCCGGGGAAAGATTGGAAGTGAGGCTCCAGGCGTGCTTCCCTTCTCCGGGGGTCACCTTGCCGGGAGCTTCCGGCGACCAGGCGACGCGCGACGCCTCCCGCAGCCTGGCGCCGAGTTCCTTCGCAAAATAAGCGTCGGCCGCGGAATCGGACGCGCGCACGCGCGGCTGGAAGACTTCGGGGCCGGCATGGGCCAGAGGGGCGTTGCGCTTGCCCAGCAGCTCGTCGTTGAGACGCTTGCGGATCACGGCCCAGTCGCCCAGGTTGTCGGTGACGCCCCAGATGAGTTCCACGATTCCGCCACTAAGTTCGGTAATCTGGAGCGCCGCCGCTGTCAAAAAGTTCTCCGCAGCCTCGCGGAATTCGCCCGGCAGCACCAACAGGAACTGGCCGCCGCCGCTGGAACCAAGCAGGATACGCGCCAGCCCCAGTTCCGCCAGCAGCGCCCGTGGCAGCACTTCGCACAGCAAGGTAATCCACTGCGACCGTCCGGCGAGAAGATCTTCGCCGGGCCCAGAGGGCACCCCAGAGGGCGCCCAGCGCGCGGAACGTCCTTCGGCGGGAGGGGCCAAAAGGAACTCTTCCGTACCCAGGATTTTACCTTGCAGCAGGATCTGTTCGGGCATCGAACCGGACAAGCCTTGAGAAACCCTAACTTTAGCACAGAATCTTGAGAACATCGGGGGCGCCGGGCAACCGTATTCATTATGGGAAGTGCGCGAGTAACAGCCGCGGTTGTGCTGATTTCAGCGGGATTGGCCCAGTGGGCGCCCCGAAACGATTGCGCCGGCCAGACGCGTCCGGCGCCTCCGCACCAGCGGGAGGCCGCACCGAAACCCGTAACCCAGCAGCCGGCCAAGCCCGCGATGTCCGATGTGCAGCTGGAGGCGGCAATTCGCGCCAAGTTCGCCAAGTCGAAAATCAATGCGGACAAGTTCCAGGTGCATGTGCAGGGCGGGGTTGCCACCATCGAAGGCCGCACGGACGTGACGCAGCACAAAGGCGTGGCCACGCGTCTGGCGAAAACCGGCGGCGCGCTGGCGGTGAACAATCATATCCAGGTCAGCGACGCGGCCAAGGAAAAAGCGGCGGCCAATCTCGAGAAGGGACGGCGACGCGCGCAGATCAAGCGCGGCGACGCGCGCTCGGATTCGAGCCAGCCGCCGAGCCGCTGACCGCCACGTGATAAACTGAGGGGAAACGTCGAATCTTGCTATGAAAGTTCTAAGTGTGTTCCTATTTGCGTGCTGCAGCGCTCTGTGGGCGCAGACCGCACCAGCGCCGGGCCCAGGGGGCACCCCGGCTCCTCAGATGCCCGACATCCCGGACCAGACCACCATCGCCGTGTTCGACGATGGCGTGAAGCTCACGATGGGAGACTTCAAGAAGATCTTCGCCGTGCTGCCGCGGGAGAACCAGCCGTTGGCGCTGCGCGACCGCAAGGTTTTTCTGCAACAGTGGGCGTTCATGCGGAAACTCGCCCAAATGGGGGAAAAGCAGAAGCTCGATCAGGAATCCCCCGCCAGGGAGCAACTGGAGTATTCCCGCCTGATGATCCTGAGCCAAGCCAAGCTGGCGGAGGCCGTGAATTCGATAACGGTGGAACCGGCGGAAATTGTCAAGTTCTACGACACCGATAAGGACCGCTTCAAGGAGGTCCGGGTCAAGGCCATCTACGTGTCGTTCGGCAAAGGCGGGAAAGCGCCGACCGAGGACGAGGCCAAGGCCAAGGCTACCAAGCTGCTCGCCGACATTCGCGGCGGCGCGGATTTCGTGAAGCTGGTGAAAGAGAACTCGGACGATGAGACCTCCAAGGCAAAGGACGGCGATTTCGCCACGCTGCGCCGGAACGACAACATCCCGGATGCCATCCGCGCGGCGGTGTTTTCCCTGAAGCAGGGCGAAGTGACCGAGCCGGTGCGGCAACCCAACGGGTTTTACCTTCTCCGCGCCGACGAGGTGCGCTACCGCCCCCTCTCGCAGGTTCGCGACGAGATCTTCACGGAACTGAAACAGCGGCACTATAGCCAGTGGCTGGACCAGACCAACAAAGATACGAAAGTGGACTTCACCAACCCGGCATTCCTGGGCGACGCGGCGGCGAAGTAGGAAAAGGGAAAAGGGGACAGACGCATTTTGCGGGGTTCAAAAATGCGTCTGTCCCCTTTTCCTACTTGATGGCGACTTGAATGGGGATGACCTGGTTGGTCTGCTCGACCTGAATGCTGAGGACGCCGGGCTTGGCGTTATCGCCGGCCCGGACCGTCAGCACGGCTTTTTCCCCCGCGTCCAGGACGGTGCGGTCGAGCTTCACCTCCACGCCGGGGACCGATCCCGTCAGGGAGATGTTCAGGGCTCCCGGAGCGCTGTTGGTAATGGTCACCTGCTCGGATTCGCCCGCCTTCAAGGTGACCGACGCCTTATCCGCCTTCACTTGCTTGTTAATGAAGTCGGGGACGGTGGTGGGAATCGGGGGGATGGATGCGGATGCGGATTCACGGGGGGGGCCGGACCTCATCTTGCCGAAGGGCGTCATGAGCGAAGCCTCCGGGTCCACGTACCAATACCAGGTGCCATCCACCAGCTTCCAGGTGCTGGGCATCGGAACTTTCATTGGTTGACCCGAGAAGCCGGGCAGCATGATGTTCTGCTCGCACAGCACCGTCGCTTTGGCGCGCGTGAAATTGTCGGAATAGTCGATGCGCCCGATTTCGAAGCTGAGGTACTTGGTTTTCCTGCTGTCGTAATAGACGTCCTTGGTGTCGTCGGCGACCAAGGCCTCGGCCTTGCGGAATTCGCCCTTCACGTGCAGATCGTAGAACTCGGTGATGCGCGCGCGAAGCGCCTGATCCACATCGGCGGGCGGCTTGTTAAAGGGGTCGCCGGCGTTCTGGGCAAACGATCCCGTGGCAAAGATGGCAAGCAGGATGAATCGGAGCATTATCTTCATTATATTCCCAAGCGAAGCCTCGTTATCGGCTAAGGGGCGATAGCTTTGCGGCCGATAAGAGGATAGGATAAGAACGGTATTCGCCGATGCCGGCAACGGTGGTCCCCATCAACGCGCGCCGTCAGGGCACCTACGTGCTCCTGGAGGCCGCTTTGCCCGGACGGCTGCCGTTGAATATCGGCGTCCTGTTGATCGACCCTGGAAGCGACCGGGGTTGGGTGCGGATGCGCGCGCGCTACCACGATCTTGCCGGTTCCGAAGATGCCGAAGTTCTGGAAGCGCTGGAAGAGGACATCCGCCGCAAGCTGACCGAGACCGGCGCCGAGGCCTACCTGCGGTCGCTCGAAGATTCCCTTTCCAACGCGCTCGGCGTGAGCGAGCGGCAAAGCGTGGCGGTGGACGCTTTTTCCCGCGTGGTCGACCACCTCTACGACGAACACGTGGAAAAGCTCGCCGTCGAGCCGTTCCGCACGCATGTGCCGCTTTACAGCCTAAAAGCGGCCGCCGGCGGGCTGGGTGAAGAAATGCTATCCGAGGTGGAAGACTGGGTGCGCGCGCCCGAAGGCATGCGGCTCGACCCGTACCTGTTCGTGGCGCACGTGGTGGGCGACTCCATGGAGCCGCGCATCCCCAATGGCAGCCTCAACCTGTTCCGCTTCCATCCGGCCGGCTCGCGGCAGAACAAGTTCCTGCTGATCGAGCGCTTCGGCGTGCTGGATGAGACCGCCCGCTACACAGTCAAGAAGTACACCAGCCGGAAGGTTTTCACGGGCGAAGACCAGTGGCATCACGAACAGATCCGGCTGGTGCCGCTGAATCCCGAACACCAACCCTGGGACGCGGAGCCGACGGAGTTCGCGGTAGTCGCCGAGTGGATTTGCGTCATCGAGTGAAACCGCCTGTCTCCCGCCTGCTGCTGGCCTGGTACCGTAAGGGCCATCGGGATCTCCCCTGGCGGCGCGTGTCCGATCCGTACCGCATCTGGGTCTCCGAGGTCATGCTCCAGCAGACCCGGGCGCAGGCGGCGATCCCCTTCTACCAGCGCTTCATCGAGCGGTTCCCCACGGCCGCGGCCCTGGCATCGGCCGGCGAAGAAGAGGTCCTGACGCTGTGGAGCGGCCTGGGGTATTACGCGCGCGCCCGCAATTTGCTGCGCGCCGCGCGGCAAGTGGTGGCCGCGGGAGGGTTCCCGCGCGATTACGAGGGCATCCGCGCCCTCCCCGGCGTGGGCGGCTCGACGGCCGCGGCCATAGCCAGCATGGCGTTTCAACTGCCCTACGCCGTGGTGGATGGCAACGTGTTGCGGGTGGTGGCTCGCGTGGAGAACGATGCCGCCGACATCGCTTCGCCGCGGACCCGCGAGCGCTTCCGCGCCGGGGCGCAGGGCTGGCTCGACCCGCGCCATCCCGGGCTTTTCAACCAGGCCCTCATGGAACTCGGCGCCACCGTCTGTCTGCCCGGCAAGCCGCGGTGCCGGGTTTGCCCGCTCTCCTCGCTCTGCCGCGCGCGGCGGGAGGGCACCGTCCTCGAGTTGCCGGTCAAGCTCCGTAAGACCAGGCCGGTGCGCATCGCCGGCGTCCTTCTGCTGGTACGGAAGGGCCGGCGCATCCTTCTTCGGCAAAGGGAGGCCGGCGCGCGCCGCATGGCCGGTTTCTGGGATCTGCCGGCGCCCGAAGACCTGCCCGGCTGGCGGACCGCGGCCCGCTTCGGTGAATTCCGCCACACCATCACGCATCACCACTACACCTTTACCGTGCTGGCCGCCGCGGCACGGCGCCCTCCAGGCCCGGCCAGCCCCCAGTTTCGATGGTTCGACCCAGCGGCACTCACTCAAATCCCTCTCAGTACCACGGCTCGAAAAGCGCTGAAACTGGCCGGAATCCTTTGAGTTACCATGGCTCGGTGGAGCAATTCGCGCTCGAATTCGAGCTGGCGCCCGAGCGCCGCATCTATACCGTCACCGAGCTGAATGCGGCCATCCGCGCGGCGCTGGATGCGGAATTCCGGGACATCTGGGTTTCGGGTGAGATCTCCGGCCTGAAGCTGGCCGCGAGCGGCCACTACTATTTCACCCTCAAGGAACCGGAAGCGCAGGTGAAATGCGTGGCGTTCCGCTCCGCGCACCGCTACTGGAAGTTCAAGCCCCAGGACGGCCTGGCGGTGCTGGCGCGCGGCCGCATCGATGTCTACGAACCCCGCGGCGAATACCAGTTGCAGGTGGAGACGCTCGAGCCGCAAGGGGTGGGCGCGCTGCAACTGGCTTTCGAGCAGCTCAAGAGGAAGCTGGCCGCCGAGGGCCTGTTCGCTGCCGAGCGCAAGCGTCCGCTGCCGCGCTTTCCGCGGCGGATCGGCATCGTCACTTCGCCGCGCGGCGCGGCCATTGCGGACCTGGTGCAGATTCTCTCGCGCCGCTTCCCGGGGCTGCACATCCGCCTCTTCCCCGCGCTGGTGCAGGGCGAGGGCTCGGTGGAGGAAGTCTGCCGCGGCATCCAATTCTTCAGCCAGTCCAAGTGGCCGGATCTAATCATTGTGGGCCGCGGCGGCGGATCGCTCGAAGACTTATGGACCTTCAACGAAGAAGCCGTGGCGCGGGCCATCGCCGCCTGTTCCGTGCCGGTGGTCTCGGCCGTGGGACACGAAACCGACGTCACCATCGCGGATTTCGTGGCCGACCTGCGCGCACCCACGCCTTCGGCCGCCGCCGAAATGGTGGTCCGCACGCGCGAGGAACTGCTCGACCGCATTGCCGCCGCGCGCGCCAAGAGCACGCAGGCGGTGCGGTACCGCCTGGCCATGCTGGAGCGCCGCCTGCGGCAGCAGGGCATCGAGCGCGCCCTCAGCGCGCTCCACCGCCGCGTGGGCCGCGGCCTGCAAAGCATCGACGAGCGGGAATACCGCCTGCGCGAGCGCCTCCGCGCGGAATTGGATGCGCACGGCCGCGCGCGACGCGCGATGGAAGCGCGTCTCCAGGGCTGCGACGTCCGCTTGCGGCTGGCGCGTAGCCGTGGCGCGCTCGACCGGCTTGCGGCCAAACTCTCGACGCTAAGCCCGCTGCGGATTCTCGAGCGCGGCTATGCCATCGTCTCTGGCGAGCGTGGCATTTTGAAAGACGCCGGCGCCGCGCCGCCGGATTCCGCCATCCACGTCCGCCTGGCCAAGGGAGAGCTGGATGCGGTGGTGCGGGGATCAAGCCAATAGCGCTTCCACGTGCGCGGCCGCGGCGGAGGCCAGCCCATCCAGGTTGTAGCCGCCTTCGAGCACCGAGACCACGCGCCCGCCGGCGTGGCGATTGGCGATCTCCATCACCGCGCGCGTGAGGTCCGCGAAATCGCGGTCCGTCAGGGTGAAGCGGCCCAGCGGATCTCCCAGGCGCGAATCGAACCCCGCCGAGATCAGCACCAGGTCCGGCCGGAACCGTTCCGCGGCCGGCGCCAGCGAATTCTCGACCGACCCCAATATCTCGTTGCGCCCCGAGCCCGCCGGAAACGGGAAGTTCATCGTAGTCCCAACGCCCGCGCCCTCGCCGGTCTCATCGGCGCGCCCCGTCCCGGGGTACAGCGGCCACTGGTGCGTGCTGAAGTAGAAGACTGTGGGGTCGGAGTAGAAAATGCTCTCGGTGCCGTTGCCGTGGTGCACGTCCCAATCCACAATCAGCGCGCGCTCGAGACCATGCCGGCGCTGCGCGTACCGGGCCGCGAGAGCCGCGTTATTGAAGAAGCAGAACCCCATCCCGCGGCTGGCGGTGGCATGATGGCCGGGCGGCCGCACCGCGCAGAAAGCGTTGCGCGCCCTGCCCGTCGCCACCGCGTCGACGGCGTCCAGCACGCCGCCCGCCGCCTGCGCCGCGACGTCCCAGGAATTCGGCGTGATGTCGGTATCGCCGGTGCTCAGGTACGGGCGTCCGGAGAGCACGTCGTGCTTCGCCGTTCGCAGGTATTCCGCGGTGTGGCAAAGGAGCAGTTCCTCCTCGGTGGCCGCGCGCCGGTCCACGCGCGCCAGCCGTTCGAGCAGGCCCGCCTGCCGCAAACCCCGCTCCACGGCATCCAACCGCTCAGGCCGTTCCGGATGCTGGCGCCCCGCCAGGTGTTCGCGAAAAATGGGGTCGGCCAGCAGCGCGGTAGCAGGTTCCACGAAGAACAATATAGCAGGCGCGTCAGATGGCCTGCCGATTTTGTCTTTCGCCTTCGCCGCCTCGCTTGCGGCTCATTTCAACCATTCGGCGAGCGCGATGCCGAAGGATGTCGATCACCCGGTTGGAACTGAGCCATGGCGTGCCGCGATCACACAATCGTCACCTCAGCCCGCTTTGCATCTTCAGGCAGTTCGATATCGCCGGGCGCCAGGTAGAGTTCGATAGCTTCTCGGATGTTCGCGCGGGCTTCCTCCTCGGTTTCACCAGCAGACGCGCAGCCGGGGAGTTCGGGGCACACCGCCGAGTAGTCACCGGTCTCGGGATCATGTTCCAGAACGACCCTGAACGTCATACCAACAGTATAGAGCCGCTGCCGCAGCCTGCGTGAACCGAGTTGTCCCATAGCGCGACCGTGCTGGCGTGAAGGCAGCGCGACGGGAACGGCGTATCACGGGAGTAATCCTCTTACCGCCGAGCAGCGTACAAGCCCGCTCTGCTACCCGTCAATCACTCCGCCACCTGTCGGCTCCGTTGCATAGATGGATTTGGGAGTATCTTCCTCTATGGGTGCCCCTTCCGCGGCATCTCGCACCCAGGCTGCTGCGAATGCTTCGAACAGCACCTTGGCCAAGTAGAGCATGACTCCGTAAAGCGTGCCGTCAGCGAGCGCAAAATGAGTTGCCGAGTTTCTCACTCCCCGTATAATGGCGAGCAAGTCATCAATCTCTCGGAATGTGTTTGCCAGAGCAGACAGCTCGTTCTCGTCCCTGGGCTTAGTGCTATACCAGTCAGTGAGCTCTCGTAGGCGCAACAGCACAAGTTCATCGTCGATTTCAGCTACACCGCTCAGCCTCTTAAGCAGGAGGGGGAACTCCTTCTCGGCCTCCCAGTCCCATTCTGCCATCTGCCGTAGCGCGGACGCGCCAGGGACCCGAGGATCTCGACCGATCGTTCTAACACGTGCCAAGTAGTTGGCAAAATCCTCGCTGAGGCGGGCCCGCAAACTCCAGCGATAGGCGTCTGCCAGCACTTCATCAGTTTCGCGGACGGTTCGCCCCCTCCAACGTAGCTCAGCACCAACCAGAAGGTCTCGGATAGCCTCCTCTGGAGCGTCAAAGAGTTCATGAGCGGCCTTCTGGAAGAGAATTGCTCCCTCATCGTCTCCGGACTCATTGATCGACAGTTCGGTGCGTTTGAAGCTGACGTCGTAGTACTTCTCTGAGCTACCCGGTGTGACCGCTCTAAAGTAGGAGCGCGGCGGCAAAACAAATACGGAAAGTTCCGGAGATTTCTGGATGCGAAGAGCGTACACGCGCTGCGCCTCTCGTCGATGGATCTCGCCGATGCCTCCGAGCACGAGCCGACGAGTCACGATGTAAGGCTCAAGGCTCTCGCCAATGACGACGGGAAGCGTCTGGGTGGACGCAAAGGCCTGAACGTCAGGCAATTCTGTTTTCGACCATTTTCGCCGCAGAGTCTTCGATGTGGGATCAGGACTGATCGCTGCGAGCTTCGTGTAAGCAAGGAACTCAGTTGGGGCCGGAGTGACGTAGGAGTTCAGCCAGCCAACCAAGTTCTCTGAGGCCGTCTGCTTTCGGAAATCCTGGGGGTCAAGTACGCCTTTGCACACCGCTCGGAAGAGCTGGTCGGTTGTCAGCCCGGAAATAGTGAGCACGGCGAAGTAACTGTTCAGGTACCGGTAAATGAGCGGAATGTCATTGCACGTAGCCAAGGTGGTGAGGTGCCATTGGATAAGTCGCCCGCGAATCTCGTCTCGCGCCGCAATCTGCTGAACGAAGAAAGCGTCCCACACCGAGTCGTCGTCGTCGAACTCTGGCATCGTACCGAGGCGTCCGGGATCATCATGACGTCGTCTTGCCATGGCTTTGATGCTAGTGCGCTGGCGGTCCGTGTAGCGAGGCTGTTGCCGGTTCGTGTACTCCCAGATGTGGGCAAGGCCCAAGATCGAAAGGGGGCTGAGCTGCCAGTGAATGTGAGTTCCCACGTTAAGCGAGTCGATCCACGTTCGTACCCACATCCGAAACGCACGGTTTCTGATCGACAGCCAGCGGCTGTGTTCGGCTACGTTGAGTGCGTACATTGTTTGCTCCTCGGCTCCTAACCCTTGTTTTGCTTAGGCTGACCTAGACTATAGACTAGGCTGACCTTCATTCCCGCGCCTGCGCACAGCCCAAGACCGTGCCCCGGCGAGCCCCGGGGGCGATAAACACTCGGCCACCACCTGACATGTAGCCGTCTCGGACTCATTCTACAGAGCTCTCTTCCACATTCTCGGCTCGGCCGGTCAGCACGCAGGTTCTCCCGGTTCTCGGCGGAAACAGGTCCTCGCAGCCTGTCGCGGCGACTGGCGCGGCGCCGCGTTTCCGATCTGGGCTTGTACCGTCACTCCGCTTAAATGTAGTACTTGAACGACAGCGGCGCTTCTGATTCCACTGGCCCTGCGGTCAGAATCTCGCCCACCGCATCGGCGAAACGAAGGGTCACTGGGGAACCGCCGCCGAACTTGCAGGTGTTGTAGTTCAGCTTCGTGAGCGCCATAATGTCTGCCAGCACCGTTTCAATCCCAACCTCACCTCGACACAGGTCGATCATTAACGGACGCGGCACCTCCTTCCCGTCGTAAGCCTGGATGCGCGGCGCGAAACCGCTGGTCCACAGGTAGGCGGTTCGAGCGTCTTGAACGTAAGCCAGGCCGCGCAGGATGGGGTGCGATCCGCGCCGGTAGAGCTTCAGCACCTTCTCCGTCCTGATCCGCACGCCGACCAAGTTGGTCTTGCCGGGATCGACGGCATCCTCAAACCCCGCCCATTCCTCGTCGCTAAACAAGGTCCGCCCGTGAAGGAACAACTCCGCTGGCGGCTTCCTGTCTTTGTTGTTGGGATCGCTCCTGTACGTCTCCACAGCGAGGTTAACGACCTTCGTGGCAGCTTGCCTGCCCAGATGAAATTCCCCGCGCCGAGGTGAATACCACGGCCCGACCGCACCCTTGAACACCACGCCATCGCCCGAGTCTAGAAACATTTGCGCGGCGCAGCACGCCGATCTAGGATCACCGCCCCGCCCGTCTTGCTTAAAGGCCAGTCCGATGTAGCATACGCCCTTGCGTATCTGCGCGATCTTCCACGGACGCCCGCCCGCCTTGTAAAAAGCCGCATTCGAGATGTTCCATGCAATTCTTGACTGCAACGCGTCCAACTTCCGACGTGGGTTTCCTCTGACGTTAAGGAACTCCGCTTCGCGGTGAGCGATTGTGCTCTCACGGATAATCTGTGTCGGCGCGTCATGGCCCAGAAGCCGAGCCTTTAGCTGATTGTGAAAATTGGCCTCGTATAGGTACGGAATCGCCTCAACGTTCTCCTCCTCAAACAGACTGGGGGCCGTCTGTAAGAGACGGGCTCGCCTGGGCGTCACCTGCTGGACAACCCGAATGCTTTGATCGGCAGGAACGCTGGATTCCGGACGGCAATACTTGTAAATGTCGTCATGAGCCAGGACGAACCAGACATCCACCTTGGCATCTTCGTCTTTCAACGCCTTCAGGATCTTGTCCGCGTACAGGTCAACCGTCTTATAAACCCTCTGATGTTTGTTCGAGAGAAAGATACGCTGGTTTACGTCATCGCGAGTGATCTTGATTTCGAGAACTGGTACAGGATCCCAGGGAATGCGAAACGCGGCCTCAAAGCCGGGGTAGGGCGGGTGGGATAGCTGAAACAGTTCGTCGGGGTCGGATTCGATGATTGACCGCTGAATCTTCGCAGCCCAATCACGGAAGCGCCGCAGCCCATCATTTGTACCGATCACACCGGCTCTGATTCCGTATGGCGAACCCTTATCGAGGGGTCCAAAAAGGCTCAGTCCGTCACGCGGATCTTCGACGGCTTGGTCGTGCCGAAACAGCAAGGTAGGTTCAGGAATGCAACTCAGTTTCATGGGCTAGTCCATATTGTCGTCTTCACCGAAATCGTCCTCATCGTCTGATTCCTCATCGACGTCTTCCTCTTCGACCAGTTCGATGCTGATTTGCTCCATCTCCGCCAGTAGGAGACGTTCTTTCTTGGTCGCTGGATCAACATAAGAGATCTCGCTCTCGAACTGTTCCGGTCTCGCAGACGCCTCGATGAATGCGTCGGTTCCAGCGGGAATACAAAGTGCCGTGGCGCCCTGTGAGAGCCAATGCAGCGTTGCCAACAGACGGTCGCGCCATTGAGCGTTGAACCAGGTCTTGCACTGGCGTCGCCTCGCGCTGTGCATTTTTGAATGACTGGGCCAAGGCGTCGAACCGTCGCTGGTGAATATGACGTGCGCCGAGAGTAGAAGGCCGAGAAACGGCGAAAATACCGGACGGGCCTGAACGCCGAAATGCCAGTAGCGCCTGCTCCCATCAAGTTGCGTCGCATAGCCAACGACGCTCCGGTACGTCTGTTTGCCCTCGGGATTCCTAAAATGAATGTCGAAGTTTGGCTGATCGCCCTTTTTGAAGAAGTAGCAGGTCGCTCGGTTTGACAGCGAATACGTGCCCAAAGATGTCGCGCCGACCCAGCGTTCCCAGCACTCCTTAATCAGCCGGGATAGGAAATAGCGTCCCTTTTTGGCCTCGAGTTGGCTCTTGCCCTCAATTACCTCACGCACAGGGAACGCACGCGATTCGACCAAGCTGACGGCCTCTCCCAGCGCGGCTTTAACGTCATCCGTCGATGAAAAAGCCACAAGATCAATACCGTCCATGAACCCAGCGTAAGCCAGCCGATGTTCTGGCTGGACGGCCCCGGGCGTCGATCTAGCCAGCGTGTGCAACCACAGCGATTGCGGAGTCGATTTGATTGGCAGCAAATTTGACAGGTATGTGTCCGGTTCGTGTTTCAGACCGCGTTCGGCGCTGAACTGCTCCCTCCACCAGGACGATACCGCCGCAGGGTTGAAGTTTGAATGTTTCGGGACTTGCTCCCGCTCGAACAGTTCCACGAGTTGCGCATACCCCTTCGCCCAGCTATTCTCGAACGGAATGGCATTGATGCTGGTCAGCAGGACGTTTATTTCCGTGTGGGGCAGATCGTCAACATGAAGCGGGATGATGAAGTCGTGTAGCGACCTCTCCTGGCGTGCGACGTTCTTCGCGATCTGCAACTCGTTACGCGGGCCATCCTTTTTGTTGGACCAGCGTGAAAGGACGTAGAGGAACTTGATCGTCCTGGTGCGGATAGCCTCTTCTGCATCCTTCCAGAAGTTCTCGCCGCCCAGCAGCTTGGTTAGGTCGCACCAGACCGGGTAGCCATCCTTTCCCAGTTGCAGCGCCAGCCAGCGAGTAAAGTCGTTGTCTTCGGGATTTGCATGACTGACGAAAACCATGTCTCGCATTAGGACCAACCCGTAACTGCGGCCCCATCGTTGGCGGAGGGGCCAAGCTTTTGTGGGGCTGTTTGCCGTGCGAGAACGTCTGAATCAACGACTGGAACCGCGCCAGCACCCTTGGGCATCACCACCCTGAAGTCGGCTGACCCTACGCACCTCGAAGCAATGTGATCGCATCGAGCTGCGGTGATCTTGGCATCACTCATATACACCGGCGCCGCAACACAGCCAAGGATGGGCGGTAGCAGAATGAGCATGTCTTCTAACCCGCAATGATAGCTGATTCTGCACCACACCGGTAAGAAACGCCGTCCGGGGCGATTACTCCTGTGACGTCCCCGTCACGCCAAGATCCCGCCATCCGGCCGCACAAGGCCCCATGCTTCTTTCCCCATCGTGCCCGGCAACCAGAGCTGAAATCCGAGTCACATCTATTTTCATTCAACAACCGCTTTCTTCTCATCACTCGGCACCGCCGAGTTTCAGACTCAAGCCCCTTCGCATGCCATCCTCGAAGTGGAGGGTAATAATTCCACGTCGCACTCAGTTTCCCCAAGACAACTCGTTGCCCATAGGGCAAACGCGCCCGCTCCGCCGGCCCCCGGCGCCCGCAAGGCAAACACCGCCCATCCCGAAAATGGCCGCAGACACCGCTTCCACCACCTCGCTCGCCAGCCCGACAGTTTTGCCCTGCCGCCGCGCTATCAGGCTCAGGCAGGACGCCAGTACTACCGCGCCGTCGAGGAGTTCGAACGGCTCAAAGCCTTGCGGGAAGAATTACGAAACGAAGCCAATTTCTGCGGAACCCGAACAAAATGCAACCACTTGCGCCAACTGCGAAACGAACCCAACCCCGGCCCCCCTTTCAGACACTCCCTGCGGCGAGCAGCGCGGCTGCCGCCGCGCCATCGAGGAGTTCGAACCGCTCAAAGCCCTGCGGGAAAAATTGCGAAACGAAGCCAATTACCGCGGAACCCGAACAAAATGCAACCACTTGCGCAAAATGCGAAACGAACCCAATCCCTGGCCCACTCTCAGACTCGCCCCGCGGCCAGCAGCGCCGCCAGGGTCGCTTCCGCAGTCTGCCGCCACGAGAATTGCGCGGCGCGGCGGGGGCCGGCTTCGGCCAAGCGGGTGCGCAAAGCCTCGTCGGCCGTGATTCGCAGCATGGCTTCGGCCATAGCGGTTGTGTCCAGCGGGTCGAATTCGAGGGCAGCGCCGGCGGCGATGCTCGAAAGCGGCTCGATTTCCGAACAGGCGGTGGGGATGCCGGAGGCCAGCGCCTCCAGAAGCGGGAGGCCAAAACCCTCGAACCGCGACGGGTACAAAAATGCCCAGGCGCGCGCAAAGAGGTCGTGAAGATCCTCGCGCGGAATCCAGCCGGGGAACTCCACGGCGCCCCACAGGTCGAGGGAATCGCGAAGATCGTGCAACCGGCCGGTGGAATGGCCGTGCAACCCGCACACCACCAGGCGGAATTCCGGATGGGTCCGGCGGAAGCGGGCGAAGGCGCGCAGCAGGCCATCCAGGTTCTTGTGCGGATGCAGCGTCGAAACCGACAGGAGGAACGGTTCGGGACGGCGGCGGCGCGCGATGTCGAAAAAGACCGGATCGACGCCCTCGGGCGTCACCCGTACCTGGGACTCGGGAAGACGATAATACTTCAGGAGGTCGGCGGCGGTGGTGGCGGAAACGGCCAGGAGCAGGCGCGAAACATGCGCGGACCAGAACAGGAAAAACTGCAAGAACGGCAGGTCGAACCGGCGGAAATGCTTGGGGTGGCGCTTGTGCTGGAGGTCGTGAAAGACGGTGACCTGCGGGCAGGGGCAGAAAAGCGGCGCGGTGAAACCGGGATTCAGCATCACGTCGAGCGAATGGCGCACGGCGGCCAGCGGCAATGCGGCCTGCTCCCAAAAGATGCGTGCCGGACGCGAGACCGCGCGAACGGGCTGCGGAAGGTGCTGGAAGTTCGGCTGCCGGGGGACTAGGTCAGGACCGGTTTCGCGATTCGTGAAAATGAAGTACTGGTTGGCGGCATCGATCCCGGCGAGACCGGCCAGCAGGCCGCGCAGGTAAATCTCAGTGCCGCCGACCCCGCCTGGAATCAGGTACAGCGCGTTGACGCCGATTCGCAGCGGCGGCATATCAATGGCCGGCGCGCAGGCGGGCTTGGGCAAGCGCGAGGTCGTGGCGCGCGTCCTCGAGCGTGGGGTCGATTAGCAACGCGCGCCGGTACTCCTGGATGGCCGCCGGCACCTGGTTGGTATTGAGGTAAATCTTGCCCCGGTACGTGTAAGTGTCGGGGAACCTCGGATCGAGCTTCTCAGCCGTTGCCAAAGCTTGCAACGCTTCCGGCCATCGCGATTGCTGGGCATACGCCATGCCGATTTGCGTGTAGAAGTGTGCGGTAGGTTGCATCAAGGCCGCCTGTTGGAACTTGGCCAGCGCCTGGTCGAACTGGCTGAGGTGGTCGTACGCCAGACCCCAGTCCAGGAGCAGATCCGGCGTGAGAGGCCCCAGTTCCGCGGTCTTTTGATACTCCTCGAGGGCTTGGCTGTAACGGGACTGCTGGTCGTAGGCGTAGGCGAGTTGGAAATGCGCGCGCCGCTTGCGGGGCGACTTGCGCACGGTGTCTTCCCAAAGCGAGACCGGATCGGCCCATACCGCGGCGCGGGCGCGCGTAGCTCCGGCGGCGGCCAGCGCCACGATCAGGCAGGCGGCGGCCAGCGCCCTGCGATCTACCTTCAGGCGGCTCAGCAGATCCACCAGGATCAGCAGCAGACCGAACATGGGAAAGTAGAGGCGGCGCTCGGCGATGGGGTCCTTGATGGGCAGAATCGAGGAGGTCGGCGACATCAGCAGCAGGAACACGAAGTAGCCGTAGCTCGCCAGCGGGAAACGGCGGCGATAGCGCCATGCCGCCGCGGCCAGGGCCACGAGCGCGAGCAGGCCGAAGATGGCGCCGCGATCCAGAATCGTCGTGGAAATGGGGAAATCCCAGTCGGCCGTAAGATTCACGGGCAGCACGAACATGCCGATGTACACGAACAGGGCGCGGCATTCGGTGAAGAAGTACTGATACCAGGTAAAGTCCTTGATTCCGAAACCGGCGCTGCCGCCGGTGCCGATTCCGAGGATGAGATTCCAGAAAAAGGCCACCCCCGCGGCCGCGCCGAGCGCCATGGGCAGGTAAAGCTTCCAGTTGCGCCGGATACCTTGGAAGGAAAAACCGGGGTTCCACCAGTAGTCGGTCAGGAGCAGCAGCGCGGGCAGCACCATGGTGTGCTCTTTGGACAATACGGCCGCGCCGAACAGCGCCAGGACCGCGGCCGCCACGGGCCAGGACACCGCCGGCCGCGGACGATAAAGAAAAACAGTGAAGGACGCGAAGACCAGCAGGACGCTGAGCGCCTCCGAGCGGCCCGCCAGGTAGGCCACGGATTCGGCTTGAACCGGGTGCAGCAGAAACAGCAGGGCCGCGAAGCCGGCCAGCAGATTGCGCAGCGGCGCCTGGGCGCCCGACCATTCGAGCAATCGCCGGACCATCGGAAACATCAGCAAGCTGGTGAGGCAGTGAAGGATGACGTTGAAGACGTGATACGAGTAAGGGTCTTCCGCCGAAATGCGCGAGTTGATCCAATAGGTGAACATCAGCACCGGCCGGATCTGGCCGATCCAGACGCTCCAGGGAGCCTCGGCCTTCGGCAGCGAGAAGGGAAGGACGTTGTCGTCGAATAGAAACTCGCCCTTGAGCGCCGGCGAGTAGGCCCAGAACACCACCACAACCGCGCCAACCACGGCCAGAACCCAGAGCCATGCGCCGGAGCGCGGCGGCGGCGCCACCACGGTTTTGCGGGCTTCACGCTTCTTGTTTTTCACGGTTCCTGAAGCTCCGGAGGTGGTACTCCAGAATGGCGACGCGCTGCGCCAGGGCGATGTTGTCGTCGCGCAAGTGAGAAATGACGACGGAGAAGCGGAAGAACATAATCAACAACACGCCGCCACCGAGCAGGAAAAGGGTCAGCGGGGTATCCGGCAAGTCGATCAACCTTCGAACGGCGTCCAAGACCGGCCGGGCTCGCGACAGCACGAGCATGGCGCTGGCGGCGATCAGCCAGCTTACCGAGTATTCGACGCGAATGTGCGCGCGCCGCACGGAAACCAGCACCATGACGATCAGCACAATGCTCAGGCCGGTGGTGACATTCAAGAGATGGTCCATCTATCCTCCAGCGCCGGAGCCCGGTGGGCGGCGGTGCAGCCGGCTATCGAATTTCAGTACGTTGACGAAGACGCCCATGAGCACGTGAAAGATGTAATAAAGCGATTTGAAGGCGGTGATGGAAGAGCGGCCGGTGGTGCGCGGGAGCATCGTGCAGGGCACCTCCTCGAACCGGAACCGGCGGCGCTGCAAGACCACGAGAGCCTCGATTTCCGGGTAATCGAGCGGAAAGCTGCGGCTGAAAACGCCCAATGCCCTTCGGTTCACGCCGACGAAACCGGAAGTGGGGTCGTGCACGGCCTTGCCCAAAATGGGGCGCAGCACGAGGCGGAAGAAGCGGATGCCGAGCGACCGTACGGCCCCCGTGCGCGATCCATTTTCGGCGACGAACCGCGAGCCGATCACCATTTCACACCCCGACGATTTAAGCTTCTCGAAGATGCGCGGAATGTCGCGCGGGTCGTGCTGGCCGTCGCCGTCCACGCGGATCACGTATTCGAATCCCAGCTCATAGGCGAGCTTGTACCCGGCCTGCACGCACCCGCCCAGCCCCAGGTGGTGGGGCAGAGCCAGCACTTCGGCCCCGGCCTGACGCGCGGTGGGGATGGTGTCGTCGGCGGAGCAGTCGTCGATCACCAGGACCGGGACGCCGGGCACGTGCTGGAGAACCGAGCGCACCACCCCGGCGATGGCGTCCTGTTCGTTGAAAGCCGGCACGATGACCAACAAGGAATCGGGATTGGCGGCGGGAGTCACAGCGCGGCCATCCTCCTGGCGCCGATGGAGTGGCAGCGGATGAGATGCCGGAAGACGGCCGGGGTGATGCGCGCGCGGGCGCGGATCTCGCGGCGCTGCCGCCACAAGCGGCGCGCATTGGCCAGCAGCGCGGCGTGCGCCCGGATGACGTACCAAATCATTTTCGGCCCGGCATGTCCTTCCGCCCGGAAACGGGCCGCGCTTCCGCGTCCCTGGAGAATGTACCACGCGTGCCACAGATAGCGCCACCACGCGACGAACGGCGCCGCCAGCAGCATGGGCGCCGGGAAGTTCTTGGCCAGCACGAACAGCCGGTTGCGCTCCACGTAGTAGGCCTTTAACGGAGAGGCGCGGCCGGCCGTGTGCGAGTAATGGTGCTCCACCACGGCCTGAGGAACATACAGGCATTTCCATCCGGCCCAGCGCGCGCGCAAGCCGAGGTCGGTGTCTTCACAGTACAGGAAGAAACTGTCGTCGAAGCCGCCGAGTTCCTCGAGCATGGCGCGCCGGTACAGCGCCGCGGACGCGCTGGGGAAGAGCGTTTCCTCGGTTACGGGGAAGTCCTCCGGCGGTTTTCCGTGGCCGCGCTGTTTGCTGCTGCCGTCGCGGGCCACCAGCATCCCGGCGGAATCCAGGCAATCCTCGCCGAAAAGGCGCACCTGCGAGGCGCACATGCCGGCGTCGGGATGCCGCTCCATCACCGCGACCAGCGCCTCGAGCCAGCCCGGGTGCGCCACGGCGTCGTCATTCAGGGTAGCGATCGAGGGGGCGGCGGAAGCGCGCCAGCCCTGGTTCACGGCCGCGCCGAAGCCGGCGTTGCGGGGGTTCTCGATGACCCGCGCACCCGGCGCCAAGCCCTTGCGCCGGACCAGACCTTCGCCGCTGTTATCCACGATGATCACTTCAAAATCGCGCCGTGTCTGCCGCCCGAGGGATTCGACGCAATCCGCAAGCCTCGAATCCGCAGCCAAGGTGGGGATCACCACCGATACGAGGAGATCAGGCAAACCTCGATTCTACCTTGACGGAGGCGCCGGTTTGCAGTCCGCCGGAAACCCGGTGGCAAGTTGCCCCACCTGGAAGCCAGACCAAGCGGCCCAGACGCCACCCGGATGGTAACGTCTGGACAGTCTACGACGCCTAATCTGTCACTATGACCAAAAAGCTGCTTTTTGTCGTTACGCTTATGCTTGTGGTCGCATTCGCCCTTATGGCGGCGGACATCACCGGCAAGTGGGTAGCCGAGCAACCGGGCAGGAATGGCGGCCCGCCTCGCCAGACGACGTTTGACCTGAAGGCCGATGGGGCCACTCTGACCGGCACCGTGACTGGTGGCATGGGTGGCGGTCGTGGCGGCCGTCGCGGCGGTGGCGGTGGCGGGGGCGGCGCTCCCCAGGCGCGTGAAATCTCCGACGGGAAGGTAGACGGAAATAACATCTCCTTCACGGTAAAAGTGGAGTTCAACGGCAACACGATGGTGAGCAAGTACGAGGGCACGCTCTCCGGCGACGAGTTGAAGCTGAAGGTGAGTCGCGACACGCCGAATGGCCCGATGACCAGCGAAATGACCGCCAAGCGGTCCACCACCTAGCACGCGCTCGTGTCTGGCCACTACGCCGGCGTGGAAAAACCAGGCGGCCTTTCCCGCGTCTCCGCGCGGAAGGGTTGCCTTTTGTGTTTCTTAGCCGGATACCACCGCGGAGGGTAACATCCGGGTGTTGGGCGACGCCTATAAGTCACTATGACCAAAAAGCTGTTTTTTGTAGTTACGATTCTGCTTGTGGTAGCGTGCGCCGCGATGGCGGCAGATGTCACCGGCAAGTGGGTTTATGAGCAACCCGGCCGGGGAGGTGGGAATCCCACCCAGGTAACGCTTAACCTGAAGGTCGATGCGGGCAAGCTGACCGGCAGTGTGGTGAGGCCTGGCCGTGGCGGCGATCCCATGGAAACCCAAATCTCCGAAGGCAAGATTGATGGCGACAATATCTCCTTCAAGGTCACCATGCAGATGGGCGGCAATCCGATGACAACGGAGTACACCGGCACCGTTTCCGGCGACGAGATGAAGTTGAAGGTCACTCGTCCGGGTCGCGACGGCGCGCCGATGGTCACCGAAGCCACCGCCAAGCGGTCCACCACCTAGCATTCATCCGAGTCCGGCCGTTGCGCCGGTGAGGTAAGATCAGGCGACCCTTCCCGCAGCCTTGCGTGGAAGGGCCGCCTTTTGTTTTTCAGGGGGGCTATTTCGGGAAAGCCCGCAAATACTGCACGGGCGGGTTGAGTTCCGCGCCCAGCGTCCTGGCGGCATCGAGCGGGAAGTAGGGGTGGCGCAGGAATTCGCGCGCCAGCAGCACCAGGTCGGCCTTCTGGGAGCGGATGATTTCATCAGCCTGCTGCGGCGTGGTGATCAGCCCCACCGCGCCGGTGAGAATGCCGGCCTCGCGGCGGATGCGCTCGGCAAAGGGAACCTGATAGCCCGGAGCGAGCGGCACTTTGGCGTTGGGCGCCGAACCGCCCGACGAGCAATCGATGAGATCGACCCCCAGCGGCCGCACACGGCGCGCCAACTCGACGGACTCGTCGGGAGTCCAGCCGCCCTCGACCCAATCGGTGGCGGAAATCCGCAGGAACAGCGGCAGGTTGTGCGGCCAGGCCCCGCGCACCGCTTCGACCACTTCCAGGGCGAAGCGGACGCGGTTCTCGAAGGCCCCGCCATATTCGTCGGTGCGGCGATTACTGAGCGGAGAAAGGAACTCATGTATCAGGTAGCCGTGCGCGCCGTGGATCTCGACGACCTGGAAACCGGCCCGAAGCGCGCGCCGCGCGGCCGTCCGAAAAGCGTCGGCGATGGAGTGAATCCCGGACTGCGACAGCTCGATGGGGGCGGGATCTTGGGGCTCGAACGGGACCGCGCTGGGCGCCACCGTGGGCCAGCCGCCGGCCGGCGCCGGAACGCTCCCGCCGCCTTCCCACGGGCGGCTTGTACTGGCCTTGCGGCCGGCGTGCGCTAGCTGGATTCCCGCCACCGCGCCTTGCTCCCGCAGGAAGCGCGTGATGCGCTCGAGCGGCGCGATGTGCTCGTCCTTCCAGATGCCGGCATCGGCCGGCGAGATGCGCCCGCGCGCCTCCAGGTGCCAATCGGTGGCCAACCCGTCCACCGAGGAGTACTGGCACATAGGCGAGACGACGATGCGGTTGCGGAAGGTGACATCGCGCACCGTCAGCGGAGTGAACAAGTTCGTGCTCATGGTTTGGCCTCAGCGTTCGCTATCGAGCATCTTCATTTGGGCGGCATCATACCTGGCTCCCGCGACGCGCCCGGCATCGCAGATTTCCTCCAGGCGGGCGACGTCAGCGGCCGACAGCGTAAGATCGAGCGCCCCCAGCGAGTCCGCCAGTTGTGTCCGCGTGCGCGCGCCAATCACGGGGACGATGCCGCTGCCCTTGCTCAGAACCCAGGCAATTGCGAGCTGGGCCGGTGTCGTACCTTGCTCCGCCGCCAGGCGAGTCAGCGAGCCGATCCATTGCCGGTTCTGTTGGTAGTTCGTCCCGGTGAACCGTGGCAGACGCGCGCGGATATCGTTTCGTTCGCCTGGCTGCGAACCGGTCAGCAGGCCCCGCGAGAGCACGCCGTAGGCGGTGACGGCGATTCCCAATTCGCGCACCGCCGGCAGAATCGCCTTCTCGATGCCGCGGCTTACGAGCGAGTATTCGATCTGCAGATCGCAGATTGGATGCACCGCATGGGCGCGGCGCACAGTCGCCGCGCCCGCCTCCGAGAGACCCACAAAGCGAACATATCCGCCCTGGATCAAATCGGCAATGGCGCCCACGGTATCTTCGATCGGAACCCCCGGGTCCAGGCGCGTCAGACGATAGATGTCGATGTGGCCGGTCCTGAGACGCCGCAGACTATAGGCCGCGAAATTCTTGACCGCCTGGGGACGGCCGTCCACCCCGATGAATGCGCCGCTGGGGGCGCGCATGGCGCCGAATTTCACGGAAAGAAGCACCCGGTCCCGCCGGCCCTCGAGCGCGCGCCCCAGCAGCATCTCGTTATGGCCCATGCCATAAAAGTCGCCGGTATCCAGCAAGTTGATGCCGGCGTCGATGGCCGCATGGATGGTGGCGATACTCTCCGCCTCATCGGCGGGCCCGTACCAATCGGACATTCCCATCGAACCCAATGCAAGAGCGGAAACTTGCGGCCCCGCCCGGCCGAGTTGTTGAATCCTCATCTCACTTCGAAGCCTCTTAAATCAAACCAGCTACCGCACACGAATCAGCTTCCCATCCCGCCAGGTGAAGACGGCGTCGGCTTTGGCGATCTCTTCCGGCGGAAGGTGGCTCAGTCGATTGAGCAGGACCCCCGTCTGGCGGTCCCGAAACCACAGTTCGGCGATGAATGCCATATCAAAGCCGCCCTTCCACGGGTCGTCCAGGAAAACCACGGTGGCGCCCGGCCGGACATGCGGGTTCATAGCTCGAAATTCGGCCAGCACTCCAGTAGTCAGTCCGCCCAGGTGCGGTATTGCGGGTTCGACCTTCCTCTGTTTGAAGCGCCAGCTTTCCAGGGCGAAAAGAATCATGCCCGCGGCGGCCAGCATGGCGCGCACGCGCCTGGACTCCAGGCGGCGGAACAGCGGTTCGGCGGCCACCACCCGCGTGGCGCTGGCCAGCCAGTCCGTGAACAGCGTGGCGGCCAGCACCGCCCAACCGGCCAGGCAGACGTACAGGCAGGCCTGATCCCGCCCTTGGAGGAATTCGATGGGCAGCGGCGTCAGCAGCACGTAGAACCAGCAGAATCGGAGCACCGGCCGCTTGCGCCGCCATACCAAATAGGTCACCGCCAGCCAGATCAGCAACGTGGCGAGCCACTCGAAACGGAGCGGGTGATAGAAAATGTCGCCGATGTACCGTTCCTGAAAATCGACCATTTGCGCCCTTGAAAACACGGTTCTGTACGCTGATGACTTCATGAGCCCATTCGGCCCGAACCTGGTCCCATAAATGAAGACCAGGTTCATCAGCGCCGACCAGCACAGCACGCTTCCCGGCCCGCGAAGCCATTTGGCGAGGGCTTTCCAGGGCCAAGGCGGCGGCGCGTGATAAAGCCATTCATAGGTCAGAAGAACGACGGGCATGGTGACCGCCATTTCCTTGGAGTTCAGCGCACAGAGGTAGATCCCCAGGAATGCCGCAGCCTGGCCCCGGCTTAACAAACTGCCGGAGGAGCGTATGCCCGCATAGTAAACGAACGCGGCGAAGTAGAACAGGCCGCACAGCGCGTCAAACACGAAAGTGCTGTTATAGTACAGGTTGTTCAGGCCGCCGTGATAGCAGGCGATCAGCGCCACAATTGCGGCCGGCAGCTCTCCCGAGCCCAGCACGCGCGCGAAGCGGTACATCAGGTACGCGCCGGCCAGCAGCAGCAGCAGCAAGACTGCGTGGTACGGTACGGGGTTTAATCCAAACGCCAAAAAGATGGGCACATAGAACAGGCCTGCCATCGGCCGGGAATAGCCGTGCCAGAGCATGAATTGCGAAGACAGCAACTGCCACGGCGGAGGATGCCAGTACCCCCAGATGTTCATCATGTCGTCGGGCGCAAAGGGCGCCTTCAGGCTGTCCCATGAGACCAGGAAGAAGTAAGCCGTGAAAAGAACCCCATACGCGGGTTTCCGCCACCAGTGAGTGCGGGGTGGTGGAGCAGGCCGGGGCTCGCTGTGGTCAAGGATCACGGGTGTCTCCTGAAGATAGAGTACTATGCTGCCGCCGTCCGAGGCCGCAACGCTTCCAACACGCCTTTCCATTTGCGCAGAATCAACTCCGCCAGGTTCAGCGCAATCGCCAGCGCCACGAGGCCCGGCCATAATTCCATAGTCGAGCGGATGCTTCGGCCGCCGGCATCGAAGACCTCGCACGGCGCGGGGTTGAAGCGGCCGCCGGTGGCGGCGGCAACCTCGAGTAACAGCGCCTGGTTGTTGCCGTATTCCCGCAGGTCGTCTTGCTGGCGATAGAAACCCACCTCGGGAAAAGCGCGCGACTCCCCGAGCGGGCGCGGTCGAAATCGGGTGCGGTTTCAGTCTGGGAAGCGTGCGGTGGAGTGTCGCGGAAGATGTTCGCCCACAACCGGTCGAAGCCCGGCCATGTCACCCAGTTCACCGTCCAGCGGTTCTTGGCGTCGGACGTGAATACGGCCACCCGGCCCAGCCCATATTGCCAGCGGACCAAGAGCGGGGTGTTTTGGGTGGGTTGCGCTTACGTTTCGGTCTGAACGCCGGCCTGGTCGCTCATCTTCTGGGCCAGCACACTCAGAACCGACGCCATTTCGTAAAGCGCCTGGCGGGCCCGCTGCGGCGCGGCAATCCTGGTCAGGCGATACCACCACTGCATCACCTTGTAGTCCAGCACCAGGAGACGGTCTTCAAGGGATTCCAGACTAAGGCCGGCGCCATGTTGCAACAAATAGATGAGAATCTCGTAGTCGCGCTGCAACGATAGGTGTAGGGGGTCCAGTACCTCGGCGGTTCGAAGCCGAGCCTGCACCTCCGCGAAGCAGAACCGGGTATCCGGCACGGCAGATACCGAAGCCGCCCGCTTCGCATGAGCGCGCAGCAACAGAATGCAGCTATAGCGGAACCAGTACGCTAAAAGGAGGAATGAGAACCCGATTATCAAAAAGCTCGCGATCATCCCACGCCTGCAACACTAAAGATAGTAGAGTACTAGTGCAACCATGACTAGTCTAGCATTGAGGCGTAAAGGATGCAACACATTTTTCTCGAATGATAGCCTCATTAGAGGGCATATGTTCACCCTCAAATGAGGGGTAGTATCGCTCGGGAGGAATGGCGGCGGAGATTCGCCGGGGCGGAATCCCTGGGTGGCGGGTCGAAACCAGGCGCTAATGGCGGCGGTTGTGCGCCTGCCGGAGCCGTCTGATCTGTTCCAGCCTCTCCCCGATGCGCTTCTCCAGGCCACGATCCGTGGGGAAGTAATAACGCCTTCCCGCCAGAGACGGCGGCAGGCATTCCATATCGACGATGGCGTCCTCAAACTGGTGCGCGTGCTCGTAGCCTCGGCCGTAGCCCCACTCTTTCATGTGGCGCGTCACGGGGTTGCGGAGGTTCATGGGGACTGGCTCGGCGATGGTCTGCTCGACATCCTCATGCACCGCGTTCATGGCGCGGTAAGCGGAGTCGGATTTCGGCGCCACGCATAGATAGATGGCCGCCTGCGCCAGCGCCAGGTCGCCTTCCGGAATCCCGAGGAAATGCACCGCCTGCATGGCCGCCACGGCCTGCTCCAGAGCGCGCGGGTCGGCCAGGCTGATATCTTCGATGGCCATGCGGATCAGGCGGCGCGCGATGTACAGGCGGTCCTCGCCGCCTTCGAGCATACGGATGAGCCAGTACAGCGCGGCGTCCACGTCGCTCGACCGCACCGACTTGTGCAGCGCGGAGATCACGTTGTAGTGCTCTTCGCCGCCCTTGTCGTAGAGCAGCGTCTTGCGGTTCATAGCGTTCTCGACGGCGGCGGGGGTCAGCTCGCTTCCGGGCCCAGAGGGCGCCCCGGCCGCCGCCGCTTCCAGGGTGTTGTACGCCTGGCGCGCGTCGCCGTTCGAGTAGATGGCGATCTGCTCGAGCAACTCCTCGGGCGCCTGGAGGCCCACCACCGGCAGAGCGCGTTTGAGCAGGGTCACGATTTCGGGCACGGTGAGCCCGCGAAGCGCGTAGACGCGGGAGCGGGAAAGCAGCGCCGAGATCACTTCAAAGGAAGGGTTCTCGGTGGTGGCGCCGATGAGGATGATGTCGCCGCGCTCGACGTAGGGCAAAAAAGCGTCCTGCTGCGCTTTGTTGAACCGATGGATCTCATCGATGAACAGGATGGTGCGGCGGCCCACGCGCCGCAGCCGCTCGGCATCGGCCATCACCGCCTTGATTTCCTTGATGCCGCTGAGGACGGCGCTGAACGGAATGAACTCGCAGCGCGTGATGCGGGCGATGAGCTTGGCCAGCGTCGTCTTGCCGGTGCCGGGCGGTCCCCAAAGGATGATCGAAGCGAGCTCATCGCGCTCGATCTGGCGGCGCAGAGGCTTGTCCGGCCCGAGAATGTGCTCCTGCCCGATGAAGTCCTCGATCCGCTCCGGACGCATACGCTCAGCCAGGGGGCGCTGGCCGTGTGTTTCGGGGGCGCCCTCTGGGCCACCCGGCGGCGTGGAGTCGAACAGGCTCACGGCCGCAGCGCTCTCTGCCGCCGCGCTTCGTACAGCAGGATGCCGGCGGCCACCGCGGCGTTCAGCGATTCCACCCCCACCGTGGGGATCGAGATATCGAGCGCGGCCGAGCGCAGCTCCGCGCCGACGCCGCGCGCCTCGTTGCCGATGACCAGGCCGCATCGTCCAGAGAGATCGGCATCCGCCAGCGAGCGCACCGCGGCGCCGGCGCGCGCCGGAACCCCGGCATACAGTTCCACCTTGTTCTGGCGGAGAGCCGCGCGCGCCAGGGCGGCGTCCACGCCGTGGAGAAACGGGATGCGGAACAGCGAGCCGGCGGAAGCGCGCAGCGTCTTGGGATTGTACGGGCTTACGGTGCCTTTGAGAAACAGGAGGCCGGTGGCGCCGAAGGCCTCGGCGGCGCGCGCGATGGCGCCGGCGTTGCCGGGGTCCTGCAATCCATCGAGCACCACCACCAGGGGACTGCCGCGGAACAACTGCTCGAGCTTCCAGACCGGCGGTTTCACCAGGGCCATCACTCCTTGGCTGGTCTCGGTTCCGGAGACGCTTTGGAGCAGCGCGTCCGGCACCACCACCACCTTGACGCCCGCCAGCCCGCGGACGTGCGCCTCGGCGGCCGAGCGCACGGATTCGGCGGCCAGCACGGTCTTCACTTCGCAATCGCTGCGCAGCGCCTCTTCCAGCAGGTGAAAGGTCTCCGCCACGCACCAACCCTGCTCGGTAAGCGTGCCGCGCGCAATGGCGCGCCGCACGTCCTTGAGCAGCGGGTTGGCAGCGCTCGTAATCGTCTCAGCCTTCGCCATCTGATTACAATAAGGTTTCCGAATGTTCAGAATACCGCACGTAAAGCGCGCCGTATGGATCGCCATGGCGGCGGCACTGGCGGGACTGATGGTTTCCGTCGGTTACCTCTCCGTGCGCATCGGGCAGCAATCCACGCGCGAGGAAGCGCAACCGGCGGATGTGATCCTGGTGCTGGGCGCGGCCGAGTATCGGGGCCGGCCTTCACAGGTATTTCGCGCGCGGCTGGACCACGCGCTGGAACTGTACCAGCGCAAGCTGGCGCCCCGGATCATGACCACTGGCGGCGCCGGCGGCGAGCCGGTGTTTACCGAAGGCGGCGTGGGCCGCTCGTACCTGATCAACCGCGGCGTGCCCCCCGAGGCCATCGTTGTGGAAACCGAGGGCGGGAGCACGGTGTATTCCACCACCCTGGCGGGCGAAATCATGTGCCGCATGGGTCTCAATTCCGCCATCGTGGTGAGCGACGGGTACCACATTTATCGCGTCAAGAAGATGCTCGAATCCCGCGGCTTAAAGGCGTACGGTTCGCCGCGCAAGGAGCACAACCCGGAACCGCTTCGCGACCGCTGGAATCATATCAAGCAGGCCGTCGGATACCTGCTCTGGCGCGTGGGGGTGGGGGTGTAGCCTGCGAACACTACTTCAGGACCTGCGTTACGGCCTTCGGGTGTTGGCCAAGAATCCAGGCTTCGCGGCCGTGGCGGTGCTTACACTGGCACTGGGCATCGGCGCCAACGCCGCAATCTTCAGCCTGGTCGATGCGGTTATTCTTCGCCCGTTGCCTTATCCGAATCCGGAGCAGCTCGTGGGGCTGGGGCAGTGGCGCGATCAGAAGGGCGAGGGCTACATTCAGACGGGCGTCTCGGCCCCCAACATCGCGGATATCGCCAAGACCGGGGTTTTCCAATATGTCGCCTACTTTCGCTGGTCGGGGTTCAACATTACGGAAGGGAACCGGCCGGAGAGTGTGGATGGCATCAAGGCATCGGCCGAGCTGCTGCCGATGTTTGGCGTGCAGCCGCTCCTGGGACGTTTTCCGACCCGTGAAGAGACGGAACCGGGCCACGACCAGGTGGCCGTCATCGGCCATCGTCTGTGGCAGATGCGTTACGGCTCCGACCCCTCTATTCTGGGCAAGACGATCGCCCTCGACCAGAAGCGCTACACGATTGTGGGCGTGATGCCCGCCTCGTTCCGTTTCACCTGGGACCAGGAAATGGATGTCTTCGTTCCGCTGGTGCTCACGTCCGAAGAGCGCAGCGAAACCGGGCGCGGCACTTCACGGGAGCTGCAAACGCAGGCGCGGCTCAAGGCCGGCTGGAGCATCCCTCAGGCACAGGCTGCGATGAACGCTTTGGCCGGTACCCTGGCCCGGGAATATCCCGCAGCCGACCAAGGTTGGGGCATCAAAGTGGAGCCTTTGCATGCCGCCTATCATCGTCATATGCAGACGCCGCTATTGATTATGTTGGGCGCGGTCATGTTCGTGCTGCTGATCGCCTGCGTCAACGTGGCCAACCTGCTTCTGGCGCGCGCCACTGGACGGAAGCGCGAGGTCGCCATCCGCGTCGCCATGGGCGCCACTCGCCGGCGGCTGATCTCGCAGTTGCTCACCGAAAGCCTGTTGCTTGCCGTTGGCGGCGGAGCGCTGGGACTCCTGCTGGCCTACACGGGAGACCGCCTGCTTACGCTGGCCATGGCTCGCTACCAACTCAGTCTCCCAAACGCCAGGGTCATCGACATCGATTGGCGTGTGCTGGTGTTCAGCCTGGCGATCACCATGGCAACGGGAGCGATCTTCGGCCTGGCGCCGTCCTGGGCGACGGCGAAGACCGGACTAAGCGAGTCGCTGAAGGAAGGCGGGTTGAGTGCCACCGCCGAGCCGGGCCGCCGGCGGCTGCGCCACGCGCTGGTGGTTTGTGAGATGGCGCTGGCACTGGTCTTGTTGACCGGCGCGGGCCTGCTGGTGCGAACTTTCGTCGAACTGGTGAACGTAGACCTCGGCATCGACCCCACGAACGTCGTCACCATGAGGCTCCGTCTGCCCGATTACAAGTATGCGTCCGCGTCGCAACAGGCGGTCTTCTACCAGGAACTGATGCAGAAGATCGAGAACATACCCGGCGTGAAAACCGCGGGAGCCGAAGGCGGCGGCGCCAACGTTTTTTTCCAGCCGCAAGGCCAGCCCCCGGCGGCGCCCGGACAGGAACCGACTGCGTACTACAGAATCGTGACGCCCGACTTTCTGAACGCCATGGGAACGCGCCTGGTGGCGGGGCGCGAGTTCACGGAGAGCGACAACGAGGGCGCGACGCCGGTTGCCATCATCAGCGAAACCGTGGCACGCCGTTACTGGCCGCACTCCAGTCCGCTGGGGAGCCATCTCACGGTCCTGGCCCGCGTCTACTCCGGAAAAAATTCCGGCTTCTCCCAGCCTCTCGAGATCGTGGGCGTAGTAAAGGACGTTCGAAGCGGCGACCTCTGGCGGCCGGAAGCCGCCGTGTACGTGCCGTTCCCACAGAACCCGGCGCCGTCGGTGTTCCTGGTTGTGCGAACTGCCGTGCCGCCCATGAGCGTGGTGCCGGCCCTGCGCGATGCCGTGCTGTTTTTCGACAAGGAACAGCCCGTGAACCAGGTCCGGGCCCTGAGCGAGATGGTGTCGGAAACCTACGGGGCGATTCGTTTCCCGATGACCCTGCTGTGGATCTTCTCGGCTTTGGCCCTGGCGCTTTCCGCGGTGGGAATCTTCGGGGTGATGTCCTGCACGGTGAGCCGGCGCACAAAGGAAATGGCCGTCCGCATGGCCCTGGGAGCGAGCCGCCGCGAGGTGCTGCGTCTGGTGCTGCGGGAAGGGCTTGGGGTGACGCTGTTGGGAGTGGCGCTGGGTTTGGCGGGCGCTCTGGTTCTGAGCCGCGTTATGGCGGGCTACGTCTATGGCATCACGCCGACCGACCCGCTCACCTTCGCGCTGGCGTCTCTCCTGCTGACGGCCGTAGCCTTGCTGGCAAGCTATATTCCCGCGCGGCGGGCGGCGAGAGTCGATCCGATGGTGGCATTACGCTACGAGTGATGGCCTGGTGGCCTGCCCACTTACCGAATCCGGTACGCGACGTAGATGCAGAACTGGCACCGGCTGCAAAACGCTCAGCCGGTAGAGAATGAAGCCTCTGGAACAGGACGTGACCCATGTTTCCGAGAGTTAAGCGAGTCGGGCACATATGCGACTTTCGCCTGGAGCTGAGTTTCACCGATGGTACGACGAGGGAACTCGATTTCCGACAACGGATCGTCGGCCGCGGGGGAGTGTTCGGTCAGTTGGAGGACGTAGAATTCTTCAAGCAGGTTCGGGTGGACCCCGAGGCGGGGACAATCGTCTGGCCTAACGGAGTAGATTTCTGTCCGGACGTTTTATACAGCCTCGCCACAGGTAAACCGATTCGGGTTCCGGAGCCGGCTTGAGCCGGGAAAACGGGACAGGCGCATTTTCAACGAGGAATTCCTCGCTGCGGATAAATGCGTCTGTCCCCTTTTGCCCGTCACCGGACGGCATACGCGGCGTACTTTGCGTTCTGGAATGCCGCCGCGCGTGGCAGCCGGTTGGGGGACTGCAACACTACGTAGCCGATCCCCAAACCCTCGTACTTCGCCATATCCGCAGGCTTGAAGCCGCAGGCCATGGTCTGCTGCCAGCGGGACCACCACTCGTCGCCGAACTCCTTGAGGTAATTTGCCTGGCCGCCGGCTTTCCAATCGACGTAAACCGCGCGCAGGGCTTCGGCGCGGAATATGCCCGGATCGAGGCCGCGGGCCGCATCGGGGAAAAGGAAAACCGCGTCCCGGGGAGTGGAAGCGCGCGCCCACGCGGAAAGCTGTGCCAGCTCCGGCGTGTGCAGGTGGGGATAGGTGACGACTCCCCCCAACGTGGGAATCGCGAAGAATGCCGCTACGGCCGCCAGCGGCGCGAATCGCGGCGTTCGCCAAACCGCCAGAGCCGTCAGGGCGGCGAGCGCCAGAACCAGTGCGATGCGGTTCCACGCAAAAGGCGCGGTGACCACCGGCTGAAGCGGTAGCAGGTAGGCCAGAGCAAACCAAGGGAGAGCCTCGAACGGACGATGGCGCACGACTGCCTTTACGCCCGCCGCTGCGGTCAGGAACTGCACCATCAGCGCGACGAACAGCAGCGCGCGCATGGGCTGGAGCTGCGGCACCAGCGCCCATCGCCAATGTTCCAGCAGAAGCCAGGAGACGGGCATGCTCGCCACGCCCAGAATGCCCAGGCCGAGCACCAGGACCCGGAGCTCCAGAGGAATTTCGCGCCGGATGCGAACGAATGCCATCAGCAGGATCGCGAACAGGATCAGGTGATGGACAATCAGCGCGGCCGGCCAGGTGGAAATCCAGACGTATGACGCGCGCATGCGCTGGAGTTGTTCCTGAAGCGGCGTGAGATGCGCGAAGAACGCCGGCGCCTGGCCGCGCGCGGCAATCAGTAGAATCGCCACCGCCGCGAGCATCGGCGCGAGTCCCCACCAGCGCCGGCGCCAGGTTACCAGCACAAGGTACACCGCCAGGAACGGAAGCGTCGTGGGGGGATGGCACAGAAACGCGCAGGCGGCCGCGATGCCGGCGCCCAGATACCGGCGGTGAGCCGCCAGGCCCACGGCGCAGATCAACAGGGGCACGGCGAAGGCGCGCGGCGTCGGCTCGTACTCGATGGACAGAACCGTGGGGCCCGCAATCGTCGCGCCCAATGAACAGATGGCGGAAACCAGCAGGGCCGGGCCCATCGAAAGCCCCAGCGCTTCGGCCATCAGGTACAGCCCCCAGATGCCCAAGGCGCGGGCCAGCACCTGCTCGAACTCCAGCACCTCGCGGAAACCGAAGCCCGTAAGACCGCGCAGAGCCAGCGCCGCTTCGTCGTAAAGAGTGTACGCGGCGAGCGGCTGCTGGACGAGTATCTCGTTGCGCAGCACCGAGGGGTCCCGCAGGTGCTCGAGAACCGGCGCATAAATCTGGGTATCCTGCTGCAGCCAGGTGTGGCCCGGGAATTGAACGAACGTCAGGAGCGCGAGCGCAACGGCTGAAACGGCGATCGCCAGGCGCTTCATTTGACCGGCGTCTTTTCCAACTGCTGCCTGGCCCAGATGCGGTTCGGATTCATCTCGAGCGACTTGGCGAAGGCCTGGCGCGCTTCCGCGTCCCGGTTCTCCTTGCGGAGGCTGAGCCCCAGCCACAAGTACGCTTCCGCATTTTTGGGATCGAGATCAAGGGCCTTTTGGAAATCGGCGATGGCCTGTTTCGCGCCGCCGCCCAACGGGGCAGGCAGATAATAGCTGCCGACTCCGCGGGCTACGTAGACGGACGAGGACTTGGGCGCTCTCTCGACGGCCCGGTCGACGGCGTCTCTGGCGCGTGGGCCGTAGCTGAGGCCGCTGAGGACATCCGTGATTGCCTGGCCGCAAAGAGTGGCCAGCACGCGATAGTATTCGGCATCGGGCTTGAGTGAGATGGCCTTCTCGGCCGCCTTGATTCCCTGTTCGGCGGCCTGCCGTCCCTGCTTCCGGTCGTGCTGCTCGATGGCGACCTCCGCCAGGTAGGAGGCCGCCAGCGCCAGCCGGTATTGAGCGTCGGCGTTGGTGGGGGCCTTGGCCGCCACAGCCGAGTATTCATTGACCATCTTTTCGAGCGTAGCGCGATCCTGCTGGTCGCGCGCCGTTTCGAGCGCGGAAGGAGCGGCAGCCATGAAGCCTGCCATTGCCAGTCCTAAAATCATGTTCTCGTCCTCTTACCTCAAAGCGCGGCGACCCTTCGTTGCACCAGGAGGAAGTACAGGCCCAGAGCAATCAGCAGCGCTCCGTTCACGGCGAGCACGGCGGGGGCCGTAAATACTGGGACGAGCCATCCAGCCAACAGGTTTCCCACAGGCATCCCACTGCGGAAGGAGAAGTTATACACGCTCATGACGCGGCCTCGCATCTGGTTGGTCACGATGAGCTGCACCAGGGAACTCACCATGGCGAAGACGGCCATCGTCGACGCGCCGGAAAAGAACAGCATCATGCAGCTCAACCCGACGGAGCGGGAAAGACCAAAGCCCGAAATGCAGGCTCCCAGGCAGACCATCATGGCGAGAGCAATGCGGCCTTTGTTGCGGACGTTGCCCAATCCGGCCACGGCCAGCGCGCCCACCACCGAGCCTGTGCCCGATATGGACAGGAACAGCGCGAACGTGCCCGAATCTCTGTGAAGGATATCCGTGGCGAACACCGGAAGGAGGGTCCTCATCGGCAGGGATAGGGCCGTCATGCAGAACGCCAGCACGATGAGCCCCTCCATGGCGCCCTGTTTGCGAACGAACCGGATGCCCTCTTTCATACTGCCCAGGATGCTTGCGGTGGTTTTCTCGGGCAGGAAGCGAACCGTCAGCATCATCAGTGCGACGACCGGGGCCAGAAACGATAGTGTGTTCAGCGCAAAGCACCAGGTGGCGCCGAGCTTGGCCAGAGCCACTCCCCCCAAGGCCGGCCCGATCATCACCGCCGCATTGAACTGGATGGAGTTCAGGGCGATGGCGTTGGGCATATCCTCTTTGCTGACCAGAGTGGGGATGAGCGCCGTATAGGCCGGCCCGCCGAACGCCTGCGCGAAACCCACCACGAAGGAGCAGGTCAGAAAGTGCCAGACCTTCACCACGTGGAAGCCGACCAGGAAAGTCAGCACCAGCGCGCACGACATCTGAACGAATTGGGAAAACATCAGCAAGTGGCGGCGTTCGATGCGGTCGGCAAACACACCGCCCACCAGCGAGAAGAGGAAGATCGGAGTCGCCTGCAGGATGGGGTCCAAGGACAGTAGGAAGGTGCTGTGGCTCATCTTCCAGATCAGCCAGCTCTGCGTCAGCATCTGCATCCAGGTGCCGATGGCGGAGGTGCAGGCGCCGATCCACATCAGGCGGAAATCCCGGTAATGAAACGCTTTGAAAATCCGTCGGATCACGGTGGCGCCATGCCAGCAATTGAAATATGAAAACGGATTGTAGCAGTTTCGCGGGGTGGGAGTCGGACGGTGCAGTGTAGTATACTGGCCGCTTCGTGAAGGTTGTTGGGAACCAAAAGGAGTGGCCATGTTGCCGGACTATCTTGCGAAAGCCGCGCCCAACCCGATGGGGAAGCGCGCGCCGTGGTATGCCAATACCGCACCGAGCTACGCCGGGATTTTTCTGTGGATCGCGTTCTACCGGTTGATGGCCGGGGACACCCTCGCGCACGGCAGTCTCGCCGTGTGCCTGGCCGGCCTGGTGGCCGCCGGGTTGCTCTGCTATTCCCTCTACTATCTGGTGCCCGCCATGCTGGGGATGAAGACCGGCTTCCCGTTGTACGTGGTGGGAAGCTCGACGTTTGGCGTGCAGGGCGGCTACCTCATGCCGGGGCTGCTGATGGGGCTGTTGCAGATCGGCTGGTTCGCGGTGGCCACATCCGTCGCCAGCGAATTCATACTGAAGGGCCTCGGCATGAACTCCCAGCCCGGCGGCCCGCCGTTTATCGCGACGGGAGTCATCTGGGGCTGCCTCATGGCCTGGGTAGGCGCCAAAGGCATTCGGTACGTGGCGAAAGTCTCACTGCTCCTGAACGCTATTCCGCTGCTCATGCTGCTGATGGTCTTCTTCCAGACCGTCGGCGGGATCGGGCGATACCATCCGCCAGCGGCCCAGGACAATCCCTTCGTGGCGTTCACCATGACGCTGGCGATCGTGATCGGTTTTTTCGCCACGGCGGGCGCGGCGGGCGCGGATTTCGGCCTGAATTCGCGCCACGCAAAGGACGTCAGATGGGGCGGCCTGGTGGGCATTGCGCTGGCCGTGCTGGTGGCGGGCGGGCTGCCGCTGGCGGCCATCGCGGGCGCGCATGGCTTGGGGCTCAGCCAGGGCTTCGATTACGCCGACGTGATCCATTCCATCGGCGGCGTGATCGGGACCGCCATGTTCTTCCTCTTCGCCATCGCGTCCATCCCGCCGACGTGCTTCTGCGCGTTCATCGCCGGCAACAGCTTCTCGACCATGATCCCGGCCGTGCCGCGGGTGGCATCCACCATGGCGGGAGCGGCGGTCGGAATCGTGCTGGCAGTCACGGGAGTGGCGGCGAATCTGATTCCTTTCTTCAACATCGTAGGCGCCTCTTTCGGGCCCATCTGCGGCGCCATGGCGGCGGATTACCTGCTCTCCGGCAGGCGCTGGGCCGGGCCGCGCGCGGGAATCAATTTTGCCGGGTACGTCGCCTGGGCGGCCGGGTTCGTGGTGGGGATCTTGCCGTTCCTGCCCCTATCCGCGGAGGTGAAAACCTACGTGCAGCCGGCGGTGCTGTACAGTTTCCTCACCGGGTTCGTGGTCTATGCCCTGCTGGCGAAGGCGGGCTTGCAGCCGAAGGTGGTTGACATGCCGAAGGTTGCCTGAGAAAAACTCCCGCAAGCGGGCGAGGGCAAGCTAGTCAAGGGCTTTGCCCTTGGTATCCCTGGCAGGTGCTCGGGAGGCGTTCATCGCATAAACTTCCAGGTAGTGAGCTTGGAGGACAGCGATGAACGCCTTTTACCAACAC
>JBEKSR010000096.1:0-21759 GCA_049516835.1 Bryobacteraceae bacterium | reverse complement strand
AAATCCGAAACAAAACGTCTGCCGATGATGCCCATCCGCGACGTGGTCATCTTTCCGTACATGATGACCCCGTTCGTGGTGGGGCGGGAATCCAGTGTGCGGGCGTTGGAAGAGGCCATGGCGGGCGACAAGAAGATTTTTCTCGCCAGCCAGCACGACGCCTCCATCGACGAGCCCAAGCCGAACGAGATTTACAGCGTCGGCACCATCGTCAACATTGTCCAGAGTCTCAAACTACCGGACGGCAATATCAAGGTTCTGGTGGAAGGCGTGGAACGCGCCAAGGTGGTCTCGGTCTCCGACGAGGAAGGGTTTTTCCGCGCCATCGTGCGCACATCGGTTTTCCGCGTCGAAGCCGGCCCGCAACTCGACGCGCTGATCAGCCGGGTCACCGGCCTCTTCGAGCAGTATGTCAAGCTGAGCCAGAACCTGAATTACGAAACCATGATCGCGGCCCTCCGCGTGGACGAGCCCGGCAAGCTGTCGGACACCGTGGGCGCCAATCTCCAGCTCACCCTTGAAGAGAAGCAGGAGCTGCTGGAAATCTTCGACCCGATCGACCGCCTGACGCGCGTGGCCGAGATGCTCGACATCGAAATCGAGAAGCTCAATGTCGACCGCACCATTCAGGGCCGCGTGAAGCGCCAGATGGAAAAGGCGCAAAAAGAGTATTACCTGAACGAGAAGATCAAGGCCATTCAGAAAGAGCTGGGCCGCGGCGAAAAGAGCGAGCTCGACGAGCTCAAGAAGCGCATCGAGACCGCCGGCATGACCCAGGACGCCATGGAAAAGGCCCTGGCCGAGCTCAAGCGGCTCGAGAACATGCCGCCCATGTCGGCCGAATCCACGGTTTCCCGCAACTACCTCGACTGGCTGCTGGCCGTGCCGTGGAAAAAGAAGTCCAAGGAGCTCCGCGACCTCAAGTTCGCCGAAAACGTGCTCGAAACCGATCACTACGGCCTCGAGAAGATCAAGGAGCGCATCCTCGAGTTCCTGGCGGTGCGCCGGCTGGTGAAGAACCCCAAGGGCTCGATCCTGTGCTTTGTCGGGCCTCCGGGCGTGGGCAAGACTTCTTTGGGCATGTCCATCTCCAGGGCCACCGGCCGCAAGTTCGTTCGCCTGTCGCTGGGCGGCGTGCGCGACGAGGCGGAGATCCGCGGCCACCGCCGCACCTACATCGGCGCCCTGCCGGGCCAGATCATCCAGATGATGAAGAAAGCCGGAACCCGCAACCCGGTCTTCATGCTCGACGAAGTGGACAAGATGTCCATGGACTTTCGCGGCGACCCTTCCGCCGCGCTGCTCGAAGTGCTCGACCCCGAGCAGAACTTCATGTTCGTTGACCACTACCTGGATGTGGAGTATGATCTAAGTCAGGTCTTCTTCATCGCCACAGCCAACGTCCTCCACACCGTTCCTCCGGCGCTCCAGGATCGCATGGAAGTGATCCGGCTCTCCGGCTACACGGAACTGGAGAAGATGGAGATCGCCAAGCGGTTCCTGGTCCGCAAGCAGATGGAGCAGACCGGACTTACGAAAGACCGGATCGAGTTCGCGGACGATGGCTTGAACGGGTTGATCCAGTACTACACGCGCGAGGCCGGCGTCCGCAACCTCGAGCGCGAAATCGGCAACCTGTGCCGTAAGGTGGCGCGCCAGGTGGTGAACAGCGAGAGCGGCAAGGAGAAGAAGACGCCTTCCAAGGTGGTGATGACGGGCGACAAGCTGCCCGATCTGCTGGGACCGTGGAAGTTCCGCGATCTCCAGGCCGAGAAGAAGAACGAAGTGGGGGCGGCCACCGGCCTCGCGTGGACCGAGGTGGGCGGCCAGACTCTGACCGTGGAATGCACTCTGATGGAAGGCAAAGGCAAGCTCACCATCACCGGAAAATTGGGCGATGTGATGCAGGAATCGGCGCAGGCGGCCATGAGCTATATCCGCTCGCGCGCGCACCAGTTCGGGTTGCCGCGCGATTTCTACCGCAACCTGGACGTTCACATCCACGTCCCCGAGGGCGCTATTCCCAAGGACGGCCCCTCGGCGGGCATCACCCTCGCCACCACCATCTGTAGCGCGCTGACGCGCATTCCGGTGCGCTGCGATGTGGCCATGACCGGCGAGATCACCTTGCGCGGCAAGGTGCTTGGAATCGGCGGGCTGAAAGAAAAGTTGATGGCGGCCCATCGTCATGGCATTCTGGAAGCAATCGTGCCCCGGGAGAACGAGAAGGACCTCCCGGACATCCCGGACGCCATCAAGCAAACCATCAAGCTGCATTTTGTGGATTCCATGGATGAAGTGCTGAAAATCGCTTTGGAACGGGGGCTTGTGGCGCTGCCGATGCCCGCGCCCATTCCGGTGGTCGGGGTGCCAGCCGCGGAGGAGACTGTAGCGCATTGAGTGGAACAGGCCTTGGGGCCTGTCTATGGGGTTGCCCGGTTCCTTGAAAGCCGAATTCGTAGTTAGTTCCGCCAGCCCGCGGATGTTTCCCTCCGACGGGTTGCCGGAGATCGCATTTTTGGGAAGAAGCAACGTAGGGAAATCCAGCCTGATGAACGCCCTGGTGGGGCACAAAGGGCTGGCGTTCACCAGCAGCACGCCGGGGCGCACGCAGACGATTAATTTTTTCCGTATCGAGGGAGCCTTCTACTTCGTCGATCTTCCGGGATACGGATATGCGCGCGTGCCGCCAGGGCGGCAGTTGGAATGGAAGAAGCTCATTGAAAGCTATTTCGAGGAGAGGGAAACTCTAAAGCTTTGCTGCCTGATACTGGATGCCCGCCGGGGATGGATGGCCAATGATTTGGACCTGAAGCGGTGGCTCGAGTATCACGGCAGACAGTACCTGGTAATCGCCACAAAGACCGACAAATTGAATCAATCCGAACAAGAGCGCGGTTTGCGCGCCATCCGCGAGGAGGGCGTGGAGCCGTTGCCGTTCTCGGCCACAACCGGCCGGGGAGTGAGGGAAACTTGGCAAGCAATAACGAAAACACTGCATCCACGGTAGGAGACACCCCGCCGCAGGGAAAACCCACCGAAAAGGCGGCTGAGAACCAGCCTGCCCCTTCCGAAACGGCCGAAAAACCCGCCAGCGACCGTCCCGAGCGCGCCGAGCGCGGTCTGGCGAAAGCCGCGGCCCCGCCGCCCGCCGCCGAAGCTAAAGCCGCCGATGCGCCCGCGGCCGCGCCTCCCGAACCGCCGCCGCCGGCCCTGTCCCATAGCGGGCCCGGCCACCAGCGCCGCAAGGCCGCCCTAGGCGTCAAGAACGGAACCCCCACGCTGGACCTGGTCGAGCTGAAGGACATGAGCATCCAGAAGCTCAACCAGGTGGCCAAGGACATGGGGATCTCCGGCGCCGCCGGCCTGCGCAAGCAGGAGTTGATCTTCAAGATTCTCCAGACCCAGGCGGAAAAGAGCGGGCTGATCTTTTCCGAAGGGGTGCTCGAGTGCCTGCCCGACGGTTTCGGTTTTCTGCGCGCGCCCGAGTACAACTACCTGCCCGGTCCGGACGACGTCTACGTCTCTCCCTCGCAGATCCGGCGATTCGATCTGCGCACCGGCGACACCATCTCCGGCCAGATCCGCCCGCCCAAGGAAGGCGAGCGGTACTTCGCGCTCATCAAGGTGGACGCCATCAATTTCGAGCCGCCCGAGGAAGCCCGCAACAAGATCTTCTTCGACAACCTGACGCCCCTCTACCCCAACGAGCGCGTCAAGCTGGAAACCGTCAAGGAAAACTATTCCGGCCGCGTGATGGACCTGCTGACGCCCCTCGGGAAGGGGCAGCGCGGCTTGATCGTTTCGCCGCCGCGCACCGGCAAGACCATGCTCTTGCAGAGCATCGCCAACTCCATCACCGCCAACCACCCCGAGATCACGCTGATCGTGCTGCTGATCGACGAGCGTCCCGAGGAAGTCACTGACATGCAGCGCAGCGTGCGCGGCGAGGTGATCAGCTCGACCTTCGACGAGCCCGCCACGCGCCACGTGCAGGTAGCCGAGATGGTGATCGAGAAGGCCAAGCGCCTGGTGGAGCACAAGCGCGACGTGGTGATCCTGCTGGATTCCATCACCCGCCTGGCGCGCGCCTACAACACCATCGTTCCGCCCTCCGGCAAGGTGCTCTCGGGCGGCGTGGATTCGAACGCCTTGCAGCGCCCCAAGCGTTTCTTCGGCGCCGCGCGCAACATCGAGGAAGGCGGCTCGCTCAGCATCGTGGCCACCGCGCTCATCGATACCGGCAGCCGCATGGACGACGTGATTTTCGAGGAGTTCAAAGGCACCGGTAACATGGAAATCCACCTGGATCGCAAGCTGGTGGACAAGCGCGTCTTCCCCACCATCGACATCAACAAGAGCGGCACGCGCAAGGAAGAGCTGCTGCTGCCCAAGGACGAGCTCAACCGCATCTGGATTCTGCGCAAGGTGCTCAGCCCGCTGTCCTCGGTCGAAACCATGGAGCTGCTGCTCGACAAGCTGGCCAAGACCCGCACCAACAGCGAGTTCCTGGGGGCCATGAGCGGGTAGCGCCGCCGTGGGGCAGGCGGTGCCGCCTGCCCGGCCGACACCGGATTCTGCTCGATGTCCCGCGGCAGGCGAGCACCGCCTGCCCCACCAACTCGTGGAACATCCGCGCTTCTTTCTGCGTAATGCCTTGCAAAGGAGTGCTCTGTTCATGCGCCTGCCAGTTCAAGTCGCTATAGTGGCCGCTCTCGCGGCCGGAAGCGCGTTTGCCGACGACTGGACCAAGACCTTCGTGGTTGCGGGCCAGCCCGAGCTGCGCATCGAGACCGACGACGCCTCCGTCACCGTGCGGACCTGGGACGAAAAGAAGATTGCGGTCCGTGTCACCACCGCCGGCTGGAAGATCGGCCCGGGCGAAGTGGAAGTCGGGCAATCCCAGGCCGGCAACCGCGTCGAGATCACGGTGCGCAGCTCCCGCCGGCGTTTTCCTTTCTTCAGCGTCGGAATGCACTCCGTAGAGGTGGATGTGCAAGCGCCGCGCCAGATCGAATCCAATATCCGCACTGGCGACGGCAACATCGACGTAAGCGGCCTCCAGGGCGAGACCCGGCTGCGCGCCGGCGACGGCCACGTCGAGGCCGAGTCGCTCGACGGATCGCTCGACGCCACTACCGGCGACGGCCACATGCGCGTCCGCGGCCGCTGGGATTCGCTGAGCCTGCGCAGCGGGGACGGAGGCATCGATGCCGAAGTGCTGCCCGGCTCGAAGATCGCCTCCAGTTGGCGGGTGGAATCCGGCGATGGCGGCGTGACCATCCGGCTGCCTCGCGATTTCGCCGCCGATCTGGACCTGCACACCGGCGATGGCAGCATCTCCGTGGATTTCCCGCTGACCACCACCGCCGGCGGGCGTAGCGACCACGACCTGCGCGCCCGGCTCAACGCCGGCGGCGCGACCTTCTTCATCCGCACCGGAGACGGTTCCATCCGGCTCGGCCGGCTGTAAGCCGCGGGCATGGCATCCGTAACCGCGGACCCGGGGACAGACCGCTCTGTCCGCGCGGCGCAGGGCCCCAAGTGGGCACCCCGGCGCCTTGGGACAGAGTGGTCAGGCCCCTATAGGCACCCCGACTTGCCTTGCTACAATCGAATTACAGTGCCCGCCGAGTCCGCCAGCGTTCCGGAACCGTTGCCCCTCCGGTGTCCCTCTGACCCGGTGGAGCAGTCGTACCGCGAGCTGGAAGCCGAGATTCGCGCGTACCGGCCCAAGGACGATCTCTCGGGGTTGGAAAAGGCTTTCCGCTTCGCGCGGCAATGGCATGAAGGGCAGACGCGCGACTCCGGAGAGCCGTACATGGCGCACCCCGTCCTGGTGGCCCGCATCCTGGCGGAGATGCGGATGGACCTGGTCTCCATGCAGACCGGTTTGCTGCACGACGTGGTGGAGGATACCAGCGTCACCGTCGAGCAGGTGCGCAAGGAGTTCGGCGAGGAAGTGGCGCGCTCGGTGGACGGCGTCACCAAGCTGACCAAGCTGGATTTCTTCTCCGCCGAGGACCGACAGGCAGAGAGCGTCCGCAAGATGCTGCTGGCCATGGTGGAGGATATCCGCGTCATCATGGTCAAGCTGGCCGACCGCATCCACAACATGCGGACCCTGAGCTATCTCAGCCCCGAGCGGCGCCAGCGCATCGCGCGCGAGACCATCGAGATCTACGCGCCCATCGCGCACCGCCTGGGAATGGGCAAGGTGCGCGGCGAGCTCGAGGACCTCGCCTTCCAGCACCTCGAGCCGGACGCTTACAAAGAGATCGCCGGCGCCCTCGAGACGCGCCGCCATTCGAACGAAGAATTTTTGGGCGAGGTCCGCCGGACGGTGGAGGCCGAGCTGCGGCGCGAAGCCATTCCCGCGCGCATCGACGGGCGCGTGAAGCGGCCGTACTCGGTGTTCCAGAAGATGCGGCGGCAGAAGATCTCGATCGACCAGGTCTACGACCTGACGGCCCTGCGCATCGTCACCGATTCGGTGAAGAATTGCTACGCCGCGCTGGGCGTGATCCACAACGAGTGGCGCCCCATCCCGGGCCGCATCAAGGACTTCATCGCCATTCCGCGTCCCAACCTCTACCAGTCGCTGCACACTTCCGTGGTGGGCCCGCACGGCCAGACGTTCGAAGTGCAGATCCGCACCGAGGAGATGCACCGCATCGCGGAGGAAGGCATCGCCGCCCACTGGAAATACAAAGAGGGCCGCAAGGGTCCCGCGGCGGACGATCAGCGCATCGCCTGGCTGCGGCACCTGGTGGAGTGGCAGCGCGAGGTGCAGGACCCCGCCGAGTTCATGTCCACGCTGAAGGTGGACCTGTACCCCGAAGAGGCCTATACCTTCACGCCCCGCGGCAAGGTGATCGTGCTGCCGCGCGACGCCACGCCCATCGATTTCGCCTACGCCATTCACTCCGACGTGGGAAACACGTGCGTGGGCGCCAAGGTGAACGGGCGCATCGTCCCGCTGCGTTCGGGGCTGCGCAACGGCGACATCGTCGAGATCATGACCCAGCCCGGCCACGAACCGAGCAAGGACTGGCTGGCGTACGTCAAGACTTCGCGCGCGCGGAACAAGATCAAGCACATCATCAACGCCAGCGAGCGTCTGAAGGCCATCGACATCGGCCAGAAGTACCTGGACAAAGAGGCGCGCCGCCTGGGCGTGCAGCTCGGCAAGGTGGGTAAGGCCGATCTCGAAAGAGTCGCGGGCGAGTACGGGTACAGCAAGATGGAGGACCTGTACGCCGCGCTGGGCTTCGGAAAGTTCTCCGCGCGGCAGGTTCTGAGCAAAGTGGCGCCGGGCGTGGTGAAAGAGGAGCCGTCCGACGGCAGGCCGGCGGGCGCCGCTGCCGAGCCGGGCGGCGCGCCCTCCGGGGCGCCCTCTGGGCCCGGCGCCGCCACACCCCAGGCTCCGGGCGCGCGCCAGGCTGACGGCGATGGCGTCATCAAGGTTCGCGGCGTCGACGACCTGCTGGTCTACCGCGCCAAGTGCTGCAATCCCATCCGCGGCGAAGCTATCGTCGGTTACGTGACTCGCGGCAAGGGCGTCGCGGTCCATTCCCGAATGTGCCCCAACGTGCAAAACCTGATGTACGACGTCGAGCGCAAAATCGAAGTCGAGTGGGCGCGGGCCGCCGAGGACGCCTTTCCCGTGCGCATCGTGATCCACACCGACGACCGGCCGGGAATGCTCAACCAGCTCACCTCCGTGCTTTCCGACGAGAACACCAACATCCGCAACCTGGAGGCCAAGGGGGACCTGGACCAGAGCGGCGGCGTGGTGGAGATGACCGTGGACGTGCGGGACAAGAAGCAGCTCGAAAAGCTGGTGGCCGCCATGCGGCGCATTTCGGGCGTGCGCGACGTGGAGCGCCTCTACAACTGACCATGCCTTTTTCGACCGATCCGGAACACATCGCCATTTCCAAATCCAAAGGAATCAAGATCGATTGGAAGGACGGGCACCGCAGCGAGTATGGGTTGCAGTACCTGCGCGACCAATGTCCCTGCGCCGCGTGCACCAGCGGGCCCAGAGGGCACCCCGGCACGCCTCCGGCGCAGCCGGCCAGTCCGTTCCAAATGTACCAGCCGGCGCTGAAGATGCTCGGCGTGGAGCCGGTGGGGAACTACGCCATTCGGATCGACTGGAACGACGGGCACAACACGGGGATCTATTCCTACGAACACTTCCGCCGCATCTGCCCCTGCGAGGAGTGCCAAGCGGCCCCTACCTGACCCGGTACAGCCCCGAACCGTGTGGGGGGATCTTGAACGTATAGCCGTCCTTCACCCGCCCCAGGTCTTTCTTCTCCCAGAGATCGCGCACAGCGCAAGTTGCCGGCAAACCCAGTTCGCTCCAGTTCACGCGAATCTCCATGGACGCTTGATCCCCCACGTTGAATACGGCCAGGTACCTGCCGTCCGAGAACAACACCTCCGAGGTCCAGGCAACCTGATCCCCTCGCTGGAACAGTTGGCGGCTGCTCGTGGCGTTCTGGTCGGTGGCCAGGACTTCGTCGTTGGTCAGCAACGAAAGCGTGAAATCGTCGTTGCTCGGCAAGTCGCCGCCGAACATGAGCGGGCTGCGCGCAATCGACCACAGGCTCATCAGCGTGCGTTGTTCGTCGCGCGTGAAGCGCGTCGTGCGATCGTCGCCGCGCTCGGCGCGAATTCCGATGCGGCCGAGCGGCAGCATGTCGGCGTCCGGCCAGGCGCCGCGCCGCGTGTGCCGGCTCCATTTGTCGAGCAGACCGAAACTGGCGCGGAGGTCCGGCCAGCGGTCCCAAAAATCGCCGGAGATGCGCCACAGGTTGGCGTTGGCGGCATAGAAATCGGCCTTCGCCAGGTCCGCCGGGCCGGGTGAAAGACTCAGCACGATGGGCCGTCCCGACTTCACGATGGCGCGATGCAGGGCGGCAATTTCATCTCCGTGAAAGGGGCTCGAAATGTCGTCGGCCTTGATGTAGTCCACGCCCCATCCGGCGTAACGCTGCAAGATGGAATCGTAGTAATCCTGCGCCCCCGGCTTGCTCATGTCAAGGCCGTACATGTCGGTGTTCCAGCGGCACAGCGATTGGGGGTCGGCGATGGCGGCGGCGTGCGCCTTGCTCCCGAAGACCGGCAGGTCCGCGGCCACGGCCCGGCGCGGGATGCCGCGCATGATATGGATGCCGAATTTGAGACCCTTGGCGTGGATGTAATCGGCCAGCGGGCGGAAGCCCTTGCCGCCGGCGGCCGATGGGAAACGGTTGGTGGCGGGCGTAAGACGGCCGTACTCGTCCATGACCAGATCGGCGTTGGGGCGGTAGCCGTGCGTCTGCGGGTGAGGCTCGGACCACTGAATGTCCACCACCACGTATTGCCAGCCATGGCTTTTCAGGCGATCGGCCATATAATCGGCGTTGGCTTTGACTTCCGCCTCGGTGACGGTGGTCCCGTAGGAATCCCAACTGTTCCAGCCCATGGGCGGCGTGGGCGCGATCCACGGCCATATGGTGGCGCTAGCCGCCAGTGGCGCGATCAGTAACAGCGCGGCAAGTTTCATTCTTTTCGTCCTTCTTCTCTTACCAGCCCGGCGTCCATTCCCAACCGCCCTCCTGGCGCGCGGCCACGCGGCCGACGCTGGGGAATGGAAAATGGAACGCCATGAGGTGCATATCCCCGGCTACGGCGCGGTCCAGCAGCAGACGCCGGGTTGCGGCCGCCTGCCCGGCGGCCAGGTCGAACCCGTTCTCCCAGTCCGGCCGCTCCAGGTGCAAAGGGTGAACCGCCGCGTCGCCCATGTTGAGGAGATGCTGCCCTTCGGAGGAGATCAGCAGCGCCAGGTGCCCGGGAGTATGGCCCGGTGCGGGGATGGCGCGCACGCCGGGAACAATTTCGGTCTCACCATCCACCGGCTCGACCTGGAACCGCAGCGGCGCCAGATAGCGCCGCGCCGCCGAACCGATCAGGCGCTTCACATCTTCCGGCACACGCAGGCCGCCCAGATCGGAGCGCGACTCCGTCCAGAAATCCCATTCCGGCTGCGAGAGAACGTAGCGCGCATAGGGAAAAGCCGGGCGCCCGCGGGAATCCACGGCGCCGCCGATGTGATCGGGGTGGGCGTGGGTGAGGACCACGGTATCGACGTCCTTCGGCCGGATGCCCGCCGTCTCCAGCCGGGCGATGACAGCGCCGGTGGTCCGCGCGAACTCTCCCCCGCCGGTGTCCACCAGCACCACGTGCCGGCCGGTCTCGATCAGCAGGCAGGTGTACGGGCTCAGCACCGCATCTTGCGGAAGATGGCGGCTCGCCAGCGCGCGCGCGAGCTCATCCGGGTCGGCGTTGGGAAAAAACCATGGCGTCGGATAGGAAAAATAGCCATCGCTCAAAACCGTGCAGCAGATGGCTTCGACCTGAAAGCGGTACGAGCCCTCGGGCATATCTATATAGGGGTTAACCGAAACTGAGCCAAAAGTCAAAAAAAAGCGATCTGCGGGGATGCGTCCACCGGATCGGCAGGCCGAAAACGGCGCTTGGCGGAGCCGAGGCCGCCTCCCGCAGCACAGACGCAACTCGCGGGATCGGAGGATGGCACGTGGTGTATCCTTGAATAGTATCCGGGAGTCCAACATGGAAATCCCGGATAGTGTGAATCCTGCCAGGGTCCTGGCGGCCTTGGGGAGCGGGAGGAGTCAATGCAAGGCGGCATCACTAGAAGGAAAGCTGTAGGCGGCTTCGGCGCCGCGGCGGCCGGAATGTTCCTGGGCCGTCCGGCGCGCGGCACCGTGCCGGCCCCGGCGGCGCCCGTCGCCATCGGAAAATGCGCCAGCTACCAGCCTTCGGAATTGCTTCCGGTGCTGGAGGGCATGTTTGACAAGTTGGGCGGCTTGGGAAGGCTGGTCAAGGGGAAGACGGTCGCCATCAAGCTCAACTTCAATGGTGGCTCGACGGTGCGGCTGGGGTACTATCCCCTGGGCGAATCGCATTGGCCGCATCCCAACCTGATCTGCGCCGTCATGAGCCTCATGACCAAGGCCGGCGTGCGGCGCGTGCGGCTGGTGGAGTGCGCCCCCATCCCATGGACAACGCCTTTCGAGGAATACTTCCTCGAGGCGAATTGGAATGTCCAGAATTTCATCAGCTCCGCCCCGATCGTGGAATTCGAGAACACCAACTACCTGGGTTCGGCCAAGAAACTGTCCCGGCTCAGCGTGCCCAACGGTGGTCTTCTATTCCCCGCCTACGACTTGAATCACTCCTACGTGGATTGCGACGTTTTCGTCTCGATCGCCAAGTGCAAAGACCACGGGACCACGGGCGTCAGCACGGTCATGAAGAACCAGTTCGGAGTGACGCCGCTGCTGGCCTACGGGAACTTTGCGGGTAAGTGGGAGGACAACGATCTGGTCGCCGGAATCGACCGCATCCGCGTCATCCACATGGGCGCCATGCAGCCCGCTTTTGGGGCCCCCGCCGAGCTCGATCCGAAAAGCCCGCGCGATGACGGTTACCGCGTGCCTCGGGCCATCGCGGACCTGGTGGCGGCGAGGCCGATTCACCTGGCGATCACCGACGGCGTCACCAGCATGTCCGGCGGGCAGACCCCCAATCCAAGCCTCACGTTTGTCAGACCCAACTGGATCGTGGCCGGCACCAACGTCGTGAACACCTCCGCCGTGACCATGGCTGCCATGAACTACAATCCCATGGGGCAGAAGGGTACGCTACCGTTTAACCGGTGCGACAACAAACTCCGCCTGGCCGAACAGCTCGGCGTCGGGACCTGCGATCTGAGCCAGATCGAGGTGGTCGGCCGATCCATCCAGGAAGTCGTTTTCGACTTCAAGACTTTGCGCGAGAAGCGGCCGGGCGGCTTCGACGGTTTTGGCGGCGGGCGCAGAGGCGGACAGCGCGGCGGCGAACCCGGTGGACCACCCGACGGACGGCCCGGTGGACCACCCATGGGGGGGAGAAACTGAAATGGCGGCCTCGTCTGCCTGGATTCCCATGCGCTGGCTGGCCGGTCCGCTGGACATCAGCCAACGTGAGAAGAATAAGGGCTTCACCGCCAAATCCAAAGAGGTCCTCCAGCGCTGGCTCGACCCGTCCGTACTGGAGATTCTGCGCGGCACGCCCGTGAACTGCCTGGTTGTGAGCTGGGCGGCGGGGCTTCCAGCCGACGCGGAACAGCAGAAAGCTTTGGTGCCTCTGCTGGCTCAGGGCAAGACCGCCGGGCTCTCCTTCGTGGGGCTGGTGGAAGGCCAAGCCAACCAGGCGGCGGCTGTGGCGGGCGCGCGGGCGGCCGGGTTGGCGGCCGTAATCATGGAAGGCGAGGTCCCCAATGCGGGCCTGCCTATCCTTCCTCTGGCGGCTAGTCCGCACCTACCCTGGAATTCCCCGTCGCCGGTGCTGGTGGCCAAAGGCAATGTATGGCCGGGAATCGCTGCCCAGGGGTTAAACTCGCAAGACTGGCGGCGTGGAGGAGACACGCAGGCGGCGGGGCCCACCGCCGAACCATGGATCGACTCAAACGGCTGGTTCCTTCGGCTGGCGAAAGTGTGTGCTCCCTCCAAGACCCCTTGGCTGCTGTTCGAGCCCCCAGGGGGCGCCAACGTGGTCCTGGTGGACGCCTACCGGCGTGCGATTGCGGATTCGGGGTCCTTCTGCGGGCGCTGGATTGTGGCTCTCGACGATGCTTTGCGGGCGAGTCTCGCCCAGAAGGAGCAGACCGTCATGGAGACGTGGAAGTCGATCGCCGGCGCGCTGGCCTTCTTTGCGAATCACAGCCCATGGGAGACACACTCCCCAGTGGGCCTGGTGGGGGTTATCTCGGATTTTTCGGGCGCAAATGAGATGATCGGCACGGAAACTCTGAATTTGATGGTCCGGAGGAATGTTCCGTTCCGCATCATCGAGAAATCCAAGCTGGCCACGGCGCCGCTGACTGGCTACAAGGCAATGATCTCGGTCGACGAGGCCATGCCCGAGCCGGCTGCCCGTAAGAGACTGCTCGACTTCGCCCGGCAGGGTGGCGCGCTCCTGGTGAGCCAAGGCTGGAAGGGAGAAGGTGGCACGCCGACCGGAGCGGCGCACCCCCGATTGGATCTCCGAAAACTCGGAAAAGGCAGGTTTGCGGTGTGCAAGGACGAGACTCCCGACCCCTACATGGTGGCGAGGGATATCCACGTACTGCTCAGCCGGGCCAACGATCTGTCGCGCTTCTTCAACCTCTCGGCGTTCCTGTCGGCCCACACCGCGGCCCCGGACGGAGCCTCCGCGCTGCTGCAGATCACCAACTTTGTCAATGCTACGCGCTTCGCGGTCAGCCAGGTGACGGTGTGGTTTCCACAGCAGTACCGCGCGGCGCGGATGTGGACCCTGGGTTCGGAGGCGCCGGTGGCGCTCAAACTGGAGCCCGAGAACACTGGGATGGACGTCCAGATCCCTTCCATCTCGCCCTACGCGGCCGTGGAAGTCGCCTTACAGAAACTGGCCTGACGGGCGGGATCAGCGCCGGCGGCGCCCTAAGGGGCCACGCAAAGACGACTTCACATTTGCCTCCTTGGCCCCGTGGCGCAGGCACTCGTGCCTAATGCCTCCCGACTCATCGGGACGCGGTTTGGCGCACGTCCGGCAGGCGTCCCGATGAGTCGGGACGCGGCAGACTGAGAGTCCGCGCCACGTCGGCGCTGCGGGTGGTTCCTAAGGATACAACACATCTGTTTGGTTGGTTCCGTCCGCCGGTTTGGAAAGAGAGGGAATCCGGAAATGGAGAGGAACGCTCCAACTAGGGAGCGGTGAGGGTCATGGGGAAGGTATTGGGAACTCAAAGGCAGAATGTTGCGGCCGAACTCCCTCTTCCGTCTCTCACGTTAGCGCCATGACACCTCGGACTCTCTGTCTCGGTCGTGTAACTTGTTGCGACTAAAGACAAAAGAGTCCGAAGATTTCTGTGAATGAAAAAGGCTCCCACTCATCTGCCCCTCGTCCGCACACCTGTGCCCCCGATTCACGGGATTGACCGTGCGAAACCGCCCGATCTAAAATGGGTTTAAGCTAATTGAGCCCTGTCCTGAGGAAACGGTGAGCCGTATGAACGCCACACGCCTTTCGATTGCCTGCGTTTCCTTGTCCATTGTCATCGGCCTCTTCGCCGCGGCACAGCAGACGGATCAGAATCAGCCAGAGACCAAGAAGTCCTCCACGGCGCCCCAGCGCGAAACCATCGCCAGGCCTTTGTCGGAAAGGGAGAAGAAGAGACGCGAGGAGAAGCTCCGCAAGGAGCTCGAAACGCCTTATCGCAAATGGCTGAACGAGGACGTCGCCTACATCATCACCGACGAGGAGCGCACCGCCTTCAAGCGCCTCCAGACCGATGAAGAGCGTGAGCAGTTCATCGAGCAGTTCTGGCTGCGCCGCGATCCCACCCCGGATACCGTCGAAAACGAGTTCAAGGAAGAACACTACCGCCGCATCGCTTACGCCAACGAGCATTACGCTTCCGGCATCCCCGGCTGGAAGACCGACCGCGGGCGCATGTATATTACCTACGGCCCGGCTGACGAAATCGAATCGCACCCCTCCGGCGGCACTTACGAGCGGCCTCCGGAAGAGGGCGGCGGCGAAACCTCCACCTTCCCCTTCGAACAGTGGCGCTACCGCTACATCGAAGGCGTCGGCACCAACATCATTATCGAGTTCGTCGACCCCACCATGACGGGCGAGTATCACATGACCATGGACCCGTCCGAAAAGGACGCGCTGCTTTACGTGCCGGGTGCCGGCCTCACCATGATGGAGCAGATGGGACTCGCCGACAAGACCGACCGCTTCAACCGCACCGACGGCACTCACCTCGGCACCCCATTCGGCGGCGAAACCGAGAGCATGAACGAGTTCACGCGCCTGGAGCAGTTCGCCAAACTGCAGCAGCCGCCGCAGATCAAGTTCAAGGACCTGGAAGCCGCCGTCACCTCGCGCCTCAGCTACAACATCCTGCCCATGAAAGCGAGAATCGACTTCTTTCCGGTTACGGATGCCCAGGTCCTCACCAACGTGACGCTCCAGTTCGACAACAAGGACCTGCAATTCCAGCTCAAGGATGGCGTGCAGAAGGCCGTGGTCGACATTTACGGGAAATTCAGCACCATGACCCGGCGCGTGGCGAACGTATTCGAAGACACGGTCACTTGCACCACCCCGCCCGAGTACCTCCAAGACTACACCAAGCGCAAGTCCATCTATCAGAAGACGATACCGCTGGCCCCGGGCACGTACCGGCTGAACGTCATGGCCAAGGACGTGGTGGGCGGCAACCTCAGCAACTATGAGGTCGCCGTTACGGTGCCCCACCTCGACGCCGACAAGCTCTCTTCCAGCACCCTGATCCTGGCCGACCTGATTGAAAAGGTCCCCAGCAAGAGCATCGGCACCGGCCAGTTCGTGATCGGCGGTTCCAAGGTGCGGCCACGCATGGATGACGTTTTCAAGCACGACGAGAAAATGGGTATCTACTTGAAGCTCTATAACTTCGGGGCGGAAGAGGGCACCCATTTGCCGTCCGGGCAGGTGGAGTACGAAGTGGTGAAAAACGGCACCAACGAGAAGATCTTCAATTTCACTGAGGATGTGGGACTGATTCCCGGCGCCTCCACCAGCCAGGTGACAATTGAAAAACTTCTCCCGCTCAATACCCTGGTCCCGGGCCAGTACACTCTCCGGCTGAAGGTTACGGATAAAAATCGAAACCAAACCCTTACCCCGTCGGTCCAATTTACGGTAACCTAGGGTGTGCGGGTACGCCCGCTCCCCAAATGAGCGTCGCGGATGTTTAGCACGAAGACGCACAAGACGGTCGCGTTGCTGGCAATAGGGATTGCCTGTCTGGCGGCGCCTTGCGTATCGCCGGCGGCCGGACCCATCCAGCTCTCCGGTGTCATCAGCGGAGTGGTCAGCGATTCCATGGGCATCCCGCAGATGGGCGCCATCGTCCTGCTCTACAACCGCCAGGACCGCGTGTATGGGAAGGTCCAGACCGACGACCTCGGCCAATTCAAGTTTCTGGGGCTGTTCCCCGACCTCTACTCCGTCAAAGTGACGCTCGCCACTTTCGTTCCAGCGCTCAAAAAGAACATTCTGGTGCAGCCCGGCATGCGGAGCGTGCTGAACGTGAACCTGAACACGCTGTTCAGCACCATCCAGCTCGCCTATCCGTCGATCGATAGCGGCAGTCTCATGAGCGACGAGTGGAAGTGGGTTCTGCGCACCGCCTCATCCACCCGGCCCGTGCTGCGATTCGCCGCCGATCCGCTGGCCCGTAACGGGGCCACCAGCGTGCGCAGCGCGGTTTTCTCGGACACGCGCGGCATCCTGAAAGTTTCCGCGGGAGACGGCCCGCTGGTGACGGGTATCGGCAACGAGGCCGATCTCGGCACGGCTTTCGCGCTGGCCACCTCGCTTTACGGCGACAACCTGCTTCAGGTGAGCGGCAACGTGGGATACGGCTCGCAGACCGGCGTGCCCACCGCGGCGTTCCGCACCAGCTACAGCCGCAGCCTCGCCGGCGGCAGCCCCGAGGTCTCGGTCACCATGCGGCAATTGTTCCTGCCCGGGCGCCTGGGTGCGGCAGTGACGGGAACGGATTCCGCTCTGCCCATGCTGCGCTCCATGTCGGCCGGCTTCAATGACCGCACCCAGCTTACCGAAGACCTCGCGCTCCAGTATGGATTCACGCTCGATTCGGTCTCGTTCCTCGATCACCTGAACTACTTCAGTCCCTACGCGCGCCTGAGCTACAAGGCCGGGAACAACGCCGAAGTGGATTTTGCCTACACGTCCGGCAACGGGCGGCCCGACCTCGCCGGCGCGGGCGCCCAGGATGCGGATCTCCAGCGCGATCTCAGCACCCTCGGCCTGTTCCCGCGCATCTCTTTGCTGGGCGCGCGGCCGAAAATCCAGCGCGGCGAAGAGTACGAATTGACGTACTCGCTCAAGGCCCGGTCCCGGACCTATCAGGTCTCCGCTTACCGCGAATCGGTGACCAATGCGGCGCTCTCGCTGGTGGCGCCCGCGGGCATGTACAGCGGCGGCGACATCCTCCCGGACCTCTTCTCCGGCAACTCGATCTTCGACGCCGGCAATTATTCGAGCGTGGGATACACAGCCGCCGTCACCCAGAACGTGGGCGACCATGTGAGCGCCACTCTGATGTTCGGTTCCATGGGCGCGCTCACCGCGCAGGACCGCGAGATCGTCAGCAACAGTCCCGACGAGCTGCGCTCCATGATCCGTTCGGGCCGCAAGCAGGCCGCCACCACCCGCGTCACCGCCACCTCGCCCTGGACCGGCACGCACTTCATCGCCAGCTATCAGTGGACCGACAGTCACCGCTGGGCCATGCCCGGCCACCTATACAGCACCCAGCCTGTGGGTCCCATGCCGGGGTTAAACGTTTACATCCGGCAGCCCATTCCGGGCTTTTCGATGCTGCCCTGGCGCATGGAAGCCACCGCCGATCTGCGCAACATGCTGGCTCAGGGTTATCTGCCGCTGGCCATGGCCGACGGCCAGCGCGTGCTGCTGGTCGAAACCCCCCGCAGTTTCCGCGGCGGCCTCAGCTTTATCTTCTAGGCGATCGCTCCATCCCACCTTCCCACCACCGCAGCACCCGCAGCGCGCGCAGCGTGTTCCAGCGGCTCGGCTCGCCGAGGTTCTCCATCTCAAAGAAGGTCCTGCCGGGATAACGGTTCTGGAGCACCCATCGACCGTCGTCTTTCCGCCGCGCTTGGACCAGCGCGATGCCCTCTTCCAGCCGCTTGTCGCGTTGAGCGCCGCACTCCCGGAAATAGTCGAGGCCGCGCAGAACGTCGTAGTGCCAGCGCGGCGGGAAGGAGAAGTACGTTATCGCATGCCTGACGATGTCGCCGGTCCGGTGCGACCGGAACAGCCGGTGAACCAGCAGAAACTCGCGGCCGCGCGCCTGAGCCTTGCGAGCCGCGCGAGACTTCCGGAACCTCTCGTATTCCAGCAGCCCTTCCAGCACCGAGATAGTGGTGTGAAACGACCCATGCGTCGCGCCGCCATACCCCGGCATGGCGCGGCAATTCCACCCGCCGTCGGCCATCTGCTGGGCGACGACGTGCTCCGCCAACCGGTCCACGCGCGCATCGTCCATTCCAAACCAGCAGAGCACCGCCAGCAGCATACCGCTGACGCAGGTCTCGCTGCGCTCGTGCGAGTGGTGCCAGAAGTTGATGCCGCCATCGCGCCAGAAGCCCGCGTCGAGCAGCGCCTGGCACGCCAGCATCGCCTGCGGATGGCCTGGCGCCAGCCCCAGGCTGCGCAACAGCACCATGGTGTAAGTGGTCGAGGTCCACTTGGGGGTGTAGATGCCGCCGGCCCAGCGGCCGTCGGCGTCTTCGAGCGACAGCAGCCGCGCGCCCCAGCCTGTCTCGGCGACGCGCCGCTGCTCGCGGCGGACGGTTCGCTCCGCCGCCCCCTTGAGATCGCGCAGCGCCTGCCAGCGGATGGCAGGGTCGCCTTCGAGAAGCCATTTCAAAACCGGATCTGACGGCATGCCCCGCTCGCCGGCCTTTCACGCAGGAACGCGCTCGCGGTGGTTCAACCTGGGAAGCGCTCTTATAGACCTCCCCGCTTTCTTCTGGGCGATGCGCAGTTCGTAGAGGCTCTGTAGGTTGAGCCAGAATTCCGCACTCGTGCCAAAGAAGTGGGCCAGACGCAAGGCCGTGTCCCCGGTGATGGCGCGCTGCCCATTCAAGATGCCGGTAATGCGGTTGGTCGGCACATCCAGCTTACGCGCCAGCTCGGCGGCGCTCATCCCGAGTTCTTTCAGTTCTTCGGCCAAGTGTTCCCCCGGATGTATCGCGGTCACTGTCAGTCCTCCTGATGATAGTCGACAATCTCTACGTTCGACGGTCCCGGCGCTCCGTCCTGCCACTCAAGACAGATTTTCCACTGGTCGCTGATACGGATGCTGTACTGTCCCCGACGCTTGCCGGCCAGCGCTTCGAAACGATTGCCAGGCAGGGCTGCGAGGTCCTTGACCGCCATAGCCGCTTCCAGCCGGTCGAGCTTCAAGCGCGCCGGGCGTTCGATTCCAGAGAATGCTTTCACCCGTTTGTCCAGCCGCGAAATCTCTCGTGCGCTTGTCTCGATAACCGGCGATCATTCATCAGAATATCATTCATTATGCGTTACGTCAAGCATAACGAAGCCCAGCCGGCCCGGCTCGCAGGCTTCCCCCGATGCGCGAGCGGCGGCTCATGAGCACCACGGCATTGGGAGCCATCGCGCTGGCTGCTACACTGAAATCGGTGGCTCGGTTCTACAGCCGCGCGGAACTCCTCGAACAGCGCCAGCGCTGGAAGCGCGAGGGCAAGACCGTGGTCTTCACCAACGGCTGTTATGACCTGCTTCACCCCGGCCACATACGGCTCCTGGAGCAGGCCCGCTCGCTCGGGGACGTTCTCATTCTGGCATTGAACTCCGACGCCAGCACGCGGCGCGCGAAGGGGCCGGGCCGCCCGCTGACCGCCGAACGGGAACGCGCGGAGCTGGCCTTGGCGCTGGAAGCCGTCGATGCGGTCACGCTGTTCGACGAGGACACGCCGCGCGAGCTGATTGCGTTGCTCCTGCCGGATGTGCTCGTCAAGGGCGCGGATTGGTCGCACTTTGTCGCGGGCCGGGAAGAAGTGGAAGCCACCGGCGGCAAGGTGCTCACCGTGGCTCTGGAACCCGGGTGTTCTACTACTAATATTGTCGAAAGAATTCTCAGCCGACCTTGATTCATCCTGCCGTTCGCGATCTGTTCTTGGACTTGGCGAAGCATCCTAGCTTCCAGGATGCTCTACGCCGCTTGGCTGCGGGCGGCAAGGCCTCGCTCTCGGGTCTCACCACCACCGCCAAGGCCCTCTATTCGGTGCTTTTGTGGCAATCCTCGGACCATCCTCTGATAATTGTAGTAGATGGCAACAAGCAGGCTGAGACCCTCTCGGAAGCCATCCATACTTTCTTCCCGCTGCTCGCGGCGGACGACCGGAACGGCCCGCAACTCCTGCCCGCTCTGGATGTTCTGCCTCTTCAGAACCTTTCGCCGCACGCCGACATTTGCGAGCAGCGAGCCACGGGATTGTGGCGGCTGGCCACCCAAAGGGTGCCCATCACGGTCATGCCGGTAGCCGCGGCCTTGATGCGGATCGAGCCCGGAGATTTTTACCGGCAACTCGCGCTCAAGCTGCGGGTGGGCGACGAGTTGCCGCTCGAGGAGGTGGTCGCGCACCTGGAAAGCATCGGCTACGAGCGGCGCGAGCCGGTCGAGATGGTAGGGGAATACTCCGTCCGCGGCGGGATTCTGGACGTGTTCTCGCCCGAGGCGCCGCAACCCATCCGCCTCGACCTCTTCGGCGACCAGGTGGAATCCATACGCCGCTTTGACGTCGAGTCGCAACGCTCCATCCTCAAGATCGAAGACTGCATCCTGCTCCCCCTGACGGAATGGCAGAAGTCGCGCGCCCTCCTGGTGGAACTGGCGGAACGGATGCGCGAAGCCGGCTTCCCGCGCCGCGACCTGCCGCCGCCCGGCGAGCCGTTTCCCGGCTGGGAATTGGTGGCCCCCATGCTCCGGCCGCGCCACGCGTCGGTCTTTTCGCTGCTCGAACACCCGGTCGTGCTTTGGGATGAACCCGAGCAGGTGCGCGGAGCCACCGAACGGTTCTGGAAGCGCCTCGAACAGATTGAGCGCTCGCCCGCCTATGACCCCGATAGCATTTACTTCCGCTGGGAGGAACTGGAACGGCAAGCCGGCGGCGGTCCGCAGATGGCCCTCAGGGAACTCGACATCGGATGGTCCCCGGAGGGGGATTCGCATATCGCCACCCGGCCTTCCTTGGCCTTTCATGGCAACATGCAGGTGGCCATCGCCGAGGCCCGCACGTTGGTCGAGTCGGGCAATCGCGTAGCGTTCTTCGCTTCTTCCACAGGTGAAGTAGAACGCGTGGCGGACATCCTCAACGAATACCGCATCCCCTACCAGCTCGGCCTTGAGCAATTCGACTCCACGCCCGCCTACCTGGCCGAGCGCGCTTACCTGGCTGGTTCGGTGGCCAGCATTTACGTGGTCAAGGGGCTGATCCGCCACGGCACTGCTTTCCAGGATTCGAAACTTGTAGTATTTGGCGCCGAGGACCTGTTCGAGACCTCGGAACTGGTGGCGCGCGCCTCGGTTTCGAAGTCCGCGCTGGCCACTTTTTCCGCCGATTTGATCGACCTGAAGCCGGGCGACTACGCGGTTCACGCCGAGCATGGAGTGGCTCAGTACCTGGGGGTGCGCGAGATCGCCCAAGGCGAGGCCCAGGGCGATTACATGCTCCTCGAATACGCTGCCGGCGCCAAGCTCTACGTGCCCCTGACCCGCATGGACCTGGTCCAGCGGTGGCGCGGCGCGGGAGACGCCAAGCCGGCGCTCGACCGCATGGGAGGCGTCACCTGGTCGCGCACCAAGACGCGGATCAAAGCCAAAATGCGCGACATGGCGGACGAGCTGCTCAAGCTCTACGCCGCCCGCAAAATGGCCGAGGGCTTTCGGTTTTCCGCGGATAGCAACTGGCAGCGCGAATTCGAAGATGCCTTCGAATTCACCGAGACGCGCGACCAGATTACCGCCGCCCGGGAGATCAAGCGCGACATGGAAAGTCCCCAGCCCATGGACCGCCTGCTGTGCGGGGATGTGGGCTTCGGCAAGACCGA
>JBEKSR010000095.1:0-21793 GCA_049516835.1 Bryobacteraceae bacterium | reverse complement strand
GGGGGTCTGAAGTTGACGAAGGACGACATCGAACTGATCGACCATGACATGGAACGGCGGGCTTCCAAGACGGTTCCGGCCGAGTGACCGGACGCTGTATGATGGTGTGGGCAGGGATGGCGCGATGAATCCCGAGCGCTTGCGGCAAATCGAGGAGTTGTACCACTCGGCCAGTGAACGGACTCCGGGTGAGCGGGAAGCGTTCTTGAACGCGGCTTGCGCGAACGATGCCGAACTGCTGCGGGACGTGTTGGCGCTGCTGGCGCAGGATCCGGAAGCAGGGCCCATGGAACGGCCGGTCTTGCAGGTGGCGGCGGATCTGTTGAGCGTCTCGCGGACCAGGCAGTGGGACCCAGGAACGCAGGTTGGACGGTATCAGATCGTGAGCCGTCTCGGTGAAGGCGGCATGGGCGTGGTCTACAGGGCCTACGACACGCAACTCCGCCGGCCGGTGGCGCTCAAGGTCCTTCCACCGGAGTACGCCTCGGACCCCGAGCGGCGGGAACGGCTGCTCCGCGAAGCGCGCGCGGCCTCGGCACTGAATCACCCGAACATTGTCAGCATTCACGAGGTCGGCTTCGATAACGGTGTGAACTTCATCGCCATGGAGTTCGTCGAGGGGAAGTCCCTGGGTGACATCATTCCCGCCAGAGGCTTGCCGCTGGCGAAGGCGCTGGACTATGCGGTGCAGGTCGCCGGTGGGCTGGCCAAAGCCCACGCCGCCGGAGTGATCCATCGCGACCTCAAGCCCGGCAATATCATGCTGACTGGCGACGGGCTGGTGAAGCTGCTGGACTTCGGCCTGGCCCGGCGGGTGGAACTGGGGGAGGGACACGACACCGCTCTGACCGTGGAAGGCGAGATCCTGGGCACGCCTGCGTACATGTCGCCGGAGCAGGCCGAGGGTAAACCACTAGACCCGCGTTCGGACGTTTTCTCGTTTGGGGTGGTGCTGTACCAGATGCTCGCCGGCCGGCCGGCCTTTTCGGGCAACTCGGCGGCATCCCTAATGGCGGCGGTGCTGCGGGAGGAGCCGCCGCCGTTGGGAGCCAAGATCCCGCGTGACGTGGAGAGGATCGTCAGGCGGTGCCTGCGCAAAGACCCCGCGCAACGCTTTCAGCACATGGATGATGTGAAGGTCGAGTTGGAGGAACTGAAGGCGGAATCGCAAACGGACCAGCTTCACGGCGTACCCACACCCGCGCATGAGCGCCGGCGGCGCTGGATCTGGGCCGCCGGAATCCTGGCCACGGTGCTGTTGTTGGCCGGCGTCCTGGTCTGGCGGGTGCGGGAAGGAGGGCCGCCGGAGGACCTCAAAGCTGTGCCGCTGGGTTCCTATCCCGGCCGTGAGGGGTACCCATCGTTTTCGCCCGACGGCAACAAAGTAGCCTTCCAATGGAACGGCGACAAAGAAGACAACTTCGATATCTACGTGAAGCAGATCGGCGCGGCGGGCGCCCCCATGCGGCTTACTAATACGCCCGAGGTAGAGTGCTGCCCCGCGTGGTCTCCGAACGACCGCTGGATCGCGTTCCTACGCCAGCAGAAGGACAACTGGGCGATCATGCTGATCCCGCCGCTCGGCGGGCCGGAGCGCAAACTCGCTGAGATTCCAGCCAGCTCACTTCTGTCCTGGACGCCGGATGCGAAGTGGCTTGCCTTCGGCGACCCGGAGCCTCAGAGTCAGCCGATAACCGCACTATGGGGGACCGCCGTCGATACCGGCGAACGCCGCCGGCTAACGACATTTCGGACCAAATCCGCGACCGCCCAGGTACCTCTGGGCGACAGCGCTCCGGCCATCTCACCGGATGGCCGCACTCTGGCATTTTTCAGGCAAGCGACTCCCTGGGTTTTCGAGCCCTATACGCTGCGGCTGGCGCCGGATCTGCGTCCAGATGGAGAGCCGGAGAAGGTCACTGCCCCGGGATATGCGTCGGCGGCGGGCATTGCATGGACCGCGGATAGTCGTGAAATCGTCTATTCGGCGGGTGGCGAACGGGCCCGGTCTCTCTGGCGGGTGCCAGTTTCCGGGGGGCGGGCGCCGAAACGCCTGCCCTATGCGTTCCCCGAGGCCCTCTACCCCGCGATCGCACGCACGTCGTCCCACCTCGCCTACACGTTCTCGCTCCTGAACGTGAACCTGTGGCGCCTGGACATCCGCACGGGGGAGCGGAAGCGCCTGATCGGCTCGTCGCTTACCAACACCCATCCTAAGTACTCGCCCGACGGGCGCAAGATCGCCTTCAGATCCAATCGGACCGGCAACGAGGAGATCTGGACCTGTGAGGCGAATGGATCGAACTGTGTGCAGATCACCTCGTTTGATGGGCCGATTTTGGGGTCTCCGTCCTGGTCGCCCGATGGCCGATGGCTGGCTCTGGATTGCGCGAAGGGAGGGTACCGGATCTACGTGGTTTCAGCGGACGGAGGCACGCCGCGCCCCTTGACCGATTATCCCGCGCATGGCAATACCCCAAGCTGGTCGAGCGACGGCCGGTGGATCTACTTTGCTTCCGATCGCAGTGGCCGCTATGAGGTATGGAAGGTGCCAAAAGACGGCGGCACGGCAGTGCAGGTCACGCACTCCGGCGGCGGAAAGGCGTTCGAGTCGCCGGATGGCAAGTACCTTTACTACTATGACCGCGCGCCCGGCGTGGCTGGCGGATCGCTGTGCAGAATGCCGGTCGAGGGCGGTGAGAAGGTGCAGATCCTTCCGCAGGTCAATCCCTTTGGCTTTGCCGTGACCGCAAAGGGTATCTACTTCAGAGCGCCTGGGGAAAGGACGATCCAGTTTCGGGACACGGCCACCGGCAAGGTTCGCACGCTGGCCACGGTGGACACATTTTTCGGCGCCGGCATGTCCGCTTCGCCGGACGATGCCTATGTGGTGTGGTGTCAAACCGATCGGAACACTCAGGACCTGATGCTGGTTGAGGGCTTCCGTTGAGCCAAGGCTCACAGGAGGGACCTCGTGGACGCGGAGCGATGGCGGAAGATCGAGGCGCTGTACGAGGCAGCGCGGGGTGTGGACGCCCGCAGGCGCGGGGCTGTGCTCGAAGAGGTCTGCGGCGGGAGATAGATCCGCCTGTAACACCGCAGTGTAGCCCGAAATCTTCCGGGTCCCGAATCGGGTAATCGGAAAGAGTTGTGCCAGGAATGTGGCCAGTGGCTGATAGGTGGGCCTATCGTAGAAGTGGCCCAGCGGCGTTCTGGACATCGATCCTGGTAAAGTTCCCATCTAAGAAACTACGCTCCGATCGGAGTGCATGCGAAAATGCTGGCCGAGAGGGTTGTTTTGACGCCCATGGCAGGCTACAGGTCCGCCCTGCTCAGCGGTACAGGGCTGGTTTATGCCACGGCGTGCGCGTGGACGAGCAGCTTGCTGCGGCGCGCGAAATCCTCGAGATCGGCGCGGAATTTCGGGTCGGCTACCTGGATGAGCGCTTCCACGCGCTGGCGCAGCGTCTTGCCGTGCAGATAGGCGACACCGTGCTCGGTGATCACGTAGTGAACGTCGCCGCGCGAGGTGACCACGCCGGCGCCGGGCTGGAGTTCGGGAACGATGCGCGAGACGGTGCCGTTCCTGGCGGTCGAGGGCAGGGCGATAATCGGCAGCCCGCCCTTGGAGCGGGCGGCGCCGCGCAGAAAATCCACCTGCCCTCCGATGCCGCTGTAGGGAGCGCGGCCCACGGAGTCCGAGCAGACCTGCCCGGTGAGGTCCACTTCGATGGCCGAGTTGATAGCCATCATCCGGTCGTTCTGGGCGATCACGAACGGGTCGTTGCAGTACGCGGTGGGGTGGAACTCGAAGATGGGGTTATTGTCGATGAAATCGAACAGCGCTTTGGACCCGAGCGCAAAAGCCGAAATCACTTTATGCGGATGCAGCGTCTTCCGCTCGCCGTTGATGACGCCGGCCTGAATCAGCTCGATGACGCCGTCGGGAACCATTTCGGAGTGGACGCCGAGGTCCTTGTGGTTCCCCAGCAGGGCGAGGGTGGCTTCGGGGATGCCGCCGATGCCGGTCTGAATGGTGGCGCCGTCGGGGATCAGCGCCGCTATGTTGCGGGCGATGGCGCGGTGCAGGTCCGTGACCTCATGGCTCGGGTATTCCACCAGCGGGTGGGAGGTTTCGATGAACGCATTCACGCGGCTGACGTGCACAAAGGCGTCGCCCAGCGCGCGCGGCATCTGGTCGTTGATTTCCACGATCAGGTGGCGGGCGCACTGCGCCACGGTAACGGTGATATCGACGCTGGGACCGAAGCTCATATAGCCGTAATGGTCGGGCGGCGTGCACTGCAGCAGGGCCACATCGATAGGCACGGCGCCGGACCGGAAGAGGCCTTCGATTTCGCCCAGGAAAATGGGCGTATAATCGGCGCGGCCCTCCTGCACGGCCTGGCGCACGTTGGCGGCGATGAACAGGGCGTTGGCGCGGAAGTGGCCCTCGTACTCGGGCAGGCTGTAATCGGCGATCCCCATGGTGGCCATGTGGATCACCTCGACGTCGCGCAGCTCGGGGCCGCGGCGGGTGAGCGCACCCACCAGGTCCACGGGTTCGGCGCAGCCGTTGTGGATGTAGACGCGCTGCCCGGACTGGACCACGGCGAGCGCTTCATCGGCAGTCACAATGCGGGAGCGGTAGTCGCGTGTCATGGGCGCCTCCCTCGCAGCGTGTATACGCCGCGCGCCAGCTCGGGACACTTTTCCAGGGCCCCATCCACGCCCTGGCGGGCGATGGTGAGCACGTAGGGCAGCATAGCCTGGGCGATGGCCACGCTGGCGGAGCGGCCGATATCGGCGGTGAAGTTGGGAACGCAGAAGTGAGTCACGCCCTTGTGGACGAAAGTGGGGGCCGCGAGGGTGGTGGGCCGGCTGGTTTCGACCGAGCCGCCCTGGTCGATGGAGACATCGATGATGGCCGAACCCGGTTTCATGCCTTCGACCATGGCGCGGGTCACCACGTGCGGCGTGCGGGTGCCGGCCTCCAGGACCGCGCCGATGACCACGTCGGCGCCGGCCACGGCGTCGGCGACGGCATCTTCATCGGCCAGGTAGGTTTCGGCGTCGGGGACGTGCTCGATGAGGTGGCGCAGCTTGCGCGGGTCGCGATCGAAGGCGGCCACGCGCGCGCCGGTGGCGGCGGCGGCGCGCGCGGCCGCAAACCCCACGGAGCCCACGCCCAGGATCACCACGCGGGCCGGCGGCACTCCCGGCGTGCCGCCCAGCAGGATGCCGCGTCCGCCGGAGCTGGAGCGCAACAGGTGCGCGGCGATGGCGGCGGTCATCTGTCCGGCGATTTCGCTGATGGCGGCGAGCACCGGCAGCCGGCCGTCGTCCTGCTGGATGATCTCACAGCCGATGGCGGTGAGGCTGCGCCCAGCCAGCGTTTCCACCAGGCTGCGGTCCGCCACGGCCAGGTGGTAGAAGGCCATCAGCACCATGTCCGGCGCGCAGAGGCCGAGTTCTTCCGCCGTGGGCCGGCCGATTTTGGCCAGCAGCTCGACGCGCTGCAGGACCTCCGCCGGCGAATAGGCGATCTGCGCCCCCGCGCGGAGGTACTCGGTGTCGCGGAACATGGCGCCGTCGCCGGCGCCGGTCTCGACCCAAACGGTGTGGCCCGCGCCGGTCAGCCGCCGCACCACGGGAGGCGTCAGCGCGACCCGGCGGTCGAAAGCGCCGCGCTCTCGAATGACCCCGATGTTCATTGGCACACTCCTGTTCACCCGCCGATGGCGCTTGAGCACCTCTTGGCGGTGGTGGCAGATGCCTGCCATCCGATATTATATTCGGACCTTTTGGCGGGGAATGCAAGGCACTCCTGGTGCAGCGCTTCCATGGGATTTGGTATCCTGTCGAACACATTGGTGCGTGTCGCTATCTTCTTCGCTGCATCAGCCGCCATCATTCGGTTGTCGTGGCGGCCTTTGAGGGATTTGCGCTCGCACGGCTTCTATCGCTTTTTCGCGTTTGAACTTCTGTCGGCGCTGATCCTGCTGAACGTCCCCATGTGGTTTCGCGACCCGCTTTCGGCTCGCCAACTGGTTTCCTGGTTCCTCGGGGCGGTCGCAATAGGACTGGCGATCGAAGGATTCCGGCTGCTTCGCGCGATTGGCAAGCCGGCGCCCACAGCCGCCCGGAGCGCCAATCTGGCTTTTGAGAACACCACCACGCTGGTCACGGTAGGCGTGTATGGCTTGATCCGGCACCCTATGTACGCGTCGTTGTTGGCTTTGGTGTGGTGCGCATATCTGAAGAACCCATTCGCGATCGGCGGCATTCTGCTGGCGCCGATCGCGAGCGGTTTTCTGGTCGCCACCTCAGTGGCCGAGGAAAGGGAGAATCTCGCGAGCTTCGGCGCGGTCTACGCGGCTTACATGAAACGCACGCGGCGATTCGTGCCGTTCTTGTTCTGAGGCGATATCGGCGCCGGGGATCGAAAGCCACGGTCGGAGTTCCAGCAGACTTTTCCTCAGTCCGTGAAAAACTTGCTGGGAAGCTCGGGCTCCGGGATGTACCGCGATGCCTGCCGGTAGATGGCGTGGAGCGTGCCTCGTTGCGCGAAATCCTGAAAGCCAAATTCGCCCAGAATCTTCAGGACCTCACCGCCGAATAGAACTCGGAGTCTTGACATCACGCTACTGCTTCGAGTTCCATGGTCGCCAGGATCGTCGGATGGCTGGAGAAACCGAGTTCAGAAAGGTCTTCGCCCTCGATATGCAGGCCGATGGCCTCGCGGATATTGAGAGCCAGTTCATCCAAAGTGGCAGCCTGCGTGACCACGGGAAGGTCGAGGCACTCGGCCACAAACTGCCGTTCGCCTTTGGTTATGCGCACTTGGATCGTTCGCTTCATCGCCGCCTCAGATTACAGTATGCATCAAGACTGGCTCGCTCGGAACCCAATGACGAGATCGAGGCTGGCAGCCTCGGCGACGGGCAGGCGGCGGGGCTATCCGTTTATTACAATAGTTGTTATAATAGAACCTGAAGGAATTGCGGCTTGCGCCCGGAACACTTGCGATCGGCACGCCAGACAGCCGGCCTGACACAACAGCAGGCAGCGGACCGGTTGGGAGTGTCGCAGCCATATCTCGCCCTCCTGGAGCGCGGCCGGCGGCCGGTCACCGCTCCACTCGGAATGAAGATCGTGAAGCTATACCGCCTCGTTCCTACTGCTCTGCCGCTCGAGTCCGACGGTATCGATTCGTGGCATTCCTCGTCCCTGGCGGCGGCACTCGCCAGCCTGGGATATCCCGGCTTCCGACAGTTGCGCGGCGCACACAGGAAGAATCCCGCTGTTGTCCTTCTTGCCGCTATCGTCGCAAGCGAAGTGGAAGTCCGCGTGATCGGAGCTTTGCCTTGGCTCGTGGTCGAATACAGCGATCTCGATTGGGGCTGGCTGATACGCGAAGCCAAGTTGCGAGATGTCCAGAACCGGCTCGGATTCATTGTCACGCTGGCGCGGCAGGTGGCAGAGAAACGGGGCGATGGTCCGGCTGCGAGCCGGCTTCGCGAAATTGAGGAGGTCCTGGACCGCGCTCGCCTGGTCCGAGAGGACTCTCTGTGCCAGGCGTCCCTCTCGGAGGCGGAGCGTCGCTGGCTTCGGCGGACGCGCCCTGTCGAAGCCAGCCATTGGAATTTGCTGACGGATCTGAACGCCCAATTCTTGCCCTATAGCGATCCCCGTTGAGGAGACCGCGCCCCTCCAGTTGCTCGCGGGAGAGGGATCGGCCCCGCATATCGCAGACTGCTGCTCCTGGGGATCGAAGCGCACGACCTCGCGCTATCGAAATTGGAACGCAACTCGGCTCGCGATCGAGAAGATGTGAAATACCTCGCCCGCGCAGCTCCGCTCGATCTTGCGGTTCGGGAAGGCCGATATTCTTCGGAGCTTCGACCGTATCTTGCGAATAGGGAGCGGCACGATCTAACGCTGCGACTCTGGCTTGAAATGCTGGCGAGCGGTTGATGGTCTGTTAGCCACCGGGTGGTGGGGGCCATCTGGAGTGTGGTGGGCGTGAAAAGTGCTGAGAGAACCGGACGCTTCCCGATACTATTTGCTACGAGCTTCTTTATGACAAAACGCCTTCTGCCGACCATCCTCCTGGCGGCCGTTACTGCGGCTGCCGCCCAATCCGGCGGCCGTGTCCAATGTGCGGGCGGAACGCTCCCCGCCTTTCCGGCCGGCACGAAAGGTACGATTCAAACTACGGATCGGAGCGCCCTGGTCCTGGTGGCAGCCACCGCCACCGCTCGCATTCCGTTTCAGAAGATCAACCTGATCGAATACGGACAGGACGTCGGCCGCCGTGTCGTTCTAGCAGTTCTGATTTCTCCGATATTCCTGCTGTCTAAGGCGCGCGCCCACTACATTACGCTGGGATACACCGACGACACGGGCCGCCAGCAGGCCATCGTGCTGCGCGTGGATAAGCGTTCGGTGAAAACCACACTCGCCATGCTCGAGGCTCGAACCGGGCGCGCGGTGCGATTCAAGGATGAAGATGCCCGAAAATCGCTCCACGGCTAGCGCTTGCCGCACCCGCCGGCCTTGACCCCGCGAGTTTCGCTGGAGTATCATTCTTCTTCGATATAGCAGCCCAAAACCCCGTTTTCCTGGAAGGTAAGCGATGAAGAAGCTGGTTGTCGTTTCGATGCTCGCGGTGTTGGCACTGCCGTGGGTCTCGTTTTCTCAAGCACCGCCACAGCAGTCCGTCTTGCCCGAAGGCACACCCATACGTATGCGCATCAATCGGACCGTGTCGTCCGCGGACGCTCAAGTTGGGGACAACGTCGACTTTGAGACGCTCGACGATGTAAACCTGGGCGATATGGTCGTCATCCCGAAAGGCTCAATGGCGATGGCGACAATTACAGAGGCCGTGCCCAAGCGGCGTATGGCGCGAGGCGGCAGGCTCGGCATGAATATCGACTATGTGCGCTTGCCCTCCGGGGGAAGACTGGCCCTGAGAGGCGTGCAGCAAGGCAAAGGCGGCGGGCACACCGGCGCCATGACTGGCGCCATCGTTGCCACTTCCATTGTGTTCTTTCCGGCCGCCCCGTTTTTTCTTTTCATGCACGGCAAAGACATGGTAATCCCCAAGGGCCACGAGGTGACGGTCTACACCAACACCGATTATGATGTGGGAATAGTCCAGGCTCCGCCTCCCCCTGTTGCTGCGCCTGCGGTCCCAACCAATTCCGTAGCCCCGCCCCCGGTCCCTGCCACGACGGACACTACCCCAAGTCCGCCGGGGCCCGTCACCACGGATACTGCCCCAACTCCGCCGGGGCCTGTCACAATCTCCCTGGGACAGACCATCGCCGAGGTGGAAGCGGTCAATGGGAAACCCGACAAGATCATCGATCTCGGGGCGAAGAAGATCTATATGTACAAGGACATGAAAATCACCTTCACCGACGGGAAGGTGAGCGACGTCCAGTAAGCGGCTGTCCTGAAGCCGATCGCCCTCGCGCGCCAAGCGACAGCAAAGACTTTTTGCCCTCGGTACAATTGTCGCTATGGAGCCATTCCGATACCACGTTTACGTCTGCGACCAGCAGAAGGCGGAGGGCGTCCCGTCCTGTCCGGCGCGCGGATCGCGCGGCATGATCGAGGAGCTGCGCCGGCAGATCGTCGCGCAGGGACTGGCGAACGACGTCCAGATCACCACCTGCGGTTCGCTGGGGCTGTGCGAGCGAGGGCCGAACATGGTGGTGTACCCGGAAGGCGTGTGGTACTCCGGCGTGCGGGCCGAGGACGTACCTGAGATCGTGGACTCGCACTTCCGGCAAGGCCGCCCCGTGAGCCGGCTGGTGACGACCGACCGGGCGGCGCTGGCAACCGAGGTTTGCGCCAACCGGGACCGCTACCTGGCCTCTCTGCGGGCCAGGGAGGCCGCGGGCGTCATGCCGGACGAGCTGGCGCAGAGCATCCGCGGGTTTCAGGAGAGCCGCGTGATCCTCACGGCCCTGGAGCTGGACCTGTTCACCGCCATTCAAAGCGGCGCCACCGCCGCGCAGGCGGCAGCCGCCGCCGGGACCGAGGCGCGCGCCACCGAAATGCTGCTCCACGCGCTGGCTTCGCTGGACCTGGTGCGGAAGGAGGGAGCGGTGTTTCACAACTCGCCGGTGGCCGCCCGGTTTCTGGCGGCGGGCTCGCCGGACAGCGCGCGGATGGCGATGCTGCATACGGCGCGGTTGTGGCACCGGTGGTCCGGCCTGACCGAGTGCGTGCGGACGGGCACGACTGTCCCGGACGAACGCGGCGCGGAGGACACCGAAGCGTTCATCGCCGCCATGCACAACAACGCGCGGCAGCGGGCGGCGCAGTTGGCCCAGGCTGCAGCGGCGGGGGCAAGCCGCATGCTGGATGTGGGCGGCGGCTCGGGGGCTTACGCCATCGCGTTCGCCCAGGCCAACCCGCGGTTGCGCGCGGAAGTGTTCGACCAGCCGGCGGTGCTGGCCATCGCCGAGCGGCATATCCGGGAAGCGGGCCTCCAGGAGCGCATCGCGACGCGCGCCGGCGATTTGCGCACGGACGAGTTCGGCGGCGGCTATGACCTGGTGCTGATCTCCGCCATCTGCCACATGCTGGGGGCGGAAGAGAATCGAAACCTGCTGGCGCGCGTGTTCCGGGCGCTGGCGCCGGGCGGCCGCGTGGCGATTCAGGATTTCCTGCTGCGGGCGGACAAGACCGGGCCGCGGGCCGCCGCGCTGTTCTCGCTCAACATGCTCGTGAACACGCAGGGCGGCGCCAGCTACAGCGAGGACGAGTACACCGCGTGGCTGCGCGAGGCCGGGTTCGGCGAGGTCCGGCGGGTGCCGCTGGCGGGGCCGGCGGGCGTGTTGATCGCCGCGCGCGGGTGAAGGGATGCACGCCTGCCCCCGAACGGCGGCGGATCGACATTCTGCATAGATTGTGGGGCGGGCAATCCTGCCCGCAAGCCGGCCGTCCGGCCGGCTGGACCCGCTGGAAAGCGGGCCCGCAGGCTGAAAAGCCTGCCCCACTTACGGCGCTCGCAAAGATCCCGGCGGGACGTAATACAGAAGCTGCGACTCCACTCTCTCGACCGGCTTCCGGTATTCGAACCAGGGCTTGAGATTGGGGTAGCGGTGATCGAGACCGTATTGGCCGACCTTCGAAAAGGTCGGACCCACGGCCGTCCAGCCCTTCGCCGGGACCACGGGGTTGATGGGTTTGGTGGGCGGCATGCCGGGCCATACCTGAAGGTGAGCGCTGTCCAGATTCATCTGGATGTAGGAGACCTCTTTCACACCCAACTCTCGCAGACGCCGGGCCAGGAGTATGGTGTCCTGCCCCCAGTCGAGGTCCGAATCCACCAGCACCTTTTCCGGTTCGCTGCCGGCCAGCTCGTTGAAGTAGGCCAGGTAGTCGGGGTGGCGAACGGCTCCCGAGACCGCCATCCAAAGCACCAGCGCGCCCGCGGCGACGCCGGCCCACTTCCCGGTCCGCGCCAGCCGGACCACCGCCAGAGCGGCCACAATCGAGAAGCCCATGTAGACGGGAAGCACGTGGCGGATGCCGTAGTTCACGGGGCTGGTCATGGCCGGCGCCAGGATTCCCAGAGCGAACGCCCAGGGCAGCCAGTGAGCGGCAAACCGGCGCTTCTTCCAGCAAAGCCATGCGCCGAGGCCCACAAGCAACAGGAATGCGAGGGGCGTCTTGACCGCCAGCGCCACGGGAAAGAAGTACCACCAGCCAGTCGGGCTGAGTTGGCCGAACAGATAGCCGCCGCCTTCGCTGGCGTTGTGGCGCATGGCCCGGCGGATGCCATCGAACAGCTCGGGGGCGGGCAGCCGCACGCTCCACCCCGGGACCCTCCCGAATGAGAAGAGGTAGCCGGCCCAGACGGCCAGCGCGCCCACAAGCACCGCGACGGCCAACGGCGCCGCCCGCTCCTTGGCAAGAGCCGCCAGTCTCTTCATGCCCGGCCGTTCGGCGACCAGGTATACGACCAGCGCGAACACGGCCGCAACCGGCAAAAACCCCAGCGCGGTGAATTTCGAGAGGACCGCCAGGGCAGTGGCGGCTCCCAACAGCAGGCTATGCCGAAACGATGGCTGCTCCGCCCACACCAGGAGCGCGAGGAAGGCCGCGCCGAGACAGGCGGTGAGCGCCATGTCGGTGGTGGCCAGGCCGGCGTGGGCCAGCACCGAGGGCAGCAGGGTGAACAGGCCAGTGGCCACCACCGCGACCATATTGCCGAAATAGCGCCTGGCCCAGAAATAGACCACCAGGCACGCCAGGATGAAGAACGGGAGTATGCCGAGCCGCGCCAGGGTCAGGGTGCGCCCGGTGTGGCCGCCGTCGTAAAGCACGGCCACGCCTTCCAGAATCATGTTGGGGGCATCCAGGAGCCGGGCTCCATCCAGATACGGTCCTAATGCGGCCATGGCGCGCGCCAGGGGCGGATGCTGCGGCTCGTACACGTAGACATGCTGGGCCAAATACTGCAAGCCGCAGGCGAGGTGCGCCGGTTCGTCGAAGGTGATGCTCATTTCGGGCCAGGCCGCCGCGATCCGGATGACCCCGATAACGATGAGGCAGAGAGCCAGAGGGAGCGAATGTCGCTCCAGGAGTGGGAGCACGGTGGATTTGGCGGGAGAGGAGAGATTCGGGGCTGGCCGCTTCGAGCGCTTCACGGCAGTTGCGGGGCCGGTTGCCTACCGCTCGATTCCCAGCGCGTTCGACACCTTCTCGAGGGTGGTGAGCAGCCGGTCCAAGTGCTTTTCCGTGTGCGCGGCGGTGCAGGAGATGCGCAGCAGGTTCTGCGCGGCGGCCGGGCGCAGCACGGGATTGATGTAGATGCCTTCCTCAAGCAGCGCTTTGCAGAGGCGGCAGAGATCCAGCTCGTCCTGAACGACCACGGGAACAATGGCGGTCTCGCCGGGCAGCACGGCAAAGCCGCGCGCGCGCAGCTCGTCGCGCAGCATTTGGGCGATGCGCAACAGGTGCAGGCGGCGCTCCGGCTCCTTCTTCATGATCTGGAGAGCCGCGCCCACCGCCGCCACCGAAGCCGCCGGCAGGCTGGCCGAAAAGACGAACGGCCGGGAGGTGTGCTTCAGGTATTCGACCACCGAGCGTTCGGCGGCGATGAAGCCACCCACCGACGCCAGGGACTTGCTGAAGGTGCCCATGACGATGTCGACTTCGTCGAGCACGCCGAGGTGCTCGGCCGCGCCGGCGCCCGTGGCGCCGAGCACACCGATGCCGTGGGCCTCGTCCACGTAGACGCGCGCACCGTAAGGCTTGGCAAGCTTCAGGGTGCCGCGCAGGTCGGCGATGTCGCCTTCCATGCTGAAAACGCCTTCGGAAATGATGAAGATCTTCTCATCCGGCGGGCAGTTCTCCAGGCACCGCTCGAAGTGGTCCATGTCGTTATGACGGAAGCGCACGGTGCGGGCGGCCGACCGCAGCGCGCCTTCCACCAGGCTGGCGTGCAGGTTGTGGTCGCAGATCATGACATCGCCCTTCTCGGTGAGGGCCGAGAGCGTGCCGTAGTTGCCCTGGAATCCCGTGCTGAACATGATGGCGGCTTCTTTATGAACCAGGGCGGCCAGCTCGGCTTCCAGCTTGACATGCAGGTCCAGCGTGCCATTGAGCAGGCGCGAACCGCTGCAGCCGGTTCCGTACTTGCGGACGGCCTGCGCGGCGGCCTCGATTACCTTGGGGTGGGTGATCAGGCCGAGATAATCGTTCGACCCGAACATCAGCACTTTACGCCGCCCCATGCGGACTTCGCCCGGCCCGCAGCCCTCGCGGTCGCCAAAGACCTCGAAGTACATGTAGAGCCCGGTAGATTTCAGATCACTCGGACGAGTGAAGTTCCGGCATTTCTCGAAAATGTCGTTCGATGCGCTGCTCTTCTTCTTGCCGGTGATGTCGCCAGTTGATATGCGCATGGTCCTCAGTTCCATTCATAAATTCGGTACGTTTTGTACCGCTTCGCCCCCATGACCTCGAGGGAGCGATTCATTAAGATATTGTCTTCCAGTATCCAGGACATTTCGCAGTCGCCATCGTAGCCCAGCTTCCGAGCATTGCGGAAGAGCGTGGCATAAAAGCCCGCCGCCAGGCCGGAAGCACGGTACTCTTCCACCACCCCCAGTGTAAGGACCCGTACACTCTTGATCAAATGTTGATAATACAGGATTTTGAGCAGCCCCGTTGGGAACAGCCTCCCCCCTGCCGGTTTGAGCGCTTGGTTGATATCGGGCAAGGCCAGCGCAAAACCCACCATGCTGTCACCCACCTCCCCGATCAGCACCAGCTCCGGCTTGAGAATCTGCTTCATCTCTTTGCCCATCTGCAGAAACTCTTCACGCGACATGGGGACGAAACCCCAGTTGCGGCTCCATGCCGAATTGTACACTTTCCAGACGCGCTCCACATCCGCGTCGAAGTCTTTCATGTTGATGGGACGCACGCGAACCCCGTTAGTCGCGAGCGCCCGGTCCGCCACCCGCTCGATCTTCTTCATCTCGGCGATGCCGATATTGCTGACGTAGGCGTACAAGTCTTTGGCCTTCCGCAGCCCAACCTGGTCCATCAAGACCGGATAGTAGCTCGGGTTGTAGGGCATCATGATCATGGGGCTCGAATCAAAGCCTTCGAGTAACATGCCACACTCGTAGTTGGTGGACGGATTCACCGGCCCACGCATCACCGTGGCACCGCGGTCGAATACCCACTGGCGCGCGCGCGCCAGCAGGGCGCCGGCCACATCCACATCGTTCACGCTTTCGAAAAACCCGAAGAACCCGGCGTTCTCACCGTGGAAGCGGTTGTAGTTCCGGTCGAGAATGGCCGCCACGCGTCCTACCACGCGGCCGTCCCGCAACGCCAGGATAAACTCGGCCTCGGCATTGGCGTAGAACGGATGCTTGCGGCGGTCGAGCAGTTCCTTAACCGCGATCCGCAACGGAGGCACCCAGTAGGGGTCGTTGCGGTACAGTGTATACGGCAGTTCCACGAATTGTTTCAGCGTCTTCTGGTTGTCAACCGCAACGACTTCAAGTCCTCCCAATCTTCAAGCCCCTTGTGATAGCTTTCTATAAATCGCCGGCGTTGCCAGAATCAGGACGAACCCCAACCCGGCACCCGCCAGCACATCGACCGTATAGTGGTATCGACAATAAACTGTAGCAAAAATGAGGAACGGAGTGTAGGCCAAATAGGCCCAAAACACCTTTTTTCCAAGAAATCGGCTGCCCCACCAAGCCAGGATGGTAAGCAGGGTATGCCCGCTCGGAAAGCAGTCGTAGTGGGCCGATTCCAGGCGGTCCAGCGTCCCCTGCATGCCCTTGAACAGCCACAATCCCTGTAAAGGTATGTGCTGTAAATGTTTTAGCAGGAATCGCGGCCCCCGCGCCGGCACGATCAGGTAGCCTAAGTAGGAGACCAGGAACCCTAGCGTGATTAAAAAAGCATAATATTGGAACTCCCTGCTAGGGCGCTTGATCCAGATCAGCAACGCCACCAGCAGCACCGCCGGGATGAAAAGCGTGTACGCGGTCTGCACGAATTCCGTGAGCAGCGGGGTCTGGATTCGCTCCAGCCAGACGGTGGGGTTGGCATGCCAGATGCGAAAGTCCAAGTTCGCCAGCCACTGGTCGGCATCGGTATGCCGCACCGCGGGTATCAGCACCGCCATTTCCTTGTAACAGAAAGCGACGTAGGGTAGCGGATAAAAGTTGCGGAAGAGCCAGCTTGTGCGGTTGGGGCACTTCACCTCGAAGACCAGCAGCGCGGCGCCGGCCAGGTGCACGGTGAAAAGACCGGCGGCGTCGGGTACCTGGTTCCACCAGCCTACGACCAGGACGGAGGAAAAGACGACGTAGGCCAGAAACAGCTTGTCGACGGCCCAGAAGCGGTCGTCTTCCCTCAATATTTCAGCCAAGCGGCCTCCTTGTACCAGGCGAGCGTCTCGGCCAGGCCAGCGGCCAGCGGCGTGCGCGCCTCGAAGCCCAGCTCGGCGGCGGCGCGCCGGGTATCGCAGGTCCACCACCGGCAACGCGCCTCGGCCACCTTCTCACGCGAGAGAATGCCGGGCTGGCGCGTGACGTGCGACCACACCTCCGCGCCGAGGCCCACGGCGTACGCCACGCCGGGCGGCACGCGCACGACACGCGGCCGGCGAGCCATGATGCGCGCGGCGGCGGCGCCCAGTTCGCTCCAGGAAACCGGCTGGGGATGCGCCAGGAAGTAGGCGCGGCCGGGCGCCCCGCGCGTGGCCGCCAGCAGGCCCTCCACGAGGTCCCCCACATAGATGGCGCTGAACCACCGCTCGCCACCGGCGATTTCGAGCATCCATCCCTTCGAAATGGATCTCAGGACCTGGAAAACATCGGTATCGCGCGGGCCGTAGACCACCGGGGGCCGGACGATTACGGCATCCGGCGCCAGCGCGCGCACCGTCCGCTCGGCTTCCAGTTTGGATTTGCCGTAGTGCGTCAGCGGGCGTGGCTGGGCGTCCTCATCCACGGGCGTGCCGTCGCGGCTGGGGCCGATGGCCGCCAGCGTGCTCACGTGGACCAGGCGGACGGCGCGCCCCGCCAGAGCGTGCGCCAGCGTTTCCGTGGCGCGCACGTTGCCCGCGTAGTAGTCGCGGGCCGCCAGCGCCTTGGTTACGCCCGCGAGGTGAATCACGGTATGCGCGCCGCTGACGGCTTCCGCGACGCCCTCGCCGCTGGTCAGATCTCCGTAGGCGGCTTCGATCCCCGCGGGCAGGCGGCGCGGGACAACCTTGCGGCGCAACAGGCAGCGCGCGGGCTCGCCCAGGGCAGACAGTCTTTCCAGTAGATGGCTTCCAATGAAGCCGGTCCCGCCAGTCACCAGAATCATTACCGCGGCGCGCTGCGGAAGGCGACTTCGCCGAAGTAGCTTTCCGCCACGGTGCCGGTGTGCTGGGAGTTGATCTGGAGACGCAATCCCTTCACATGCGGCGCGGTCTTACCGTAGGCCCGGTGATAATCGGCGGCCACGTTATGGTTTTCCGCGATCCACCGGTTCGCTTGGGCCGTGCCGGACTGGCACGCCACGGCGTAAATGCGCAACAGGGGAATCGCACTGGAGTTTTGCATGGCGCCCTTGGGGGCCGTGCTGTCCCAGAGGTAGGTGATGACGCGCCGGTCCACGAAGGCGACCAGCACCTGAGCGGCTTGGTCGTCGGTGGAAGCTCGGCGGAAATCGCCGCCGTTCGGCAGTCGGGTGACCTTCCAACTCCAGGTGAGATACGGCGTGTCGCCGGGACTCACGTCCACCCCGCGCTCCAGGGCGAACGAGGCTTTCACGCTGTTGAGGTGGAGGCAGGGTTCCCCGCCCTCGCCGTCTCTGCATACGGAGATCTCCGGACGGTCGTGGTTCACCTTGACTTGCCAATCCGAGGGCAACTGTCCCGCGGCCCGACTCGCGGCATTCAAAAGAACCGCCGCCGACCCGGAAGTGCGCGCCTGATAAACGAACACAAGAATAGTGCCAACCAGCAGAAGTCTCTTCAATGATCCTCACAGGGAGCCTGGCGCTGCGCTCCTTCTTACTATCGCATGAATTCGGACCGTTTCGCCATTCAGAGAACGCTCGGAGCCTCATTCCGAGCCGCAGGCGGCACCGCCTGCGCCACCACAACAAATCCTGCATTTTCAGAGGTGGGGCAGGCGGTGCCGCCTGCCTCGCCCGCTTGCGGGCGATTCTTGGGTTGCCGCAATCCGCTAGACTGTTTCCATGCATCGCAGAGGATTCTTTTACACCACTGCCGGAGCGCTGGCGGCGGCCGGCGCCCAGGATCGAACTTCGAAGCCGGCGCCCAGCCGCCAGGCCAACCTCAAACTCGGCACGCAGCACGGCGACAGCGACGACATCCTGAAAGTGATGGCGGCGTTGGGAGTGAATTACATCTGCGGCCAGCTTCCCTCGGCCCAGTTGGACCAGAACTGGTCGGTGGAATCGCTCACGCGCCGCCGCGAGCGCGTGGAATCGTTCGGCCTCAAGCTGGAGGCCGTGCCGCTGCCGCTCAGCTCCGCGTATATTACCCGGTCCGAGAATCCCGACATCATGCTGGGCAAAAGCCCGGAGCGCGACCGCGAGATCGACGACATCTGCCAGATGATCCGCAACGCATCCCAGGCGGGCATCCGGCTGCTGAAATACAACATGTCGATTCTCGGGGTAGTGCGGACGGAATCCACCACGGGCCGCGGCGGCGCCACTTACAGCACGTTCGATTACGAGCAGGCGGCCAACCGCGACACGCCCACCGAAGCGGGGCCGGTGAGCGCGGAGCAGTCCTGGGAGCGCATCGGCTATTTCGTGCAGCGCGTCGTGCCCGTGGCGGAGGAGCACAAGGTGCGGCTGGCCTGCCATCCGCACGACCCCGCCATGCCCGAGCCGCGGGGCTTTCGCGGCGTTCACCGCGTGCTCGGCAGCGTGGACGGGCTGAAGCGATTCATCGAGCTGAGTCCCAGCCCGTCTCACGGCCTGAACTTTTGCCAGGGCACGGTTTCGGAGATGCTCAAGAAGCCCGGCGAAGAGATCTACGATGTGATCCGCTATTTCGGCTCGCGCGGCAGAATCTTCAACGTGCATTTCCGCAACATCAAGGGCGGCTTCCTGAATTTTCAGGAAACCTTTCCGGACAACGGCGATGTGGATTTCATCCGGGCGATTCGGACCTACAAAGAGGTGGGCTACGACGGGATGCTGATGCCCGACCACGTACCGACGATCGCCGGGGATGCGGACAAGCAGCAGGCGTTTGCCTACTGTTTCGGCTACATCCAGGCCCTGATCCAGATGGTGAACCAGGAAGGGTGAGGGGATCTTCTCGCGCTCAACCACGCCGCCCGGATGTGAGATTTGCATCCATGAAGGTTCGGAGCACGGCATTGATCCGTGTTTGGTAACCCTTTTGTTTCCGTAGCCATTCGAGGAGATCCGCATCCAGGCGGATAGTGATGGTTTGCTTTGCCGCCGGAATCACCACGCGCGCCTTTTTCCAAAACTCCGCATCGGTCGGCCGCGCCTCCGGGCCGCTCTCGATGGCACGCCGGATTTGATGGTCGCTCAGGGAACGGAGGCGATTCCAATCGGTGCGCTCCTTAACTGAAGTTTTCCAAGTACGCTTCTGTTTCATGTCGTTCCGCCTGCCACGGCCAGGCCGCCGGCGTATTGCAGTCGCGTCTCCTCGTCGCAACCAGGGATGGCCTCCAGCACGGGCTTGGCCACGGGCTCTTCCACTGGGAAATGGGTCTGGGCAAACATCGAGGATAGCATCGGAGAAAGGACGGGATTGCGCTGCCGAACTGGTTGAGAGCGGTTTGCGACAGGAGACAAGCCGCCCGCGCGGTGCGAAAGTCAGGCCAACAGGCGCGATACAATCTCTTCCGTTGTGCAACCGAAGTGACGCGCCACGTCTCTCAAGATCGCCCCGAGCGTTCCGGCAGGGAGCGCCTTATGGTTCGGCACGGTGACATGATGTTCGCCGCGCATCCGAGTCGTCATCCGGACGTGACTGCCTGTCTGGCGCGTCTCCTCATAGCCCAGTACCGCGAGAGCTTTCCTGAGGTGGGCGCCTGACAAATCCCGCGGGCCCCTCATACCGCGATGAGTTCTTCGCGGACAAAATGCAGGCGGATGATCTTGGGACGAGACTCCTCTTCAAAGTGACACATCACGGCGTCCCGTACCATTTCGTTGAGTTCTTCCAGCGTCTCGGCGACGGTGAAAATCGACTGACCAAGGGCTTCCGCGACGTAGCCCCCCTCGGGCGGCTCGTTCACGATGAATATGATCTCGTTCATACTCGACCCAAAGAAAGCATGCCGGCGCACACGAGGCGCGCCGGCGGTTGATTGATGTCTGTCGCTTATTCCGCCAGCGACTCCTCGCCCGTTTCCTCGGGCAGGCCGCCGGCGTATTGCAGGCGCGTCTCCTCGTCGTAGCCGGGGATGGTCTCGAGCGCGACCTCGGCCGACGGCTCTTCCACCACGTCCTCGCCGGCAATCTTCACCCGGCGGTAATACTCCATGCCGGTGCCCGCCGGGACCAGGCGGCCCATGATCACGTTCTCCTTCAGGCCGCGCAGGTAGTCCACCTTGCCGTTGATGGCGGCTTCGGTGAGCACGCGCGTGGTCTCCTGGAAGGAGGCCGCGGAAATAAACGAATCGGTGGAGAGCGAAGCCTTGGTGATGCCCAGCAGCACGGCCTTGCCCTGCGCCGGCCGCTGGCCCGCTTCCAGAACTTTCATGTTCTCGTCGCGGAACTTGAACCGGTCCACCACCTCTTCCGGCAGGAATTCGGTGTCGCCGATATCTTCCACCTTCACCCAGCGCATCATCTGCCGGGAGATCACCTCGAGGTGCTTGTCGTTGATATTGACGCCCTGCAACCGGTAGACTTCCTGAATCTCGTTGACCATGTACTTTTGCAGTTCCTTCTCGCCCAGCACGTCGAGAATGTCGTGCGGGTTGCGCGGGCCGTCCATGAGCGGCTCGCCGGCCTTGACGCGCTCGCCTTCCTGGACGTTGATGTGGACGCCGCGCGGCAGCGAATATTCGCGCTGCTCGCCGTCGTCGCCGGCCACGAAGATCTTGCGCTGGCCCTTAGACACTTCGCCGTACTTCACCACGCCGTTGATTTCCGCGATGATGGCCGTCTCACGCGGCTTGCGCGCTTCGAACAACTCGACCACGCGCGGCAGACCGCCGGTGATGTCCTTGGTCTTGGTGGTTTCGCGCGGGATCTTGGCCAGCACGTCGCCGGCATGGACCTCGTCGCCGTCGTGCACCATCAGGTGGGCGTGCGTCGGCATGAGGTACTTCTTGGCTTCCGAACGCGAGCCCGCCGCGCCTTCCGGCCGCACGATAATCTGCGGCTGCCGCTTCTCGTCCGGTGAATCCGCCACCACGAGCTGCGACATGCCGGTAACTTCGTCCACCCGCTCCTGCATCGTAAGGCCGTCGACCAGGTCTTTGAAGTGCACCGTGCCGCTGACTTCGGTCAGAATCGAGAAGGTGTACGGATCCCATTCCAGCAGCACCTGGTTGGCCTTCACGGGAGCGCGCTCCTCCGCCAGGATTCTGGCGCCGTACACCACCGGGTAGCGCTCCTTTTCGCGCCCCTTGTCGTCCACCACCGCCATGATGCCGTTGCGGTTCATGGCGATCAACTCGCCCGTCTTGCTCTTCACGGTCTGGATGCCGATGTAGCGCGCGAAACCGTCGGACTTGGCGTCCTGCGTGGACTGCTCGCTGACGCGCGTGGCGGTTCCGCCGATGTGGAAGGTGCGCATGGTCAACTGCGTGCCGGGCTCGCCGATGGACTGCGCCGCGATCACGCCCACGGCCTCGCCGCGCTCCACCAGCCGTCCCGTGGCCAGGTTGCGGCCGTAGCACATGACGCACACGCCGCGCTTGGATTCGCAGGTGAGCACCGAGCGGATCTTCACGCGCTCGATGCCGGCCGCCTGAATGGCCGCCGCCAGGTCTTCGGTGATCTCCTCGTTGACCCCCACGATTACGTTGCCTTCGTAGTCCTTCTGGTTTTCGAGCGCCACGCGGCCCACAATGCGGTCGCGCAACGGCTCGATGATTTCACCCGATTCGATGATCGGCTCCACGTAGATGCCTTCCGTGGTGCCGCAGTCGTTCTCGGTGACGATCACGTCCTGCGCCACGTCCACCAGGCGCCGCGTCAGGTAGCCGGAATCGGCGGTCTTCAAGGCGGTGTCGGCCAGTCCCTTGCGGGCGCCGTGCGTCGAGATGAA
>JBEKSR010000094.1:0-21852 GCA_049516835.1 Bryobacteraceae bacterium | reverse complement strand
TGCTGCTTCTCCACCCCGCGCATCATCATGCAGAAGTGCCGGGCCTCGCAGATTACCCCTACGCCCAGCGGGTCGATGATCTCCTGAATGGTCTGCGCCACTTCCTGCGTCAGCCGTTCCTGGATTTGCAGCCGCCTCGCAAAGGCGTCCACAATCCGCGGGATCTTGCTCAGGCCGATCACTTTCTTCCGCGGCAGATAGGCCACGTGGATCTTGCCGAAAAATGGCAGAAGATGGTGCTCGCACAGGCTGAAGAACTCGATGTCCTTCACCACCACCATCTCGTCGTACTTCACCTCGTACAAGGCCCCGTTGACGATCTTGTGGATGTCCATCCGGTAACCGCTGGTCAGGAACCGGAGCGCTTTGTCCACGCGGTCCGGCGTTTGCGCCAACCCGTCGCGCCCGGGATCTTCTCCCAACCGCCCCAAAACTTCCTTGATGAGTGGAGCGATGCTCGGCTCCTCCGGCTTCGGATGCATGACCTTGATGACTGCTTTATTCGATTTCATCGGCTCCGATCTCAAAGATGTTCCGCGGCGTCTCGGCGATGCGGATCTTCTCCAGCTTCGGCCACTCGCCCGGAAACACTTGTTTCCAATGCGCCTTCAAACTCCGGCAGATCTCGGCCCCCAGGTTCTCCGAGGTCGGCACCACCCGCTCGAACGCCTCCACTTCCGCGTTCAGATTGCGGTGGTCAAACCGGCCGAGCACCTGCCGCGCCACCATCTCATCGAGCAAAGCGGTGTCCACCGCGCGCCCCGTGGCGCCATCCAGCGGCCCGCGCGCGCTCACCTCCACCACGTAATTGTGGCCGTGCCCGTAAGGATGATTGCATTTCCCGTACAGCCGCCGGTTCTCTTCCTCGCTCAACCCGGCCACATGCAGCCTGTGCGAGGCCGCGAATTCATACCGCCGCGTCACGCGGAACACGTCTCGTCTCCGAAGTAATCCACGTACAGGTCCGGGGTCTCGTACACCCGAACCGAATGCAACTTGTGGCGGTCCCGATTCAAGTGCGGCTCCAGCCGCCGCCAGATGTCCCGCGCGATATTCTCGGTGGTCGGGACCACGCGGTCGAACGGCGGCACTTCGTAATTCAAGAACCGGTGGTCGTACGGCTCGACGACTTCGCGGTTGAGGACTTCCTTCAGCTCCTTCAGGTCCAGCACCATCCCCGTCACCGGATCGGGGTCGCCCGCGAGGCTCACCTCCACCACGTAGTTATGCCCATGGCCGTGCGGGTTAGCCGCCATGCCGAACAGTTTCCGGTTCTCGGGCTCGGAAAGCCGCGGACTGCGGCAGACGTGAGAAGCCGAAAACTCCACTTTGCGAGTGATCACCATGAGTCGCTTCTTCGACGCCGAGGGCCTTGGCGGAGATACAATTTATTATAGTTTCCCCTCATGCATAGCGTCAAAATCGATCGGTTCCTGCGAGTAGCCATTGGGGTGCTCCTGGTGGCCCTGGTTTACGTCATCTACGCCTCCATCCACGAACGCGTGGTCGTTGCGGGAGATGCGGCGCCCGGATTCACCATCTCGACCGATAACGGCCGGTCCGTCTCCGTGCCCGATTTCGGAGGCAAGCTCCTGGTTTTGAACTTTTGGGCCAGTTGGTGCCCGCCCTGCGTTCAGGAAACCCCGTCGCTCAACCAGTTCACGCGGGAATTCTCCGGTAAGGGCGTGGTGGTGCTGGGCATCAGCGTGGATCGGGACGAGAAGGCCTATCGCGCCTTCTTGCGGAAGTACACTCCCGCGTTTCTCACCGCGCGCGATTTGAAGATCCACGAGGACTACGGCACGTTCATGTATCCCGAGACTTACATTATCAATGCACAGGGCAAGGTCCTCCTCAAAATTGCCGAGCCGGCCGACTGGATGGACGCCAAGATGACGTCCTACATCGGCTCGCTGTTGTGACCCCCGTTCCGCTCGACCTGCCGCTACGGCCCTCCGAGGCGGCCGAACTGGCCATCCTGATCTTCGAGCAGGCCGAGCGCAAGCCCCTGAACGACGAGGTTCGCAATCGTCTCACGGCGCGGGCCGCCGTGCTGCGCCTGGAAACCGTGACGCCGTACTTCGGTTCGCTGGTGCGCGATCCCGTTCACCCCTCCACCTATTACCTCGCTATCGATGCCGGCCGGGGTGAGCCGATGCTCCTGCACCTCGCTCCCGCCACGGCTCCCACCAGCAGCATTTTCTACAAGCCGCTGCTGATTGGCCGTATGCGCCGGCCCAGTGGTCCTGAAATCGTCATCAACGCCGTGCCGTTCGGCCCTTCCGACTGCGAGAACCTCGAAAAATTTGTCTCGCAGATCGGCGCCGCTTTTCTCCCGCGCCCGCAGGGGTTGCGTCCCGCCATCGCGGTTTCGGGCGGCCTCGCCGCCGCGTTTGACGCCTTTCGCGCCATCCTCAAGCGGAGCGGCAAGAACCTCGCCGCCACGGCCGCGAATCCGGCCGCCTCGGGCCGCGACTTCTATTACGCGGGATTGTGCGCCGCCATCCGCGCGGGATGGCGTGAAGGCTACAGCGCCGGCATCCACGTGGTGGTCGCCGGCGACAACCTCGACGCCGCCAGGGAGACCATTCGCAACGCCGCCGGCTTCACCCGGTTCTCCATCGACACCTCCTGTCTGTTCCGTGAGACCGGAAACGGCGCCGCCCTGGAAGACCGCGCTTGGATCCTCGACGAGTTCGTCCGCCCATTCGAGATCGGCGATGCCGTCTACGAATTCACTCCGCCGGAGGTGCTGCGCCTCGCCTCGAAGTTCGGCCCGGCTCTGAAGATCAACGAGCAGCTTCACGAGTCGATCCGCCAGGCGCGCTCCGCGCTGAAAACCGGCCGGTCCTTCGATTTCGAGCCATCGCTGGAGGGCGCCGCCAGCGCGACCACGCCCCAGGAGCTGATATTCTGGCTGCATTGGCTCAAGGCGCGCGGCCACGGCGCGCAGCTTGCGGCCCCTAACCTAGGCGGCGACGGCGTGGCGGAGCGCCTCAAGGAATTTGCGGCGATCGCCCGCCATTACCAGTGCACTCTCAGCATTCGCTCGGGCGCTGGCCACTCCGCCGAAGCGCTGGAGACCATTGCGCGCGCCACCGTCGGCCGCGTGAACTACACGATCTCCCCCGAGCTTCGCCTTCCGCCCGAAAACTCCGAGTACGGCCGCTACATCGTCTGGCTCGCCGAACATCTGGTTGTCTAAGGTGGGGCAGGCGGCGCCGCCGGCCCTCGCCGACGTCCCGCGCAGCGGGACGCGGCGAGCTTCGCTCGGCCGCGGGCAGGCGGCGCCGCCTGCCCCACCACCGCAATTCCGAAGTCCGCCCGTAGAATAGAGGCATGGTGCCCGCGCTCTTTTTCTTCGTCTCCCTGGTCAACGACGTCCGCGGCCTCATCGCACAGCACGATTTCGCCGGCGCGGAGCGCGCGGTGCGGGCCTATCGGGATCAAACCGGCGCCACTTCGGAACTCGCCGCCGCGCTTTCCTGGCTGGCCCGCGGCGCGCTCGACGCCAAGAGATTCGACCAGGCCGAGTCGTACGCCTCCGAGACCCGCACACTGGCTCTCGAACTCCTCGGCACTCGCCAACTGGACGGCGATCGCTGGCTCCCCACGGCGCTGGGCGCCTCCATCGAGGTCCACGCCCAGGCGCTTGCGGCCCGTGGAGAACGGCTGGAGGCCATTAGCTTTCTGCGCGAGCAACTCGCCCTGTTCGGCGCCACTTCGCTCGACGAGCGCATCCGCAAGAACATGAATCTGCTGACCCTGGAAGGCAAGCCAGCGCCACCGCTCGAAGCCAGCGACTGGCTCGGTCCCAAACCCGCCTCGTTAGCCGCGCTGCGCGGCCACCCGGTCCTGCTCTTCTTCTGGGCGCACTGGTGTCCCGACTGCAAAGCCGAAGCGCCGGTGCTCGCCGCTCTGAAGAACACTTACGGCCCGCAAGGCTTGGTCCTTCTCGGTCCTACCAGGTTGTATGGATACGTGGCCGGAGGCGAGGAGGCCGCTCCGGCCGCCGAGAAGCAATACATCGAGCAAGTGCGGCGCCGGTACTACGCCGCCTTGGCCGATATGCCGGCACCGCTCAGCGCCGCCAATTTCGTGACCTATGGCGCCAGCACTACGCCCACGCTGATCCTCATCGACCGAGCGGGAGTGGTCCGCTTCTACCATCCCGGGGCTGTCTCGGAAGCTGAATTATCCGCGCGGATTCAGGCAATCTCGAGGGAATGACTATCGGCTCAATAACTCGGCGATTCGGTCCGCGTCGTTCGGCACTACTGTGGGGGAATTTCCGAAGTTCGGCATAATTCGCGTGCCATCCGGCGCTTCCAGCGCACCGGTGTGATACCGGTAAATGTAATCGGGATCCTTCAGGACGTTTCCGGTCAGCACGGCCACCACATCCGCATCGCGCGCGATGGTTCCGGCGGCCGTCAATTTTCGGATTCCCGCCAGCGTGGCCGCGGAGGCCGGTTCGCAACCGATTCCACAGCGCCCGATGACTGCCTTCGCGTCCGCGATTTCCTGCTCCGTCACTTTCTCGACGACGCCGCCCGAACACGTCACCTCGTACAAAGCTTTGGGCCAGGATACCGGGTCGCCGATCCGGATGGCGGTGGCCAGCGTTTGCGGATGCTCGACCGGGTTCAGCCGGGAACGGTCCGGCGCGCGCAGCAGATCGTAGAATGGCGCCGCTCCTTCAGCCTGAATCACGGCGAGACGGGGCAAGCGGGGGATCAGCCCGAGATCCCGCATCTCACGCAGCGCCTTGCCGAAAGCCGACGTGTTGCCCAGGTTGCCGCCCGGCAACACCACCCAGTCCGGCACGCGCCAGTCGCGCTGGTCCATCATCTCCAGCATGATGGTCTTCTGCCCTTCGATGCGGAAGGGGTTGATGGAATTCAGCAGATAGATGCCGATGCGCTCGGCAAGCTGCCGCACCAGGGCCAGGATCTGGTCGAAATTGGCCTCCACCTGGAGCGTGCGGGCGCCGTATTCGAGAGCCTGCGCCAGTTTGCCGTAAGCGATATTCCCGTGCGGAATGAAGATCACCGGCTGCAACCCGGCCGCGCTGGAGTAGGCCGCCATGGAGGCCGAAGTATTCCCCGTGGAAACGCACGCCACGCGCGTCATTCCCAGCCGCAACGCCTGCGCCACCCCGCAGGTCATCCCATTGTCCTTGAAGGACCCGGTGGGATTGAACCCCTGGTGCTTGAACACCAGCTTTTCGAGCCCGCCATAGCGGGCGGCCTGGCGCGCCTCGAGCATGGGAGTGTTGCCTTCCCGCAGCGTGACCACGCCCTGGTATTCGGAAAGAAACGGAATGAATTCGCGGTAGCGCCACACGCCGCTCTGGTCGAGCGGCGCGTTCGACGCCCGACGCGCGCGCCACAAGGTTTTCAGCTCCTCGGCGCGCTGCGCCGGCTTCCCGTACAGCGCCTCCAGCAGCCCTCCGCACCGGGGGCAGTTGTAGATGACTTCGGTGATGGGGTAACGCTCGCGGCAGCGCTCTTCGAAACATGCAAGTTCCGCTATCATGAAGCCTTTATTATAAGTTCAGACCGGAGAACGCCGGCGTTGGCTGTACCGCAGCAGCGGTGGTGGTTATCAGCCGGACAGCGAGCCGCGGCATCCCATAACCCTTTACATAACAGTGTGTTGCGGTCTGGCAATAGAATTGCGGGTAACCAGGGCAGAGGTGCTCTATGAAAAAGATGCTGCTGTTTGCCAGCGCCGCGTTGATGCTGCTGCCGCTGGCGGTTGCGGCCCGCGGCCGCGTTGCCGTTTTTGTGGGTCCCGCCTTCGCGCCCATGGGATGGTATGGCTACGGCTACGGCCCGTTTTACCGCCCGTATCCGTACGGAGCCTACTACGGCGTGCCGAACGCCGGCCAGGTGAAACTGGACACGAAGGTGAAGGACGCCCAAGTATTCGTCGACGGCGCCTATGCGGGGACCTCCGGGAAACTCAAGACCATGTGGATGCGCCCCGGCACTTACACCATTGAACTGCGTGCTCCGGGACGCGCGCAATTCGCGGAAAAGATCTACGTGGTGGCCGGAAAGACGGTACATGTGGAGCCGGGGTTCCAGCCGGAAGCCCGGCAGTAACCGGGCAGGCTAAAGCGTGCCCCACCTGGTCGTGATTGCCGCGTAGGCGTCGATCCGGCGGTCGCGCAGAAACGGCCAGTTGCGGCGCACTTCTTCAATGCGGCGCGGGTCGCACTCGACGATGAGCGTCTCTTCGCGATCATGCGAGGCTTCCGCCAGCACCTGGCCGAACGGATCGGCCACGAACGACCCACCCCAGAATTCGAGTCCCGTCTGGGGCGGGCCTTCGTACCCCACGCGGTTGACGGCGGCCACATAGAGGCCGTTGGCGATGGCGTGGGAGCGCTGGATGGTGCGCCAGGCATCGTGCTCGGCCGCGCCATATCGAGCCTTCTCGGCGGGATGCCAGCCGATGGCCGTGGGATAGAACAGCACCTGGGCGCCGGCCAGCGCCGCCAGGCGCGCCGCTTCGGGATACCACTGGTCCCAGCAGATCAGCGGCGCCACGCGGGCGAACCGCGTATCGAACGAGCGAAATCCCAGATCGCCGGGGGTGAAGTAATACTTCTCGTAATAGCCCGGATCGTCGGGGATGTGCATTTTGCGATAGATCCCCAGGAGCGCGCCATCGGCATCGACGACCAGGGCGGTGTTGTGATATACACCCGCCGCCCGCCGCTCGAAAACCGACCCGATGATGGCCACCTGGAGTTCCCGCGCCAGCCGCGCGAAACTTTCGGAAGTGGGTCCGGGGACCGGCTCGGCCAGATCGAACAGGCCGGGGTCCTGCTCGCGGCAGAAGTATTGCGAACGGAACAATTCCTGGACGCAGACGATCTGCGCGCCCTTGCCGGCGGCTTCGCGGATGCGCCATTCGGCTTTGGCGAGGTTTTCGTTGGGGTCCTTCGAACAGGCCATCTGGACCAGGCCGATGCGGAACTTAGAGCGCTGCACAGAACCATTGTAGCGGCGTATGATTACTTTTGATCTATCGCGCACTGGTTCTCTTCGATATCGACGGCACGCTGGTGAGGCGCGCCGGCCCGCATCACCGCGACGCGCTGGTCCATGGCATCCGCCGCGTGACGGGACTCGAAACCACCACCGACGGCATCCCCGTGCAGGGGATGCTGGACCCGGACATCGTGGCGGCCATGATGCGCCAGGCCGGCGCCCGGCGCGCCCTGGTCCGCGAAGCGATGCCCGAGATTGTGCGCGCCGCGGAGCGCTACTACGTGCGGGTGTGCCCGGTTCTCGAGGGCAAGCATTGCCCCGGCGTGGAGCCGGCACTCGAGCGCCTGGCGCGGTGCGGCACGCTGCTCGGCCTGGTGACGGGCAACCTGACGCGCATCGGCTGGCGCAAGCTGGAGCGCGCGGGCTTGCGCGGGTACTTTCGGTTCGGCGCCTTCGGCGAGATGGCGAAGACCAGGGCGGGTCTGGCGAAGATTGCCATCGGCGAAGCCCGCCGCCGCGGCTGGATCGCGCGCGGGGCGCCCATTGCCCTGATCGGCGACGCGCCCGCCGACATCCTGGCCGCACGCGCGAACCGCATCCGCGCCATCGCCGTGGCAACGGGACTGACTGCGAAAGAGGAGTTGAGGAAGTATCAGCCGGACATCCTGTTGAAGGATTTAAGGGGGCTGCGGGTGAGGATGGTGGAGGGGGCTACTTGAGAATGACATGGTCGGTTTGCGTGAGTCCGGCGTTCCAGGCTTTTACGGTGCGGAGCGCGGTATTGCCGGCTACCACCAGGACCATGTGCGCTGGGTCGAACGGGTTCTTCGCCGAGAACAGGAGCGCTTCGCGCTCGGAAGCGTGGACGGCGCCATCGATGCGGAAGGCGGCGCCTGGATAGTCGAGACCGATACGGCCGGCCCACGCGGCCAGCGCGGAGTTGGCCTCCGGGCGGCCGATGAAGATGACGTCGCGGTGCCGGAGTAACTCGTCCGAGACCTCGAAGTCCTTGGAAATCGGAACGGCGCTCTCGTAGTCGTCCAAGAGGCGGCTCTGGATCTGTTCGGCGGCATAGCGGTTGGCGCCGGCCTCGCGCCCCGTGCCGTAGACCAGAATGGCGGCAGCCAGCCGCCGGTAGATGTCGGCCACCAGGTAGGCCGGCCCATCCTCGGGCTCGGAAAACTCGAACGGCACGCCGGCCTTTTCGAGGAACGACTGGGCGGTGACCGTGGCGGCGGCGTTGGAAGCGAAGAACTCGCTCATGAGCGCGAAGAAGCGGTCATCGCCCACCTTGCGCCGGAGCGAATCGAGAAACAGCACGCCTTTGGTCTCTTCGAGCCGGAAGCGGTTGGCGGGATTGTCGGCGTCCAGCCTCAAGCCGCGGTACATGGCGCGCCGTGCGTCGAGCGTCTTGGCGAGGTCATCGGACTGAAGCGCATGATAATAGGCGGCCGAGCCCGCGGCAAACCAGGTGTCGGCATCGGAAGCCGGCAGAATCCACCCCTTCCAGAGCCGGTCTTTGTAGGATTCCTGCTTGGCAGCGGGCTGGCTCTCGGCGGGCTTGGCGGCAATCCGCACCTTCTCACCTTCCTGAATCGCGGCGCGCAGCGATTCCGACGGCTCAGCGCGGAATAGGTAATAGCCGGAGGGATACAGCCCGTCGTTTTTGGCATAACCGCCCGGATCAGGCCGCCGCTCGCGCTGGTTGGGCTTGCCGATGGCGGCCCACACCATCAGGCGCGAGGCCATATCGGCGGTGGCGATCTTGGCGTCCATGGCGCCGTCGCTGACCAGCGGCGCCGTGCGGAAGGCCAGGAAGCCGAACTGCTCGTCGATCTGGCCGCGATACTGGCGGTACAAATCCTGCCATGCCAGGTCGCGATCGGCCGGCACGTAGGGGACGTATTCGGGCGTGCCGCGCGAATCGGGATGGGTTTCGAGGCGAATGGCGAGATCTTTCGCATTGTTGTCGCCCCAGTAGAAGCCGCGGGTGTCGCCGAACCATTGGTTCTTCGAGCTGCGCCACAGTTTGGCGCGATTGGTGCCCAGCTCATACATGGCGACCTCGTTGTTTTGGGCGTCGCCCAGCAGCCATTCGTTGGTGTAGAGGCCATTGTTGCGGGTTCCCAGGCGCTCGACCACTTCATCGATGTTGCCGCCGTATTGGATCGCCACTCGCGCGCGGAAGGCCACCGGAGTGCCCTGGGCGTTGAAGGGCGTCTGGCGGATGGTGGTTTCGGTGAGAACCACTCCGGCATCGTTCTGGTACCAATCGGTGCCGCTCTCGATGCCGCCGGGATAGCTTTGCATCAACACGCGATGGCCGGAGGCGGGCTGGATATCGAGCATGACGTTGGTCTGCTCGGCCAGCGTCAGAGGCCACCAGGTGACATGGCCGACGACCATCTTGCCGTCGCGGGTGGCGGGGCCGGTGGCGGCAAACGCGCTGCAACGGTCGATGACGGAGTCGCGCTTCTTTTCGAAGTAAGCGGGCGGGTCGAAGTGGAGGCTTTCCAGTCCGGTGGGCGTGGTGGACACGGCGGCGCGCAATTCGGCGAGTTCGACTGTGACGTTGGCGACTACCACGTCCACCAAATCGATGGGCCGCCCCAGCCACTTCGCGCCGGCAGCAGAGGCGCCTTCGGCGATGCCGCGCATCTCCTCGAGGATTTCGCGATCGAATCCGCGCAGGAAGAGCGCGTTGGCGACGGTGCGAAGCTGGCCCCAACCAGTGGCATCGGGTTTGGAACCGAGGTCGGAGGCGCAGCGCTCGAAGTACTCGGGAATCTCGCGCGCCATGAGAAAGCCGTGCTGGTAACCGCGCTCGTAGGGCTGGCCTTCAATGTGGAGGTAGATCCAGCCGGCGGCGGGATAGCGGTAGGCCGGGCCGAATGTGCGGAGGGCCTCGGGCGCGGGCCACTCGCCGGCAAAGGAGACTTCGTCGAGAGTGACGCCTTCGAACCAGGCCTTGCCCTGAAATGCGCCGCCCTCGGCGACGGTCAGCAGGATCTGGTCCTGGGCGCGGGTGGCGACGAAACGCAGGGTGAGGCGGGTCCACCCCTGGGTACCGCCGAGGGATTCGGAATGCACATCGAAGGGCATGGAGGCCATGGCGAGCGTGGCGCCAATGGCGATGGGGGAGCGCCCCAGATCGCGCACCACGAGGGCTTCGGTGCGGGCCCATCCGCTCAGCTCATAACGCTTGCCAATGGTGAGCGCGACGGGGGCGAAGCGAACGCAGGCGTCGGGCGACGGCCCGCCGGGCTCGACACGAAGCGACTTGCGGCCCTCGTGGAGCACCGACGCATCCGGCGTGGCCGAGCCGCGCACGACGGCCCAGCTTGGATTGGGCTTCTCGAAAGACGCCTGGAACAGGGGCGTGGCGGCGTGGGCGGCACTGGCGACAAACAGACAGCAAACCAGACGAAGCATGGTGACCCTCCCGATGAACCAGGATATCGTTTTCGGAGCCGGGCCGGGCAGGGCGGCGGGCGCTCAAGCGCGCCGGATTCGTCGAGCACCGGCAAAAAGGCCGTGAAAGCTGGATAGAGGCCGACCCGCAAGGAGCATGGCGGTGTTTCCCTAGAGAACATCGCGACGAGATCTTGCGGGTGGCCGCCCTCCACGGCGCGGGCAATGTCCTGCTTTTCGGCTCGGTGGCTCGCGGGGAAGACACGCCGGAAAGCGGTGTCGACCTGCTTGTCGACGTGACCGGTGATACCACGCCATGGTTTCCGGGGAGCCTGATCGCCGACCCCGACAATATACATAAAGACGTATACTAGTATAGTGGAGCAAGCGCTGAAGCCGGTTCGCTGGGTCGGATCGTCCAGGAAGGATCTTAAAGCCTTCCCCAAGCCGGTACAACGCGACGTAGGACAAGCACTTTATGCAGCTCAGTGCGGCGAGGAGTACCCCTCGGTCAGAGCTCTCAGAGGTTTCGGCGGGCGTACTGTGCTTGAGATCGTGGCGCCCCATGAGGGCGACACCTACCGGGCCGTCTATACGGTCCGCTTCCACGATGCGATTTACGTGCTGCACGCGTTTCAGAAGAAGTCGAAGAGAGGCATCGCGACGCCTCAGAAAGAAATCGAACTCGTCAAACAGCGGCTCGCCGCGGCAGAGCAGGACTACGGAGAAAGGCAGAACTGAGATGAAGCAGAACAAAATCCGGGTCAAAGAGGGTAGCGGCAACGTCTTTGCCGACCTCGGCTTTCCAAATCCCGAGCGCGAACAGCTCAAGGCCCGCCTCACGCTCGAAATCTACCGGCTTATCAAGGATCGAGGACTCACGCAAGCCGAGGCTGGCGCCATACTGGGCATCAAGCAGCCGCACGTTTCCGGTCTGATGCGCGGGCAGTCGGGCAACTTCTCCGTCGAGCGCCTGATGGACTTCTTGACCGCCCTTGGGCAGGATGTCGAAATCACGGTGAGGCCGACCCGCAAGGAGCATGGCGGTGTTTCCCTCGTGCTCGCGTGATCCGGCGGCCGCCGGTCTCCTCCCCCGGCTGCTGGCCTGACAGTACAATGAAGACATGGGCGCCGGTCGGCACATAAGAGAGCATCGCGACGAAATCTTGCGGGTGGCCTCCCTCCACGGCGCGAGCAATGTGCTGCTGTTCGGCTCGGTGGCTCGCGGGGAAGACACGCCCGAAAGCGATGTCGACCTCCTTGTCGACGTGACCGGTGATACCACACCGTGGTTTCCGGGGAGCCTGATCGCCGACCTCGAGCAACTCCTGGGCCAGCGCGTACAGGTGGTGATTCGACGCTCGTTGAGTCCTCTGATCCGTGACGCCGTTCTTCGGGAAGCCGTGCCGTTGTGAAATCCCAGCGGGCGTACGTCGAACATGTCGTTGAGTGCATCCGCCGAATCGCCGAGGATTCCGCACCGGGCCGAGATGCTGTCTTTGCTTCGCGAACGCTCCAGGACGCAATTGTTCGCAACCTTCAGGTGCTCTGCGAGTCGACGCAGCGGATCGGTGAGTTGCACAAACAGCGACACCCCGAGATCGACTGGCCATCCATAGCCGGCATGCGAAACGCCCTGGTACACGACTACTTTGAAGTGGACTTCGAGACGGTCTGGCTCGTCGTTACGCGAGATCTCCCGCCCCTTGAGAAGGCAATGCGCGCCATCCTGGCTGTGCTGGATGAGCCGCGATAGAGCGCCCGACTCACTCCGCCTCTTCCCTCACCTCAAACCCCCGCTCCGCGATGCCCGCGAACAGCGTCTCCGATTCGTGCCCGTGCAGGCGGAAGATCTGGCGCACCAAGTCGCAGACGCTCTCGTACCCGCGCTCGAAGAACACCAGGATCGATGGGCCCGCGCCGCTCAGAGCGCATCCCAGCAGGCCCGGCGCGCGCAGCTTCAGAATCTCGTGCAAACCAGGCACCAGCGCCTCGCGGTAGGGCTGGTGAAAACGGTCCTCCAGCGCGGCCGGAAACGCGTTGGTGGCGCCCGCCGCCAGCGCCGCAATCAGCAGCGACGCGCGCTGCACGTTGAAGACGGCGTCTTCCCGGCTGTAGCTGGAGGGCAGCACCTCCCGCGCCTGCACTGTCGGCAGGTCGAAATCCGGCACCACCACGGCCAGCCCGAACCGCCGCGGCAGGTCCAGCCGCACGGCCCGCGTCACCCCGCCGGAATCGATGGCGCTGGCCACAATCGACCCTAGCGCGCACGGCGCCACGTTGTCCGGGTGGCCTTCCAGGCGCGCAGCTTCGTCCAGAATGCGCAGCGGCTTCCAGCGCAGGTCCAACAACCGATCGGCGACGATGACCCCGGTGATCAGCGCCGCCGCGCTCGACCCCATCCCCTTGCCGAGCGGGATGTCATTTTGAATGTGCAGCTCGATGGGCGGCATCTCGGCGCCGTGGCTCCGTGCCACCGTCACCGCCGTCTGCCAGATGAGGTTGTCCGGACCCGTCGGAATGCCCGCGGCATCGCGCCCCTCGGCCCGGATGGCGAGAGCGTCGCTCCGCCGAAAGCGGCACGTCAGGTACACTCCCAGGGCTAATCCTAGAGAGTCGAACCCCGGCCCGAGATTGGCGCTCGAGGCCGGTACCCGGACTGTGAACCACGCCATTTACTTCCGTTCCGCCGCCGCAATTCGCGCTTGCGCGCGTTCCATGGCCGCCAGCGCCGCGGCCGGATCGTCGCCGCCGAGTTGTTCCTGGGCGCGCTGGAGGGCCGCCCGGGCGCGGGCCGCGTCGATGTCTTCGGCGCGCTCCGCCACATCCGCCAGCACGCGCACGTGGCCCGGCAGCACTTCCAGAAACCCGCCGGCCACGGCCAGATACCGCCGGTGGCCGCCCGCCACATAGTTCAACACGCCGCTTCCCAACTGGCTCAGCAGGGCCGCGTGGCCGGGCAGAATCCCCAGGTAGCCGTTCTTGCCGGGCACCTGCACCTCGGTCACGTCCTCACGCACCAACAGGCGCTCAGGCGTGGCCACTTCCAGTTCCAGAGAGTCCGGCATAATCAAGCTTTCTTCAGCGCCTCGGCGCTCTCCAGCACTTCCTCGATAGTTCCCACCATGTAGAACGCCTGCTCGGGAACGTCGTCGTGCTTGCCGTCCACGATCTCTCGGAAGCCGCGGATGGTGTCGGCCAGCTTCACGTACCGGCCCGGCACCCCGGTGAACTGCTCGGCCACGTGGAAGGGCTGCGAAAGGAATTTCTGAATCTTGCGGGCGCGCGCCACGGTCAGCTTGTCTTCGTCCGAAAGTTCGTCGATGCCCAGAATGGCGATGATGTCTTGCAGGTCTTTGTAACGCTGGAGAACGCCCTTCACGGCCGACGCGGTGTTGTAGTGGTCCGGGCCGATCACGCGCGGATCCAAAATGCGCGAAGTCGAGGCCAGCGGATCCACGGCCGGATAGATGCCCAGCTCGGAGATGGCGCGCGACAGGTTGGTGGTGGCGTCCAGGTGCGCGAAGGCGGTTGCCGGCGCCGGGTCCGTGTAGTCGTCCGCGGGCACGTAAATCGCCTGCACCGACGTGATGGAGCCGTTCTTGGTGGAGGTGATGCGCTCCTGCAGCTCTCCCATTTCGGTGGCCAGGTTGGGCTGGTATCCCACCGCCGAGGGCATGCGGCCCAGCAGCGCCGATACTTCCGAGCCGGCCTGCGTGAAACGGAAAATGTTGTCGATGAACAGCAGCACGTCCTGGTGTTCTTCGTCGCGAAAATACTCGGCCACGGTCAGGCCCGTCAGCCCCACCCGCAGGCGCGCTCCGGGCGGCTCGGTCATCTGGCCGTAAATCAGGGCGCACTTGGACTTGGTCCAGTCGTGCGGATCGATCACGCCCGATTCCTGCATCTCCAGCCACAGGTCGTTGCCTTCCCTGGTGCGCTCGCCCACCCCGGCGAAGACCGACACGCCGCCGTGCTTCATGGCGATGTTGTTGATCAGCTCCATGATGATGACGGTCTTGCCCACGCCCGCCCCGCCAAACAGCCCGATCTTGCCGCCGCGCAGGTAGGGTTCCAGCAGGTCGATCACCTTGACGCCCGTCTCGAACATCTCCAGGCGCGTCGACTGGTCTTCAAACGAGGGCGACGGGCGGTGGATGGGGTACTTCAGCTTGGTCGACACCGGGCCCATGTTGTCCACCGGCTCGCCGATCACGTTGAGCACGCGGCCCAGCGTCTCCTTGCCGACGGGCACTTCCACCGGACGCCCCAGGCTCAGCGCCTTCATGCCGCGCACCAGGCCCTCGGTCGGCTGCAGCGCGATGGTGCGCACCCGGCCTTCGCCGATGTGCTGCTCCACCTCGCAAATGATGTCGATCGGGGTGGGTCCTTCGAATCCCTCGCTGGTGATCCGGATGGCGGTGTACACCAGGGGGATGTGGCCCTCGGGGAACTCGCAGTCCACGGCCGGTCCAGCCACCTGGACCACCTTGCCGATCAGAGTCGCGTCAGTCGTTGCCATAAAATCCTTATTCTTCGGCCGCCGCTCCGCTCACCACCTCGATGATCTCCTTGGTGATGCTGGCCTGGCGCACGCGGTTCATAAATAAAGTCAGCCTCTCGATCATGTCGGCGGCGTTCGAGGTGGCCGCATCCATGGCGGTCATGCGCGCGGCATGTTCGGCGGCGGCCGATTCCAGCAGCGCGCGGTAGAACTCCATTTCCACGCACTTGGGCAGCAGCTCGTTCAGGATTTCGGCCGCCGGCTGCTCGAAAATATAATCCACGGGAGCCGATTGCTCCGGCATCCCCAGCGGCAGCACGCGCGCCAGCGTGAGCTTCTGCGACACCATGCTCTTGAATTCGTTGTACAGCAGGTAGACCGCGTCCGTCTCGCCGTTGCGGAACATCTCCATGGCCTTGCGCGCGACGGCTGCCGTCTCGCCGTACACCACCTTGGCCGCCAAGCCGATGTGCTCGCCCGATATGGCGGCGCCGCGTTTGCGGAAGAAATCGCGCCCCTTGCGGCCGATCAGCTCCAGCGTCACCGCAGCCCCGCCGTGCTCCGCGAAGAATCGCTGTGCCCCTTTGATGAGGTTGGTGTTGAACGCGCCGGCGAGCCCTTTGTCGCCGGTAACCAAAACCAGCAGAATGCGCTCGACCGCGCGCTCGGCCAGCAGGGGGTTCTCGCCCGCCTGCTCGTCCGCCTCCGGGCCCTGGGGGCGCCCCGCCGCGGCCGCGGCCACGTCCGTCAGCACCTTGCGCAACAGGGCCGCGTAAGGGCGCGCCGCAATCACCCGGTCCTGCGCGCGCCGCAGTTTGGCCGCCGAGACCATTTTCATGGCCTTGGTGATCTGCTGCGTGTTCTTGACCGAACGGATGCGCCGCCGGATGTCGATGAGGCTAGGCATGTGCGGCTACCGCGGGTTGCTCCGCCACAAAGCGGGCTTTGAACTCCTCGATGACGGCAATCACTTTGGCGCGCAGATCGTCGTCCAGAACTTTCTTGGTCCGGATTTCCTCCCACAGCCCGCGGTGCGCGTTGTCCACGAACCGGTATAGCTCCTCTTCGAACTTCCGGCACTGCTCCAGCGGCAGATCGTCCAGGTAGCCGCTGGTTCCGGCGAAGATGATCGCGATCTGCTTTTCCACCGGCAACGGCTGGTATTGGTCCTGCTTCAGAATCTCCACCATGTGCCGGCCGCGGTTGAGCTGCGCCAGCGAGGCCTTGTCCAGATCCGATCCGAACTGCGCGAAGGCCGCCAGCTCGCGGTATTGCGCCAGGTCCAGGCGCAGGCGGCCCGCAATCTGTTTCATGGCCTTGATCTGGGCGCTGCCGCCCACGCGGCTCACGGAGATGCCCACGTTGATGGCCGGCCGCACGCCGGAGTTGAACAAATCGGCCTCCAGATAAATCTGCCCGTCGGTGATGGAAATGACGTTGGTGGGGATGTAGGCGGAGACGTCGCCGGCCTGGGTTTCGATGAATGGCAGCGCCGTCAGCGATCCGCCGCCGTTTTCGTCGTTCAGCTTGGCGGCGCGCTCCAGCAGCCGGCTGTGCAGGTAGAACACGTCGCCGGGGTACGCCTCGCGCCCCGGCGGGCGCCGCAGCAGCAGCGAGATTTCGCGATAGGAAGCGGCATGCTTGGAAAGGTCGTCGTAGATGCACAGCGCGTGCCGCTTACGGTCGCGGAAGTACTCGCCCATGGCGCAGCCCGCGAACGGCGCGATGTACTGCATGGGGGCCGGGTCCGATGCCGACGCGCAAACCACGATGCTGTATTCCATGGCGCCGGAATCTTCCAGCGTCTTCACCACCTGGGCCACGGTGGAGCGCTTCTGCCCGATGGCCACATAGATGCAGATTACGTCGCCGCCCTTCTGGTTGACGATGGTGTCGAGGGCGATAGCGGTCTTGCCGGTCTGCCGGTCGCCGATGATCAGCTCGCGCTGGCCGCGCCCGATGGGAATCATGGCATCGATGGCCTTGATGCCCGTCTGCATGGGCTCCTTCACCTTCTGCCGCGCCACCACGCCCGGCGCCTGGCGCTCGATGGGGTTGAACTCGGCGGTGAGGATGGGACCCTTGCCGTCGATGGGCCGGCCGAGCGCGTCCACCACGCGGCCGATCAACGCTTCCCCCACCGGGACCGACATGATCCGGCCCGTGCGCCGCACTTCGTCGCCTTCCTTAATTTCCGTATAGTCGCCCAGCAGCACCGAGCCCACCTGGTCTTCCTCCAGGTTCATGGCAATTCCGGCCACGTCGTGCGGGAATTCGATCAGCTCGCCCGCCATGACTTTTTCGAGACCATGGATTCTGGCGATGCCGTCGCCCACGGAGATCACCGCGCCGATCTCCGATACGTCGACGGCCCGTTCGTAGTTTTCAATCTCCTGGCGGAGAATACTGGTGATTTCGTCCGCTCGAATCTGAGCCATAATTCCTTTCGATTAGCCTTCAGCGCTCAGGCGGCGTCCCAGCGACGCCAGTTGCCCGCGCACCGAACCGTCGTAAACCGTCGAGCCGATCCGCGCCACCACCCCGCCGATCAGCCGCTCGTCCACCGTAAACCGCATGCGGATACGCCTGCCCGTCAGCCGCTCCAGCTCGGAGGTCAGCGCGGCGCGTTGCGGCGCGGCCATTTCGCGCGCCGCGGACACCTCCGCGCGGGCGAAGCCCAGGCGCTCGTCCACCATCAGCTCGAAGCTGTTAAGAATGTCGGAAAGCGCGGCGATGCGGCGATGATCGATCAGAACATACAGGAAGTTCCGCGAGATGCGCGAGAGTTTCAGAATCTCCGCGATGCGTCCCACCACCGCCCTCTTCCGGGCGGCAGGCACCGCCGGGGTCGCGAGCGCGTTCTGCAATTCGGTGGACGCCTCAAGCGCCGCCTCGAAAGCGCGCAGCTCGGAGACGGCATCCTGCGGACGAATGGGAGACCCGCCGGCTGTGACCACGTCCGCCAGCGCATTGGCGTATCGCGCGGCTACGGCGGAGAGAGTCATTTCAGATCCCGCACAAAACCGCGCACCAGAGCATCCTGCGTGTCCGGCGTCATGCGGGCGCGGATCTTCTGCTCCGCCAGCCCCACTGCCAGCTCCGCGCAGTAGCGCTTCAATTCCAAGCGGGCGGCTTTACCGGCGGCCGCGATTTCCTGTTCGGCATGCGCCTGGGTCTTGGCGATTTCCGCCGCCGTGTGCCGCCCGAAGCGCCCGGTTTCCGCCTCTTCTTCCTTCCCCGAATCGGTGCGCAGCGCGGCGATCTCGGCCTCCAGGTTGGCCAGCCGCCGGTCTACTTCGGCCGCGCGCGCTTCGGCTTCGTTGCGCGCATCGCCGGCTTCGATCATGTCCTGGCGGATCTTCGTGGACCGCGCGGCGAAGAACGGCCCGCCCTTCTTGCCGATCAAGTAGCCCAGACCGCCCGCCAGCACCACGAAATTGGCCCACTTCCAGATTTGCAGGCTGCCGTCTTCTTTGTCTTCGGCGAAGATCGGAGCCGCCGTGAAACAAACCACCAAAGCCAGAGTGGCGAAGCGCTTCATGCGGCGCGCCGCCGGAGGATGGATTCCGCAATCTGGTTTGCCAGCAGCTCGCTATCGCGCGCCAGCCCCGCCTTGGCTGCTTCCACGTCGCTCGAGAGCTGTGTCTTGGCTTCCTGGACCGCCGCTTCGGCGCGCCGCCGGGCCTCCGCCAGTTCCGCGAACTCGCCTTCCTGCAACCGCTTGTGCGACTGCTCCTGGGCCTGGTAGATTTCCGCCCGCGCGGCGCGCATGGCGGCTTGGTATTCGGCGGTCTTGGCGGCGGCGCGTTCGAGGCTCTCGCCAGCCAGCTTGCGCGCCCCTTCCGTGGCCTCATACCGCTGGCGCAACACCTTCTGCAACGGCTTGAAAAAGACGCCCTTCAGATAGAAGTGGAGCAGGACTACGAGCAGAAATGTAGGCAGCGCTTTCAGCAGTATTCCGCCCAGGGCGTGCAGCGTGGCTTCCATGATGGGTAAGGAGAAACCGGTGAAAGTCTTTACTAGCAGAACAGGTTAACACCCTGCCAAAAGGCCGTCAACCGCTGAGGTGGTGCACTCTGAGGTGGCGTGAGGCGGTGCGGTCATAGACGTTCAGACAAGGTTGCCAAAACCGATCCCGCCCGATCTGAGTGCATGACGGCGGCTTGCTGGCGGCCCTCAAGTGGGCCATGCGGAAACCCTACGGCCCCGCGGAAGAGAAACTGCTGGCCGAGCGCCTGGAGCTCATCCGGCCGCTCTACTGCCGCGCCTGCGGCCAGTGCGACGGCGATTGCCGCCACGGCCTGCCGGTGGCCGACATCTTGCGCATCCCGACCTACGCCGATGGCTACGGACAGTTCGCTTTGGGCCGCGAGCGTTTCCTGGAGCTGGCCCCCGAGCACACCAGCGTGAAGTGCGCCGATTGCCCGGGGTGCACAGTCCAGTGCCCGCATGGAGTCAAAGTAATCGAGCGCCTGACTAAGGCGCAGGAACTATTCGCCTGCTAAGGACTTGTTACGAAATAACCATGCTAAGTCCTCGCGGCCGGCGTGGCGCACGCACTCGTGCGTGCCGTGTCGAGATTCTTCTCGACACGTGCTCGCGCGCGGAAAACCAAGCGTCGGCACGAGTGCCGACGCGGCACGCATGAGTGCGTGCGCCACGCTGGAATGGCAAGGTTGTTTCGTGACAGGCCCTAAGACTCGCATGTTGCGTGGCTTTTCCGGCCCGTGCGCTCTCCGCGCGGGCCCGGGCGCCCGCTCCTGGTGGCCTGCGGCTGTGGGGCAGCCAATCCTGGCTGCAGCCGGCTTTCAGCCGGCGCCTGGGGGATGGGAGACTCTCGCACGCCTCGAGAGAGCCGCCTGAAAGGCGGCTGCAGGCAAGATTGCCTGCCCCCCGAAAGCAGGCTGAGACCGATTCCCCGGCCCCTGGTCCCCGGCCCCCCTTCCCATTTCGGATATTTTTCTCTTATACTGGAGTTGATACAGGAGGCTGGTAGTGAAGATCCTGAAGCTTCCGAAAGATAAACTGGATTTATTCGCTTCCGTCGTGCAGCAGTTCGGGGAGCTCCATGCTCCCGTCGAGCAGGACGGCAAGTACGCTTTCAAACGGCTCACGCACTGGTCGGAGGCGCGGCTCGATTACGATCGCACCATCCTGCCGCCGAAGAAGTATTTTCTTCCGCCGCGCGAGGCCATGTTCCGCTACCGCCCCGGGGAGGGCTTCGTCCCTTCCACCGAGGGCCTGGACAAGCGCATCGTCCTCATTGGCGTGCACGCCTGCGACATCTATGCCTTGAACATCCTGGACCGCGTCTACGCCGGCAAGTTGAACATCCAGGACCGCGTCTACACCGGCAAGTACCACGATCCCTACTACCAGGCGCGCCGCAAGAACATTGCCATTATCGGGATCGATTGCGTCCCCGACAAGCAATGCTTCTGCCGTTCCATGCGCGCCGATTTCGTGGACCACGGCTTCGACCTCTTCTTCTACGATACCGGCGACTACTACCAGGTGCTGGTGGGCACCGCTCTCGGCGACGACATGGTGCTGGCCACCGGCCGCCTCTTCGAACCGGTGGGGGAGGCCGATATCGCCGAATACAAGCGCCGCTCGCTGGACAAGCGCCGCGCCTTCCAGCTCGAAGTCGAAATCCGCGATCTGCCCGAGATCTTCGAGATGGAGTATCAAAGCGAGGTCTGGGACGAGCTGGGAAAGCAGTGCCTTTCCTGCGGCGCTTGCAGCATGGTCTGCCCCACCTGCTACTGCTACGACGTGGCGGACGACGTCGAACTGGGCTCGCGCGCCGGCACGCGCACCCGCTTCTGGGACTCGTGCCTCTTCGCCAGCCACGCCCAGATCGCCAGCGGCGAGAATTTCCGCCATTCGCGCGCCAGCCGTGTCAAATTCCGTTTCTATCACAAGCAGCGCGGTTTTGTGGCCGAATACGGCCGGCCGAGCTGCGTCGGTTGCGGGCGGTGCATTTCCGCCTGCCCGGTGAACATCGACGTCGTGCAGGTGATCGAGAGCCTGCGGAGGGTGGAACATGTTGCTAGCCGATGAAGTCGCTACCCACGATCCCGTCTTGAGCGACAACCCGTACCAGCCGCACCTGGCCCGTATCGTGCGCATCTACAAGATGGTCGAGAACACCCAGGTCTTCACGCTGCGCTTTCTGGATGAGCACCTGGTTCGCAGCTTCCGCCATCAGCCGGGCCAGTTCATCATGCTGAGCATTCCCGGCACCGGCGAAATGCCCATCTCCATTTCCTCTTCGCCCACGCGGCCGGAGGTTTTGGAACTGTGCGTTCGCCGCGTGGGCCGGGTCACCAGCGCGCTCTACCGCATGCGGACCAACGACCTGGTAGGCGTCCGCGGGCCTTACGGCAACGGGTATCCCATGCAGGAAATCGCCGGTCACGACCTGCTGCTGGCCGCCGGCGGCCTGGGCATGGCGCCGCTACGCTCACTGCTCTGGTATGCCCTCGACCACCGCGAACAGTTCAACAACCTCACCCTCATGTACGGCAGCAAGCGGCCCGAGGACATGCTGTTTCGCGAGGAGTTGGTGGCCCTGGTGGACCGCACCGATATCAACTGCCTCCTCACCGTCGACGCGGACCCCTCGGGCGCGTGGACGAACCACGTCGGCCTGCTGCCGACCATGTTCGATTACGCCAAGATCGATCCGGCGCGGACCTACGCCGCGGTGTGCGGCCCGCCGGTGGTCTACAAGTTCATTCTCCAGCGCCTGCTGAACCTGGGCTTCCCCAAGAACCGGATTCTGATGTCCCTGGAGCGGCGCATGAAGTGCGGAGTCGGCAAATGCGGGCATTGCAGCATCGGCTATAAGTACACCTGCCTGCACGGTCCCATCTTCACTTACTGGGACGCCATCAACCTGCCCGAGATGATTTGAAAGGAGCGAAGCGG
>JBEKSR010000093.1:0-32556 GCA_049516835.1 Bryobacteraceae bacterium | reverse complement strand
AACAAAACCTGGAGGGCCTGAAGAAAACCTACCTCAAGAAACTGGAGCGACTCGGCTTCAAGGTCAGCTTAGAGCCGGTCGCCGCCTGACCAGCACAAGCCCGAGGAGATTTTCGGAAGAGACACCAGCGTCCGCGCGGCGCAAAAAAACGCGCCTTGGGACGCGGGTGTCTGGCCCCGGGCGGGTGTCAGTCCCCTCCGGCGGCTTCTCGCAGCAACTGCCACGCTCTCTCTACGTGCGCCTGCGTGGTGGCGTAGTTGCCAATCGCCAGGTGCAGGGTGAAACGGCTGTTCAGGACGGTGCTGGAAATGAACACGTCGCCGGCGGCGTTGACATGATCGAGGATGCGGCGGTTGTGGCCGTCGGTGCCTTTATAGCGGAAGTTCACCACTGAAAAGGGCACCGGCGCGGCCAGTTCGAAGCGCGGATCGGCATCGACCTGGCGGGCGAATTCCCGCGCCAGGCGCACGTGCTCGCGAATGACGGCGGCGAGGCCCTCTCGTCCGTACGAGCGCAGTATGAACCACAACTTCAGGGCGCGGAAGCGACGGCCGAGCGGCACGCCGTAGTCCATCAGGTTGACGGCGCGCGGGTCCTGCTCGGTGCGCAGGTACTCGGGAACCAGGGAGAAGGCGCGGCTCAGCACATCCGGGCGGCGCGTATAAAAAGCACTGCAATCCATGGGGGTGAGGAGCCACTTGTGCGGATTCGTGACCAACGAATCGGCGCGTTCGCACCCGGCGAGAGCCCAGCGGAACTCCGGGGCCACGGCGGCCGAGCCGGCATAGGCGGCGTCGACGTGAAGCCACAGGTTATGGCGTTCGCAAATGGCGGCGATGGCCGGGACGGGATCGACGCTGGTGGTGGAAGTAGTGCCGACGGTGGCGGCGACGCAGCAGGGGCGCAGCCCGGCGGCGAGATCGCGCTCGATCATGTCGCGCAACGCGTCCGGCAACATGCGGAATTCGGCGTCGACGGGGACGAGGCGAACGTTGTCGTGGCCGATGCCGACGGCGATGGCGCCCTTGGCGATGGACGAATGCGCCTGCTCGGAGGTGTAGACCACCAAGCCGCGGGCCACGCCCTTGGAACGCGACTCCGGGTCGGCCGCCTGGCGCGCCGCGGCGATGGCGTGCATGCTGCTGGTGGAAGCGGTGTCGTAGATGAGGCCGAACCAGTCCTCGGGCAATCCGCTCCACTGCCGCAGCCAGCCGAGCGTCACCTGCTCGAGCTCGGTTATGGCGGGCGAGGTTTTCCATAGCATGCCGTTGCCATTGAGCGCGGCGGTGAGCAACTCACCGAGGATGCCTTCGGGGGTGGCGGAATTGGCGAAATAGGCGAGGAAGCCGGGATGGTTCCAGTGGGTCGCCGCGGGCACAATGAGGCGCTCGAAATCGGCGAGGATGGCCGACATAGGCTCGCCGCGCTCGGGGCCGCGGGGGGGTAGAGCGTCGGTGAGCTGGCCGGGTTTGACGGGCGGCAGCACGGGATAGCGCTCGGGGTGCGCCAGATATTCGGCGATCCAATCGACCGCCTGGCGGCCAAAAAGGCGGAATTCTTCAGGAGTCATGAAACGTCAGCTCACGCTCGGCGCGAAACCAATCTTCCCAGGGCGAGCCGCCCCGGCATCCACGGGCTTCCCAATAAGAATAGGCCAGGCGCGCAATCTCCTCGTGAGTGGGAGCGCGCCATCCGCGGCCACCTGCGTCCGGCTCGGCGGGACCAAGGCGGGTGCGGAGACTGTGCATTCTTCCACAAAAATGGGGCATATGGTTCCGGGACAAACTATATATAACAGACCGCGCGGTCAACGGAGGGGGGCCAGGGGGCCGGGGAAAGGCACACTACATACAGCAGACCGCGAGGTCACGCAAGCGGGTCTTGGGGCCAGGCGTGCTTGGGATAACGCCGGGCCAGCTCCTTGCGCACTTGCGGATAGAGGCGCTGCCAGAAGCCGGCCAGGTCGCTGGTGGTCTGCACCGGCCGCTGATTGGGGGCCAGCAAGCGCACCACTACAGGGACCGCGCCACGGGCCACGGCGGGCGTTTCGGACATGCCGAAGAAATCCTGAAGGCGGGAGGCGACCGAGGGCGGCTGGCCGGCTTCATAATCAACGCGCGCGTGGCGGCCGCGAGAAAGGCGGATACGTTCCGGGGCGATCTCATCGAGCAGGCGCCGCGCGGCCGGCGGCAGTTGCCGCTCGAGCACGCCCAGGAGTCCGCCACCGCGCGCCGCGGCTTCCAACTCGGCGAAGCTTTTCAGACCGGATGCGAGCGAGCGCAACGCGCGCTCGACGTCACCCGGGCCCAGCGGGGGAACCGAGCCGTGTTGAGACGCGAAATCGACGCGCGCCAGGAAGGCCTCAATTTCCTGGGGGTCCGCAAAGCGCGCGACGCCGGCTTCCATAGCCTTCTGGGTGAGGAGCGCGTGGGCGGCCTCAGGGTCGGGGTGCCCTCCGGGCCCGGCGCGGTGGGATTCGATGGCGATCTGGTCGAACATCAAGGCTCTGACGCATTCGACGCGCTCGGCGGCGCGGTTCCATTCGATTTGCGCGGTCTCGCGGACCCGCTCGGGAAACAGGTCCAGCAGCCATTCCGGTTCGATTCCGCTGGCAATTCTTACCAGGGGTGTCTTCTGATCTGGGCGGTCCTCGGCCTCGACGGCCACCAGGAACTGGTTGGCGGTTACGGTACTGGAAGGGGCGAGCAGCGCCGGGCCGCCCGCCGCCAGTTGGAGCTCGCCGGCTTCGCGCCGGCGCGCCACGCGGTCGGGAAACGCCGCCAGCACGGAAATCAGAAGCGCGTCTTCATGGGGGGGCCGGGGGCCAGGGGCCGGGGGCCAGGGAAGACGGACGATGCGGTGCACTTGCCGGACCATCCGCTCAGTTGCGGGTGCCCACGGGGATTCCATGAGCACCAACAGGTCGGAGCGGGTGGCGGCGTGCGATTCGGCGGGCAGCCTCTCGCCCGCGCTCAGCAGCGCCGCGATGGTCGAGCCCTGCTCCGCCACGCCGCGCCGGCGGGCTTCGACGATGAGCCGTCCGAGCCGCGGATGCAGCGGGTAGCGCGCCATCTCCTTGCCCACTGGTCCGAAGGCGCGGAGCTGGCGCAGCAACTCCTCGGCGTGCTCGACGCCGGCGGCGGGCGGAGCGTCGAGCCAGTCGAGGGCGCCGAGGCCATCTACGCCCATGGCGTGGAGCAGCAGAGCCGCGGGCGCAAGATCGGCGCGCGCGATTTCGGGCGTATCGTGCGCCGGGCGGCGGGCCAGGTCTTCAACGGGATAGAGGCGCACCACGCGCCCGGGACCGGTGCGTCCGGCGCGGCCCGCCCGCTGATTGGCGGAAGCCTGGCTGATGCGCGTCACCTGAAGCGTGGGCAGGCCCGACCAGGGGGAATGGCTGGCTATGCGCGCCAGGCCGCTATCGATTACGGCGCCGACGCCTTCGATGGTGATGGAGCTTTCGGCCACGTTGGTGGAGAGAATGATTTTCCGCTGCTCCGACGGCCCCACCGCGCGGTCCTGCTCTTGGGGCGATTGGTCGCCATGCAAGGGCAGCAGCAACCAGCCGCTGCGGCGGGCGAACGGCGCACAGGCGGTGTGCGCGCGGCGGATCTCGGCGGCGCCGGGGAGGAACACCAGCACGTGGCCTGCAAGCCCGCGCGCGGCCAACCGTCCCAATGCCGCAGCCACCTGCTCTTCGAGCGGCGCCGCCGAATGCGGCGTGTACTCGATCTCGAGCGGATACTGACGGCCCTCGGACCGTATCACGCGCGCGCCGCCCAGAAACTGCGCCAGGGGAGCGGCGTCGAGCGTGGCGGACATCGCCACCAGCTGCAGGTCGGGACGTTCGGTGCGCTGGAGGCGGCGCAACAGCGCCAGGGCGAGATCGCCCTCCAGATGGCGCTCGTGAAACTCGTCGAGAACCACCGTGGCCACGCGCGCGAGTGTGGGATCGGAGAGCAGGCGGCGGGTGAGCACGCCCTCGGTCAGAAAGCGCAACCTGGTACCAGGGCCGGCCACCTCTTCGAAGCGGACCTGGTAGCCAACTGTGCCGCCCACGGCTTCGCCGCGCTCGGCGGCTACGAAGCGCGCGGCCAAGCGGGCGGCCAGGCGGCGGGGTTCGAGCACCAGCACCTCGCCATCCAAAAGCGCGAGCAGAGCGGGCGGCACGCGCGTGGTCTTCCCCGCCCCGGGCGGAGCTTCCAGAACCAGGTTCTCAGCGGCACGCAGGTGGTTGAGGATTTCGGGAATGAGGGGGTCGATGGGGAGACGCAAGCAATTCCATTATGGCCGCAATTCGGCGATGGTTTGCCGCATCCTGGCGGCGGCCGGCCAGTCGGGGTGATACTTCAGGAATTCCTCGAGCACGGCGGCGGCTTCGCGGCGCTCGCCGCGGCGCAGGTGAATCTCGGCCAGGAGAAGCTGGGGATGGGAGAAGTGGGCCGGATCGATCTGGCGGGCGCGCTCGAGATATTTTTGGGCGAGGTCCATGCGGCCCAGCCAGAAATAGGTCTGGCCAAGCTGCGAGTTGGCCAGCGCGTCGTTAGGCCGAGCGAGCACGGCGCGCAAATTGTAGTCGGCGGCTTCATCGAGTTTGTGTAGGGCCACCAGCACGCCTCCGAGGTTGACCAGGGGCTCGAAGGCCCCCGGGTCCTGCTCGAGCGCCTGGCGGAAACATTCCTCGGCGCGGCCGAACTTGCGCGTCTGGTAGGCGATGGTTCCCAGATCGTTCCACGCCATCGAGAACTGCGGCGCCATGGCGACGGCGTTCTCGAGGCGCTTCACGGCGGCATCGGGGTGGCGCCTCTCGAGGTCCTTCTGCGCCTCTTGGTATTCGCGCAAGGCCGCTTTCGGAATGGCCAATTGGCGGGTGGAGACGGAGTACTGGGGTACGGGGGCGGCGAGCTCGAAATCGGAATCCTTCAAATCGAGGGTGAGGGAAACCCGCCGGTGGGAGCCGGCGGCGGCGGGGCCAACTTCCACCGTCCGGCGCGCTTCTCCGCGGCCCGGGATGAACACGGCGACGGTGTAATCGTCAGGCCGAAGGTTCTTGAAGCTGAAGCGGCCGGCGGCATCGCTCACGGTTGCGGCGGTGAAGGAATTCCGGGTGCCGAACAGAGAGACGGAAGCCCGCCCTGGCGGCAGGAACTGGCCGGATAGCTCGAATAGCGGCTCGGCAGCGAAGGCCGCCGCCGCGAATACCGCGGGCAACAGAAACCGAAGCATGTGCCGATTCGATTGTATCGCGATGGATTTACAGGAAACCGAGCCCCGGGCCTTTCAAGGCGCCACAGCGCACATAGCCGTCCTTGACGATGAAGATGCCCGGATATTTCTTCTCCCATCCACGGTTGGCGACCGGCACATACTGCCGCGCATTGGCTTCGATGGCGGCGACGCCGGGAATGTGCGCGGCCAGGCCGGCCGATTCGATGAGCGAAGCCCCCGGACAGGTGAGGTCCTGCACGCAGAGAAACAGCTTGTGCTTTTGCGCCAGCGCGGCAATCAGCAACGACTGGCTGATGCCCTTACAGGCCTTGAGGGCCGCCCCGGAATAGCCCAGCCGCTCCGCCAGCAGGAGCGCGTCCGGACCGGTGAGCGATTCGTCGATCACCACCGGCTTCAGACTCGAAGCCTTATGCATGTCGAAGTCGGGGTGCGCCGCCAGGTCGCGCGCGGTCGGCTGTTCGATGTACTGGATGTCGGCGAGCGCGCCAGGGTCGGCTCCCTCCACCTTCCGGATGAACTCCAGGACGTAGCCGACGTCATGGCATTTCTCGTTGAAATCGAGCGAACAGAACCACTCGGTGACGCCCCGCTTGCGTTGCGTTTCGGCGGTGGCGCGATGCACGGCCACAACCCGACTGACGTCCCAGGCCATGTCGTTGCCCGCCAGCTTGATCTTGATTCGCAGCAGGCCGTTGTAGCGGATCCACTCAGGCAGAGTCTCCGGCAGACCGTCGTTGACGCGCTGACGGATGTCGGAGTCGGTGATCGGGTCGAGGGCGCCCACCAGGTGGTAAAGCGGCAGCTTCTCGACCGGCGCGGGCCGGATGTACCGGTCAAGACGCTCTCCGCGAAACCCGGCGCCCAAGAAATGGTCGAGCGAATGCGTCAGGAACTCCGGGCCGAGCAACCGGTACGCGCTGCGGCCGTGGTAGCGGCCGTAGGCATCATGAAGCGCGGCGTCGAAAGGGCTGGCTGTAACCAGCGAGCAGAGCTTGGGAATAGGGTCGGGCAGACTGGCGGAGAGTTCCTGGGCGGCTTTGAGGTATTCGGGTTCGACCGTGGTGGTGAGATCGATGGGATGACCGAATTGGGAAAGGCTGCGGTATAGAGCGGCGATGCGGCCGGCCAGATCTTTCATGGCTTGAAGGGTCTGGTCGTAGTTCATCGAAGGAGCCGGCCACGACCACACATTGCCGAGTGGCATGGAGCCGAATCCCGTGGCAGTGCGGCCGTTGCGGCCTTCCACGACGCAGTGAACGTTGAGCAGGGTCACGCGGTCGAGCGCGCGGCCGCCGAACTTGATGGGCACGCGGTAGAGGAAATCCTCGTACCCGATGCCCACGGAGCGGATGCGAACGTCCGTAGCTGCGCGAGCGAGCGCGACGGCCGGCGCAACAGCGGGCAGGGCGGCGGCTCCGAGCAGGAACCGCCGCCGGCTGAGCGAAGTAGAAGGAAGCATGTGTAGGTTCAGAAGAGAAACTTCAGTCCAAATTCCAGCATACGTCCGGGACCGGCGGCGTTGACAGCGCCGCAAGACTCCTACAATGCGAGGCCCGATTACGGCCTTTCCAGCATCAACCGAGTGTCCTCGGCGGCTGGAACCTTTCCGGAGCGACGGCCTTCCCGAAAGAAGCGTTCCAGCCGGGTTTCATCCTGGCGTTTCCTTGATTCACCATACGCGGCTTCGACATCGCGTGTTGAGAGCCCAGGATTCAGTCAGTCCGTTCGCACCATTCTCACCTGTACCGGCTCCGCGTAGTCGTGCCAGAGCGCCTCAATCTTTGCGGCATCTGGCTTCCCGACGTGAATATAGTACCGATACCGCGAAACGTACGGCCTGCCCGGTTCAATGCTGAACGAGTCCAACGCCATGGGGGAAAAGCAAAAGTAGGGCTTTTGCGGATGCAGCCGCACCGGTTGAGGGAACCGGAAATTCGCGGGGTGATCCATAATCGCCACTCCACTGGCCTTTCCGTCGATCAATCCATACAGGTCTACCCACCGCGGGCGGGTCTGGTTTCCATTCGCGCGGGTTTTGCCCTCGCTGGTCAGGTACTCGCTCTCGTCGGGATGGTCGAACCAGTTGCGATTGCAGCGTATGGACACCCCGCCGTAAGAATTCTTTTCGATCAGCACCGGCTTGTCGGTGGCGCAGTTCTGGACGGAGACGAGGTCGAATAGGAAGTAGTCAAGAATGTTGTAGACGTGAACCTCCCAGGTTTCCCGCAGCATGGGCCGCAGGCCGCCGGGCAGATCATTCTCATCGTGACGCAATGCCACCCGGAAACCGCCGAACACCTGACCGCTGACGGCTGACTCAGTCTGATCATGCGAGATCGTGCCGTTGCTAGGCTCCCAGAAATTCAGATGGCGATCCTCGAGTTTTACCTTCTCGTACGGAAACATGATTCCGTGTTGGTGCGCGTGATCCGGGGCCATGTCATCCGTCACGACCCGGCCCTCGGGATCGTAAACCGGATGAATGTATCCGCTGCGTTGATATTCCGGCTTCCCAGGTATCGACGACGGGACGACAGCCTCGTTGTATCGGAGTACCACTCGATTCCCGATCCTTACGATAAGGCATTTCCCGTCATCATCCGTCTTGACCGCCGCCTTCGAGACGCTCTTATTTGTAGGAGTGAGGCGGTAACGCCGCGCCTGGCCAGTCGACAACTTGTCGCGGATGATCCAAACCGCGCGAGGGATCGGTCCGCTCTCGACCTGAACGTCCACGGATTGATTGTTGTCGAGCCGCGTTAGAGTGAATGCCTTCTGAGAACGGAGCTCTACGGGCAGTTCATAGAACACAGGGGCATCCTGGCGGTCATGAGCGCCGGCGTCCACCTCGACGAGGACGCCCGTTGGCGCCGCGGCGGGAGCCACGCGCAAGGTCGCGGCCAGGGATAACAGGGCGAAAATCCAAAGCTTTCCATGCATTATCTGTTCGCTTCTCCTCTCCGTAAGAAATCCTCTCCTATCGCTCAAACTCTTGGCAACTCGTAGGGAGCACGGTATTGCTTGGTCAGGAGCTGGTCGGCGGCGTGATCGGAGCCGAAGGTTTCAGTCTTCGGATCGAAATGGACGTCGCGGCCTAGTTTGTAGGAGATGTTGCCCAGGTGGGTGAGGGTGGTGCTGAGGCGCCCGATCTCCACGTCGGAATTGGGCAATTTGCGGCTCTTGATGGAGTCAAGGAAATTCCTCTCGTGCGAGCCGCCCGTAGCCTTCTGCTCCGGGCCAACGCTACCATCGCTCCGATACACCTTCCAGTCGTCATTCGTAAGAACCAAGGTCCCTTCCGTCCCATAGTACGCGGTGTAGAAGTCCGCTGCTCCGGGCCCCCCGCTGAAGGCCCTTCCCTGGTGCAGGAGATGATCGGCAGCGAAACTGCGGAGTTCGAAACTCAGCAGCAGGTTGTCATAGTAGTACGTGACAATCTGCGTATCAGGCACTTCCTTTGCATCATCCAGCCAATAGATGCCACCGCTCGCCGAAACACGCGTAGGCAGACAATTCTCTGTCCCACGCATTTGCTGGATGGCCCAGATCGCGACGTCCAGTACGTGAATGCCCTGATTGCCAAGCTCACTATTTCCGTAATCCCAGAAGAAGCGCCAGTTGTAGTGGAACCGGTTGGGATTGAACGGCCGCTTGGGACCGGGTCCGAGCCACATATCGTAGTCGATGCCGGCCGGCGGATCGCTATCGGGTGGACGGCCAATCGACGGCCGCAGCTGATAGATCCACGCTTTGATTTCGCAGACCTTGCCGATCTTGCCGGCCGCGACGTACTCGACTGCGCTTTTGAAATGCTCGCCGCTGCGCCGCTGCGTGCCCACCTGAACGATGCGGTTGTATTTGCGGGCGGCGTCGCGCATCTCGTGGCCTTCATGGATCGTTTGGGACATCGGCTTTTCGCAGTAGACATCTTTACCCGCCTGGCAAGCCATGATCATCATGCGTGCGTGCCAATGATCCGGGACGGCGATCACAACGGCATCGATGTCCTTGTCGTCCAGCACGCGCCGGAAGTCTTTCTCGAACGCCGGCTTGGCGCCTTGTGCCTCGGCGATCTGCGCGCCGGTCTTTGCAAGGATCGCGTCATCCAGATCGCAGAAGGTCTTGAAGTGTCCGCCCTGCCTGATGGTGCGTAGCGCCACGCCCCGTCCCTGATTTCTTCCGCCGATCAGAGCAAGATTGATTCTTTCATTGGCGCCCATGGCAGAGCGCTGGAGGTTCAGCATCGCGCTGGCGGCCAGCGCCGTACCGGCGCTATTCTTCAAAAATGATCTTCGGTCTTCCATACGATCAAATCTCCTGTTCGGAGCGGAACCCCAAGCGGGTGGGCTCAGAATACCAGTTTCAAGCCAAAGGACAAAACCCCGCTGGGACCAGCGCCGGTCACTGCCCCGAAGTTCTGAGTCGGATTGCCCGAAGCGTCAAAATTGACCGTCGTGTTGATGCCCGTAAAGTTTGGATGATTCAAGGTATTGAAGGACTCCGCGCGGAACTGCAGAGACCTCTTCTCGGCAATCGGCGTGTTTTTGATGAGCGATATGTTCCACACCTGGAATCCCGGACCAATCAGGATGTTGCGCCCAGAATTACCGAACGGCCCGGGTGTCATCTTGCTTGATGGCAGGAACGCCGCGGTGTTGAACCAATGGCTCAACGTACGTTGGCCGCTCGGCAGGTTCGGGTCGCCGATGGCGCTGGCGCGACTGGAGGCTACGCCGATACCTGCGATGTCCGCCGGCACGGTCACACTGTTTGGAGCTCCGCTCTGAAAACTGGTACTTCCTGCGAGTTCCCAGCCGCCCAGCGCCTTCCGCAGAACTGTATTTCCGCGCTTCTGAAAGAACGGCAGTTCGTACACATAGTTAAAGTTCAGCACGTTCTTGCGGTGGATGTTCGAGAGGCCGTAATCGGGCCGCCCGTTGTAATCGTTCTGAACGATGCCCTCATAGACATTGACAATTTGGCTGTACTGGGAATCGTCGAGTGTTCTGGAGAAGGTGTAACTGGCGCCGAAAGAAAGGCCCTTACGCATGCGCCGGCTGGCCGACACCTGCAGAGCGTTATAGTTGGAATTGTCACCGTTGTCGAACATGTAAACCTCGCCGTCACCGAGATAAGGTCGTAACGCGTTCATGTTGACCCCTTTGTTGGACGGGAGCGTCAGTGTCCCGGCCGGCAGTTGATTGAGATCGAGGACCCGCTGCATGTGGTGGGCCTCGTTGCCGACATAGTTCGCCTCCAGGATGACATCGCCTGGCAATTGCTGCTGCACGCCGAAGTTCCAGGACATTACATAGGGATCCTTGAGCTGGCGCGAGAATTCCTCGACGTTGGGGGGATAAAGTTTGTTGACGCCGCCAGCGGGGTTGTCGATGTTTCCGTTGACGACGTTTGCGGAATTCAGGAAGGGCGGACTGCTGATGAGGTTCATCAAGTTATTTATCATCAGCCGGTCATGGAAGGTGCCGAATCCGGTTCGGATGGCGGTTCTGCCGTTCCCAAACAGGTCGTACGCAATCCCTACGCGTGGTTCCAAGTCATTCTTACTCGTATCGTAAGCTCCGAACGGGATACCGGCAAACAGGCTTTGGAGCGACGAATCATTGTACTGGGGCAGCCGGCCGTTTCCCCAACTCGGAAACGAAGATCCCGGCATGGCGATCCCATTGTAGACGTACCCGGTACCCGGGACGATGTATCCATCGCTGGGATTGATGGATGGCGCCTTGGCGGGATTGAACATCCCGGGTACAAACTCCGAGTTGTTGCCCAGTATATTGACAGTGGGCGGAAACAGGCTGTACCGTAGGCCAAATTCGACGCTCAGCTTGCGGCTCACTTTCCAGCTGTCCTGCGCGTAGAATCGGAATTCGTTGTATCTGCCATAGAAGAGCGGTACACTTTGCACCTGGTAAAACTTCTGAAAATTGCCCGGCAGGACCTCGGCGACCGCGTTTCCGGTGGTGTTCAGCGCCGACGTGTTGAATGTAAGCTGCCCCCAATAGGGCGAGCCATTGACGTCCTGAGTTCGGCGGCCGTGACTGACCAGTCCACCGAACTTCAACGTATGTGCGCCAATTACCTTGCTGAAATCGTCGCTCCAGCTGTGTTTAGTATCTTCAGGTTGATCATCACCGGGTTGTGCATGACTGCGGCACCGTGCTCCCCGGTAAACCTGTTTCAGCGACATGTTCGCCATGTGCACCATCAGCGCCCACCGGCGCAACCACGCAGATCCTGTTAAGCCTCTACCTTCTTCAGGACCGCATTCCATTTCAGACGGCGGCCCTGTTTCAGCGACATGTTCGCCATCTGCACCACCAATGCAGGCGGAAAAGCAATGTGCATCGGAGCGATGGGCGCCTTGCGCGTTCGCACGCATTCCAGGAAGTTCTGCACGTGCAGGTCAGTCGCCCACGAGAAGCCCTTCGGCGACTTCTTCGCGATGGCAGGTTGCTCCTCGGCGCCTTTCATGAAGACCTTGAAATCCTCTCGGCCGATGTCCATCCGCGCATGATCACCGTCAAGTTGGCTCAGTTGATCGTTCTTGGGCGCGTATGGCATGGCCGCATAGTTTATGGAAAACACGGCTATGAGATCCTCCGGATATTCCGCGATAGCCACGACGGATTCCGGCGTGTCCACGCCTGCCCTGTGCGGCTTACCGGCGGAGGCGTTCACGGCCAGAGGATAGGTCGCGCTCATCAGCAGATGGATGCCATCGAAAGCGTGCACGCCCTGCTCGGCGAACATGCCGCCGCAATAGTCGAAATAGGACCGCCAGTACTTGAATCGGTTGGGGTCGAAGGGGTGCCGGACTGCGGGGCCTTGCCACTGTTCCCAATCCAGCGGACCGTCAAGTTTGACGGGCTTGCCCCCGCCCAGACTATTGTTCAGCCACCAGGAGCGCACCATCCGGACAGCACCGAGCTTTCCGGATTTCACGATGTCGCGGCCCTCGAGGAAAAGGTCGTAACTGCGCCGTTGCATCCCGACCTGGACGATATTCTTCGACTGCTTCTCGGCTTCGACCAGTTTCACGCCTTCTTCGGGAGTATGGCAGAGCGGCTTTTCCACGTAGACGTCCTTGCCGGCCACAAGCGCGTCCAGCACCATCTGCGCGTGCCAGTGTTCCGGTGTCGCGATCAGCACCGCCTCGATATCCTTGTCGGCTAGCAGTTGCTTATAGTTGCGATACGCCTTCGGATGGTTCCCGGCAACCTTCGAGGCGACCGTCATGCCCTGCTCCAGGGCTGGTTCGTAAACATCGCAAATCGCACCGACGCGCAGGGAGGGGTCCTTCTGCAACGTTTCCATGACAACCGTGCCGCGGCTTCCCGCGCCAATCACCCCGATGATGATCTGGTCTGAAGGCGCGGCGTTTGCGGCGAGCACCCCGCCGCTGGCCATGATGAACATTCTGCGATTCAAGTTTGTGGTTAACACGACAATCTCCTTCAAAGTTACTACCTCGTTGCTTCTAACCCGGTGCCTCCATCGTGTTCCGGTGACGGCGCCCGCCTAAACAACGGGTTTGATCGTATTGAGCGAGATGCTTGCCACTTGCGCAGCCGTAGCCTCTTGGAAAACCGATCTTCCCCACCGCTCCCACCCACAATGGAACTCCGCAACGCCGGGCCGCCCCCGATAAGAGCGTCACGTATCTTCACGGCGGACTAAAGTAGAACAGCCTCTACTGCGGGAGGAACGTCACCGCATTCGTCACGATTTGCCCGTAGGTTGGGTTCTCGAAGTCGCGGGCGCTATGCCCAGCCATCAGATAGATAACCCAGCCCTTCTTGGCGGGCATATACCAGCCGGCGCGGTCCTGCATGTAAGTCTTGCCCGTCTTCGCATCGGTATACTTCAACCCCAGCAGGATGGTGCGGGGGCCGAGGAACACGTGGTTTAGATATACTTCGCTCCCTTCCAGCTTCACGCCCGGATAGGGTTTGGCATCACCGCCCGCTTCGGAGCTGACATAAGTGATTTCAGAGGGATATGTCAATTTGTGGGTGGTGATGTACTCTTTGGGCGCCAAGTTCACTAGTTCTATCGTCACCGGCTGGATCCACCGGTAACCGCCCTTTTCGAAGTCTCCCTCGGGCAGATCGATTTTCAGAAATGGGAACCAGTACTTGTTGGGGCGCTTGCCGGAGCTGATGGAATGATGCAACAATACCAGCTTGCCGCCCGATTCCGCGTATTGGATGAAGGTCTTTTCGGCAGGCTCCTCCATTTTCAAGTGGATATAGACGATCAGCGCGGAGAACTTGGAGAGGTCCTGCGGTATTGCGGTCTGCTTCACCAGCGTGCTGTCGATGCCTTCGGATGCCTTCAATCTTGTGGCGAGCACCTCCATGGCAGGAAATTCATCCGCGACGATCAGCACGTTGTTGCTGCTTGCCAGCAGCGAACTGCAGAATAACAGCAGAAAACCGAGTCGCATAGTCTTAAACCTCAGGTAATCCATAAGACGGACGGTATTGCTTCGTAAGCAACCGGTCCGCTTCCTTGTCGTTGGGAAAAGTCTCGGTCTTCGGATCGAAGTCGACGGGGCGATGTAGCTTGTACGAGATGTTGCCGAGGTGGCACAGCATCGTGCTCAGCCTGCCGATCTCGATGTCGGAGTTGGGCTTCTGGCGCGTCTTGATGCATTCGATGAAGTTCCCTTCGTGCGAGCCGCCCGACGCCTTTACGACCGGACCGGCAGCGCCAAGTTGACGCGCTCGTAAGCCGCCCGCGGTCCCGTCCGATCGGAGCACGTTCAGCCCGACCACGGTGCCTCCGTCCTCTCGTCTTTGGATCACGTGTTCCACTCGCTTCGGGACTTCATCATCTCGTCCCAGGTGACTTGCCGGCGCAAATCGATCGCCATCCTTCCCATGACCGCCGTCATAGTGCTCTCTGCGGACCGCGCGCCCGTATTTTCCGGCTCCCCCTCCGTGATCCGGCGCAGGAATTCTTCAAGAGCATCGGCCGTAATGTCGCGCGCCGATTTCTCCGTCACCGGACCTTTCCCCGTATTGTGGCTCCAATATTCGCGCGCCGTCTCGATCACGCCCGCCGCACCGACGTACCGTTCGTTGTTGGTGCGATAGAATCGCGGCGCAAGCAGCGATCCGATGAAAGAGGCTTGCACGTTGCCGGGGTAGTCGAAGGTTACGTTGAGATGATCCATGTTGTCGCCCCGCTTTTCGATGGTGCGGCCGCCTGTCCCGTACGCCTTTGTCGGGTGCGCTCCCATGAACCAGTTCATGGCGTCGATGTTGTGGCAGTCTGTTTCCACAATCATGTCGCCGAAAGTGGCTCGCCAGAGTTGCCACTGCCGTATCTTCTCTTCCTCCGTCTTCGGTGGCGCGGGTACGGGCTCGTTGCCGCTGATCGCGCCCTTGATGAATTGTGCATGCACCGCGCGGACCTTGCCGATGCTGCCTGAATCCAGCATTTGCTTTGCCTTGAGGTACACCGGGCCATAGCGCTGCTGAAAGCCGAAGGCTATGTTCAGCCGCCGGTCGGCGCCGTCAGCCACCTGGATCACCCGTTTACAGCCCGCCACATCCAACCCCGCCGGTTTTTCAATGTAGACGTGCTTTCCGGCTTTGACAGCGTCTTCAAAGTGCTCCGGATGCAGAAACACGGGCGTGGCAATCGTTACTGCTTCCACATCGCTTGCCAGAAGCTCCCGGTAGTTCTTGAACACTTTTGCGTCAGGGGCCGGAATCTCCGCCTTCGCCTTTTCGATACGTTCATCGAAGATGTCGCAAATCGCAACCAAGCGCGCCCGTGAGTCCTTCACCAGGATGCTGGCGTCATATGTGCCTCGCACTCCGCAACCGATCAGCCCGACCTTCACCGCGCCACTCGCCGCGGTGCCTCGCACTGCCTTCAAAGGAACCAGCGTTGCACCCTGGATAAAAGTTCGCCTCGATAAATTCATTTCGGTCCTCCTGCCTGCAAATTCCTACGAAATTACACGCTGTCCGCGACAACCCCGCTGACGGAATCGCACCGGCGGCAAACGCCGCCCTGGCGGTATTCTTCACAAACGATCGTCGATCTTCCATATGCCTGTCAGCGGCGTCAGAAGCTGAACTTCAATCCGAACTCCAGGGTACGCCCCGGACCTGCTCCCGTAACCGCGCCGAAGTTCCCCGATGGCTTACCGGAGGAATTAAACGTCACTGTCGTCCCTATGCTGTTGAAGTTGGCGTGGTTCAGGACGTTGAATGCCTCCGCGCGGAATTGTACATGCGCTTTCTCCACGAAAGTGAAGTTCTTGATCAGCGACAGATCCCACTCTTCGAAGCCCGGGCCGATCAGAACGTTCCGCCCCACGTTGCCGAACTGGCCCAGGGTCATTTGCGCGGGTGGCAGAAACGCCGACGCGTTGAACCACGCCGCCACGGTGCGCTGATCGGCCGGCAGGTTGGGGTCGCCGTTCACCGACGCCCGGCTCGAGCTGACCCCGATGCGCGCGATGTCCTGCGATACGGTGACGTTGTTCGGAGCCCCGCTCTCAAAGCTCGTGACCCCCGCTACTTCCCACCCTCCCAGCGAGTGTCGCAGCACCGGATTCGCGTGCTTCGCAAAGAACGGCATCTCGTAGACATAGTTAAAACTCATTACCTGCCTGCGGTGAATATCCGAGAGACCGTAATCCGGCCGGGCATTGTAACTGTTCTGCGGCGCCCCGGTGGTGTTCGACCCGCCACCGCTCGTGTCCAGGGTCCTCGAAAAGGTGTAACTCACACCCAGGGAAAGACCTCTGCTCATTCGGCGGCTCACTGCCACCTGCAGGGCGTTGTAGTTGGAGTTGTCGCCATTGTCGCTAAAACTGATAGCGGCGTAGCCCAAGTAGGGCCGCAACGAATTCGGATTCGCGCCGCTGTTCGCGCCCAGCAGCGTTCCCAGGGGAAGCTGGTTGATATTCCGGGTCCTCAGCAGATGCCGGCCTAGGTTGCCCACGTAGTTCACTTCCGCAATCACGTTGTCGGGAAGTTGCTGCTGAATGCCGAAATTCCAGGACATGATACTGGGATCCTTGAAGTACAGCGGCCAACAGATCAGGCTGGCCGGAACGCTCAGGCTCGTGGCGCCGCCGATCGGGTTATCGATGTTTCCGTTGAAAATACTGGCACTGTTTTGAAACGGCGGCATCGCCGAAATACTCATGTTCACATCCGTTCCGATATGGTCGTAGAACCTTCCGAAACCGGCGCGGAGCGCCGTCTTACCGGTCCCGAATAGATCGTATGCAATGCCCATGCGCGGCCCCCAATCATTAAGATTCGTGTCGCTTCCGCTGGGCGGTAGCCCGTGGAACAGGCTTTGCAGCGACGAATCGCCGTACTGCGGAAGGCGGCCCTTTGCCGCGCTCGGAAATCCGCTCCCCATGATGGCAATGCCGTTGTAGAGCACTCCCGTGTTGGGCGCGATCGTACCGTCCACGGCGCTCACCTTGGGCGCGTTCGCGGGGTTGAAAAGGCTCGGCACGAACGTCGCGCTGTTCCCCTGCTGGTTCACGTACAGCGGCCATACGTTGTAGCGCAAGCCGAACTCCACGCTCAGCCGGCGCGTGACCTTCCAGCTATCCTGGGCATAGCCTTCATACTCGTCCCACCGATCAAAGTAGTACGTGTCCTTTTCATCTTGCGTGAAGGTTTGGAAATTTCCGAGCAGCACGTCGGCGAGCACGTTGCCCGTAGTGTTCTTCGCCGAAGTATTGAAGGTGACGGTGCCCTCGTCGTGCGCCTTGGTATCCTGATTGCGGCGTCCATGCGCGATCTGTACACCGAACTTCAGCGTGTGCGCGCCCACCACCTTGCTGAAGTCGTCGCGCCAGACGAAATATGCCATGGCCTGCTGTACCCGGTCGTAGGTGTTTATCGACGCATACCCCGCTACCGACAGTTGTGGAATCACGTTCGACCGGTTGGACGGAAACACCAGCGGGAAGTCGACGCCCGTTTGTGATCGGCTTTGCTGGTCGCCAACGATGGTTCCATGGATACTGTCTCTCGTCACGCTGAAGGTAAAGTAATTCAGCGCGCTCGGCGAAATGGTGTCGGAGAGGCTCACCGATTCGAGATACCCCGGCCGGGTCCGCGTTCCCGGTCCTATCCCCAAGTTGTTGGCGCTGAACGGTTGCACGATTAGGTTCGAACCCTCCGTCAGTCGATACGTCATCTGAATTGTGGGCGAGAAATAGTAGTCGAATCGAAGCAGATCCGATCGCGGATCGAACACATTCATACCCGTGACCACGTAATTCCCTCCAGAGCCGCCGAAGTTGGGCGCCGGATAGACGTTCAGTAACAGCGGGCCGTTGTGCGACCAGACCGAAGACGGGACAATTCGATTCGGGTAAGGAACCTTCGTCGCCGGGTCCACCGGAGACGGAAGCGTGTCATTCTGGAAGTTGCCTTGGCGCTCGGCCAGCGTCGGCACCAGGTTCACGTTCGTCGTGCCCTGGTGGCTGTACTTCCATTCCTGGCTGGCGAAGAAGAAGAGCTTGCTCTTGCCTGTGTTCCACTTGTGCGGAACGTAGAGCGGACCTCCCAGCGTCCAGCCGAAATCATTGAACCGCAGTTCCTCCACTCTCGTCGCGAAGAATGATCGGGCATCGAATGCGTCATTCCGCACGAACTCGAACAGCGATCCATGATACTGTGTGGTGCCGCTCTTCCCCACCACGTTCACCATGGCGCCCGAATGCCCGCTAAATTCCGCGCTGTAGCTGGCTGTGTCCACCTTCACCTCTGCGATGGCGTCTACATTCGGGCTAACCACTTGGTTGAGGTTGGTGCCGTTGTCGTTGTTGAACGTGCCGTCCACCATGAACGTTATGGACATGCTGCGGACGCCATTGGCTCTCTGGGTGGTCTCCGACAGTGCCATCCCGAAGGGATTCGTATCGGTCGCCATTACACCAGGCAGAAGCCGGAGCAACTGCGCATAGTTCCGCCCGTTCAGGGCGATCTGCCTCAGCTGCACGTCATTGATGACCAGGCTCACCTCGCCGGACGTGACCTGCACCTGCTGTGCCGTCGCCGATACCGATACCGATTCGTTCACCGCGCCAACCTCGAGCTTGAAGTCGATCGAACGTTGCGATGATGCGTCCAGTACGACCCCGCGTTGTTCGCTGCGCCGGAACCCTTCCCGTTCGATGCGCAGATTGTACGTGCCCGCCGCCAAGCTGACAAATACATACAAACCCGCATCGTCAGTCTGGACAGTTTGTCCGATACCCGTGCTGGTGTTGATTGCCTCCACTTTGCAGGCAGGTACGGCGCCGCCCGAAGCGTCCGTTACTGTTCCCAAAATCCGTCCTACGCTAGTTTGTGCGCTGGCGAGACATGCGACGAGCACCGTCAGACAGACAAAAGTCAAAAGTTTGCGTAACCGGCACACCTTCCGATCTCCGCTATGCGAAACCCACGTACCGATTTTGTTGGTCATGTTCAAGTCTCTTTTCTGCCCACTCCAGACAGTCGACTGTTCGAATCAGTTCGAATAATTGACAATATTTCGGTCCACCTCGCGCGGGAACAATTCAAGGACCCTCTAGCGTACTCCCACAGCCGCCGTTTCGATGCTTTCAAGATTTAGCGCCACCGGACAAGGTTTTGCACAAATCGGCAACCGCTGGCGGCCTCAGGCACCGCGCTTCACGATCCAGTCCACCCACTCCACGTTGCGGAATCCTGGATTGATGTTGATGTCCTTGCGAACGCCGCGCACATACAACTCGCGCCACGCTCCTGGAGACGTGCCCGTGATGCGGTGAAACACCCGGCTGAAGTGGTGGATACTGCGGAAACCGACGATACTAGCGACCTCCTTCAGAACGCAATCCGATTCTTGGATCAGACTCTTGGCCCGGTCAATGCGAAAGTGCGTGACGTATTGCGACGGAGAGACGCCCAGAACGTCGTGGAAGTGCTGGCGGAGGCTGCGTTCGGAGCAGCCCAGTTCGCCTGCCAGCCGGCGGACCGTGAGCGGCTCGGCGATGTGCTCGCTCACGAAACTCACGACCGCATCGGTGAGCCTGTCGGCAGGAGCCACCTCGGTCTCCGCTCTGGGCTCGGGCGTGGCGGCCTTGCGCGCCTGGCTGATTCGCCGCAGCCACAGAAGAAACTCCAACAGGTGCAGAGCGCACATCTCGCGATACAGCGGCTCTTGACCGTCCCCCTCCTCCCAGATGCGTTCGAACAGCGCGCGGATACTCGAGTCGGCGGCGCAATAAACCGGCGTTATACCGCGCACCGCCGAGGCCAGCGCGCGATTGCGCACGTTGAACTTCATGTCCCAGGTGCGCACGCGAGTGCTGGCCTTCAGCCCGTGTTTCACCCCGGGCGGTGCCACGAATACGTGGGAAGGCTCTACGGGGTACTCCGTTCCGTCCAGGGTGAGCGTTCCCGCCCCGGCAACCAGGTAGACGGCCTGAAAGAACTCGTGAGAGTGCAGCTTGAGTACCCAGCCGGGATCATAATCGTACCGCGCTGTCCACAAAACCTCGGTCGTTTCCAGCAACATTGCGAAATCCGGCTCGTCGGAGGAATTCGTGGGCGAATCGGGTGAATCGGTGGCAGCAAACCCTTCTGCCCGCGGCGGGGGCTTCGCCTCTGCGACCCCCTGAAAACCAAAACAAAAAAACTTTCTAATCCCCATGCGTCCCGAAGACCGGCGTCACCCACAGATTCTCCAGACGAGGGCGAAATCCGAATCTCGGTACGCATATTGTATCGCGGATTCAGATTTGTGCAAAAGGATGTCTCCTTTGGGCAAATACTGGGGACCGCCACAGCTTTCCAACACGACTACGATATTGGAGGGGGTAGCCATGAACGTCAATCGCAGAACCTTTTTTCTTGCCGGAGGCGGAGCGCTAATGGCGCACGCCGCCGCGCCGTCGGATCAGATGGTGCTCGGCGTGATCGGCAGCGGAAGCCGGGGCACGTTCGTAATGACCGTTTTTCAGAAGGACCCCGCCTTGCGCGTGGGCGCGATTTGCGATGTGTACGAGCCGAACCTGAAACGCGCCGTATCCACCGCGTCAAAGACACCCGGCACGCATCCCAAGCTGTATCGGAATTACAGGGAGCTGCTGGCTGACAAAGACATTCAGGCCGTGCTGATTGCCACCCCCGAGCACTGGCACGCCGAGATGGTGCTGGACGCCTTAGCGGCGGGCAAGGACGTGTACGTCGAAAAGCCTCTGTGCCACACCCCGGAAGAGGGCGCCAAACTGGTGGATGCCGAGAGGAAAACCAAGAGCATCATCCAGGTGGGCATGCAGCGGCGCAGCTACGACCTCTACATGGAAGGCAGGGATATCGTGGCTTCCGGGAAGCTGGGCGCGGTGCGGATGGTCCGATCCTGGTGGCTGAACAATTATCTGGGCGGCGGAAAGGCCACGAGGCTCGATGGACCGCTCGATTGGGAACAGTGGCAAGGCCCGGCGCCGCACCGTCCGTTCGATGCCAACCGTTTCCGCGAGTGGCGGCTTTACGCGGATTACGCCGGCGGCGTCCTGGCCGACCAGGGCGCGCACGTCTACGACGGCATCCACATGCTCATGGGCGCGGGCTACCCCCTGGCGGTGAACGCATCCGCGGGCAAGCCGCACAAGGCGGGCGTGGACCGGCCGGAGTCGGTTGTGGCCATCGCCGAATACGCGGAAGACTTCCTCGGGGTTTTTTCCATTAACTACGCGGCCATGCAGTACAAGCGCCCCAACGATCAGTTGAATCAGCTCGACGGGGACCAGGCCCGCATGGACATTGGCCGTGAAGAGCTGAAGGTTTTCCTGAAGGGCACCGAGGACGAGCCGGCCATTACCAGGAAATCGGCCAAGGGTTTCGGTTATGCTACCGACCTGCACGTGCAGAATTTTCTGGAGTGTGTCCGCACGCGCCAGACGCCCACCGCGCCCATGAAGGTCGCCTTCCAGGCGGCGGTGGTCGTGCAGATGGCCAACCTGTCGTTGCAACAGGGCCGGCGCGTTAAGTGGAACGCGGCGCTGAACCGGGTAGAGGCCTGACTGGTCGCGAAGCGCGCCTCGGCATTACCCGCATCCCTCTCAAAACGCACCGAATTTAGTTCTTGACAAACAATCGCAGATTGCAATATGATAATTGCTAATTGCAATATGCAGACGAACCTCAAACTTCGCGACCTGCGGCAAGTCGAAGCCATGCTCCGCGCGCTCGACCGCCCGCGCTATGCCCCCGGCCGTCCCGCTACAATAGGACGGATGCCGCGGGGCCCGGTCCGTAGAATCACGGAACTCCGGGGCAGCGGAGCGCGTATCGATAAAGGACTCCATTCCCAATGCCTATGACAATCACAAACATCCCAGAAGTGGGCCACATTCACGCGCTGTTGGCGGAGCGAGGTTATGCAGTCTCCGAGACGGCGCCCGACACAATGAGAATCACCGAGGTGGAAAGCGGGGTCGCCGTCCAGGCGGTGCTGGCGGGCGATATCCTGTACCTCTCGCTGACGTGCACGGTGGTGCCGCGCAATTTCTGCAAACTCCAGGACATGGGGCCGGAGGACGAGGACGATATTCTCTCCTGCGTGCATTTCCTGCTGGTGGATGTCATCACGGCGCGGCGCCTGCTCGCCGACCTGAAATCGTAAAGGAGAGGAACGAAGAACATGGCATTTCTATCCGATCTGTTCGGCCGCATGGGGCGCGTGGCGCGCGGCGAGGCCAATCAAGGAGTGGGCGCCATCGAAGACGCGACTTTCGAGGCGACGGTGAACCAGACCGTGGCCGACATGAAGAACGACTTGAACAACGTGGTCCGGGCTTCGGCCATGGCCATGAGCAATTACAACCGGCTGGACGCCGAGTACCAGAAATACGTCCGCCAGTCGCAGGAGTGGAAGGACCGCGCGGGCGTGGCGCTGGACGCCGGCAACGAGGACCTGGCGCGCAAGGCGCTGGCCAAGAAAGCCGAGAGCGATGAGCAGGTCGCTTCCATGAAGCAGGCGGTCGATGGCGCGCAACAGACCAGCGAGAAGCTCAAGCAGCAGGTCACGGAGCTGAAGCACAAGATCGACGAAGGCGAGCGCACGGCCACCACCCTGGTAGCGCGCAAGAACGCGGCCGTGGCGCAACGCAAGGTGTCGGAAGCCATGGCGGGCGTGGGGAGCGCCGACAACGCGTTTTCCGCGCTGGGCCGGTTTGAGGAAAAAGTGGCGCGGGAAGAGGCCACCGCCAAAGCGTTCGACCAGCTCGCCTCGGCCGGCAAGGATGACGACCTGGAGAAGCAGTTCGCGCAACTCGGCGGCCACAGCGTGGACGCCGAACTGGCGGCGCTCAAGCAGGAACGTCTCGCGGCCAAGCAGCCAAGGCCTCCCGAGCTGCCCAAGGAACTGGGGCCGGGGGCCAAGGGGTAGCGGAGGCACATGATTACGCTTACGCTGGTGGCCATTCTTGGCGTCCTGCTGGTGATCGTGCTTATGCAACTGTTTAAGAAGCCCGAGGAGCTGGGCCCAAAGGGCTCCCCGCCGCGAGCGCCGGCTCCGGATCTGGCTAACCTCAAAGTCACGGACGCCCGTGTCGGGGACATGATCTCGGTCTCCGGCGCGGGCGACGACTTGTCGGATCTCGATTTCACCGTCGATCGCTGCGCGTGGTACGAAGCCGGGCCGCGCCGTTGGTTTGAGCTGAGCGGAGGGTATCGCGAGCGGCGCGTGGCCCTGCGCGTGGCCACCGGCGAAGATGTCGAAGCCGCCGTCGAGACCGACCCACGCAAACTGACCATCGAAGACCTGGGCGTATCCGAAGACGACCTGGCTCAAATGGACGAGCGCCAGAACACCGCCGACTTTTTCGAATTCGACGGCAAGACCTGGCTGTACCGGCTGAGCCGCGAGGCGCAGGTTCGCCGCAGCGACGAGGCGGATCTCGCCAAGTTCTACTACTGGGAGTTCCAGGAACAGGGTGGCAAGGGCCTGCTCGGCATCCGGAAGGCGGAAAGCGAGCCTTTCGCCGTGACACTGGCGACCACGATCTATCCGGGCGATGTCACCATCTACCGGGGTGGCCGCGCGTGAAGGGTTAGCCATGAGCCGATCCACACTTCGATTTTTGGCCGTCGTGCTGACGGTTCTCATCGTCGTCGTACTCTTCGCCGGCCTGGACGCGCTGCCGCGCGGGGTGCGAGCGCAGATCGACGGCGACCGCGCGGCCCTGGCGTCGGCGCAAACGCAGCTACGCAGCGCGCAGGATGAAGTCGCCCGCGAAAGCCAGGCCGAACCCGATCTGTTCCGCGCGGTTTCCGCGACCGGCCATTGGACCGACCATTTCGGCCAGGCCGCTGGATTGCTTCAGTACGCCGCCCGCGACATGGACGAGCTCTCGCGGCTGGAGAAGCAGAACCGCCGCCAGGACCGGCAGCGGGCCGAGTCGCTGCTCTCGCATGAGCGCGATCTGCGCGCCAAGGCGTCAGCCGAAGCCGCGGGCGTGCAAAAAGAAGCGGCGCAGTGGGTGGACTGGAAGCGGCAGTTGCCGCAGACAGTTCAGGGAATGGAGCGGGACTACCACGCCATCCACGCCTTCGACCTGGCTCCGGTGGCCGCCGCTGTCCAGAAAGCGGAAACCGATTGGCCCGAGAAGAAGGCGGATCTCGATTCGCGCCTGGCCACGGTGCGCGGGGCCGCAACCCAGAGCGACAACCTGTGGCAATCCACGGACGCGGCGCGGCGGCAGGCGGCGGCAGGCAATTACGCGGGGCTGGATTTCGCGGTGTTGTTAGCCGCCGCGGATTCGCTCAAGACTTCCGCAGCCACGCTGCCGCAGAAGACCGGCGAGCTGCAGTCGCTCAGCGGCCAGTTATACGACTCGTGGGACAAGCTGCTGGTGGATATGGAGGTTCGCGGCATCGGCAATGCGCGCGAATACGACCAGCAAATCCGCACGGTGCGGACCCACCTCACCGACGTTTCCGCCAAGACCGGCGCCACCACCTCCGAGGAGAAATGGGTCGGCGTTCCGCGGACCACTTACGACGCCATGCGCAACGATCTCGGCATGGCCATCGAGCACAAGCCCGCCGGCCGGTACGACTCCGAATCCGAACACGTGGCCCAACCCGCGGGATTTGCCTACATGGCCCCGCCCACGCAGGCCTCCAACCAATACGGCTACTGGGAACATCGGGACGGGCGCAATTTCTGGGTCTTCTACGGCCAGTACGCGCTGATGCGCGACCTGCTATTCAACCACGGCTACCAGCCGGTGGAGCGCGGCGAATGGGAAGGCTATCGCACTTACCAGAGCCGCGGCCAGACTTACTACGGGCAGGAGCCCGGCGCCAGCGCGCCCAAGTATGGCTCGCAGGGCACGGCCACGCAGAACCGCTACTCGGGGAGCACCTATGCGCAAGGCGGCGGCTTCCGCGATTCGCAGTACGCCAGCAAGCCGGGATCGTATCGCGACTCGAAGTACGCCTCCCCCGGGGCCCGCGATCCCAACGCCGACCACAGTCCCAAGCGGTTCGGAAGCGGGAGCCGTCCGGAAGAGCCGCACGCTGCCCCGGCGCCGCGGCCCAGCTACCGTCCCGCGCCGCGGCCGACGCCTTCCAGGCCGCCCATGCGGAGCCCGGGGCGGAGCTTCGGGCGGAGGCGATAAACCGTGGCGCACGCACTCGTGCGTGCTGCGTCCCCACTCGTGGGGACGCCTGTTTCGCCGGCGACTGAACGTGTCCGCAGGAGTGCGGACACGGCACGCTGAGAGCGCGCGCCACGTTGGGATTCTCCGAAGCGCCCGGTGGGAGAGGAATGAGAGGGATTAACCGGCGCGGCGCCCCGCCAGCCGCTGTTTCAAGTAGTCCCTCAGCGTGACCGCCTTGCCGGAAAGGTGCTCGCGTGCCGCGGCGGTGAGGCTTTTCCTGAACTCGGGATCGACTTCCTCCAGCAGGTCGTCGAAATCCGAAATCGAAAGAAGCACGGCAGTCGGCTTGCCGCTCTTGGTGATGACAAAGCGCGTTCTGTTTTGGGCCGCCTCTTTGAGAAGCGCGCCCAGTTGGGTACGCGCGATGTAAGCGGAAACGGTGGCCGCCATACCCATATTTCGATTGGTCAATTCATCTCCATCCTACAGGAGCCGGGAAAGGAAATTTTTTCGCAATTTTTCTCTTGACAACCATCGCAATATGCAATATAGTAATCACAGATTGCAATATGAGGCTCGGCGAAAAACTTCGGTACCTGCGGGAGGTCGAGGGCGCGCTGCGCGGGCTCGACCGGGAGCTTTCCCAGCTCGAAATGGCGCGGCTCATTCAGAAGGATCTCGGCAAGTCCATCAGCCAGAGTTATCTTTCCCAGATCGAGAGCGGCGCGCGGCCGCATCTCACCAACTCGAGCCGCATGCTGCTGGCGCGCTTCTTCAAGGTGCATCCCGGTTACCTGGTGGACGATCCCGAGGGGTTTTCCAACGAATTGATTTCCGACCTCGGGGGCCTGGAGGACAAGCTCGACCTCTGGCTGGTCGGCGGGGCCGAGCGCTTCAGGCGCGACGCCGAATTGCACCATGCCCTGCTTACCATCGCGCGGCATGCCGATTCGCGCATGTGCCTGATGCTGCTGGGCACCATTCTGGAAAACCCGGGACTGGCGGAGCGGCTGATCGAGGTGCTGAAGGCGCCGGCTGCAGCGCCGGATCGTAAACCGAGGAGGCGTTCATGACCTGGTCCGGTTTCTACCTCATTTGTTTCCTGGTCGGGTTCGGCTTGAGCGCGCTGGCGTTTCTGGCCGGCAGCGTGCACTTGCATTTGCCCCATCTGCATCTTCACCACGGCGTTCATATGCCACACGCGCATGCGGGCGGGGTGGCCCGCGGAGGCCGCGCCGATCTGTCGTGGTTCAATTTCGGCACCATTGCCGCCTTCCTGGCCTGGTTCGGGGGCACGGGGTATCTGCTGGAGCGGTACTACCACGTATGGGTTGTTCTGGCGCTGGGGATAGCCACGCTCAGCGGCATCGGCGCCGCGGCGGTGGTGTTCTGGTTCCTCGCCAAGGTCTTAATGTCTCGCGAGGAGGCCCTCGACCCGGCCGACTACGACATGGCCGGGGTGTTGGGCCGCATCAGCATTCCCATTCGGCCTGGCGGCACCGGCGAGCTGATTTATTCGCAGGAAGGCACGCGCCACGTCACCGGCGCGCGCAGCGAGGATGGCATTGCCATCCCCAAAGGCGCGGAGGTAATGGTCACGCGCTACGAGAAAGGAATTGCGTATGTCCGCCCCTGGGAAGACCCGGCGGGCGAGCTGGAGCCAAGAAATTAACGGGAGATAGAGTTCAACTTTATGGAAAACACAACGTTTGTGATCGCCGGTCTGATGATTCTGGCGATTCTGTTTCTGATGGCCATGTTCGCCAAGCTGTTCCGCAAGGCGGGACCGCACGAGGCCATCATCGTATATGGTTTCCGCGGCACTCGCGTGGTGAAGGGCCGCGGCACCGTAATTTTCCCCATGGTGGAGAGCGCCCGTGGGCTGTCGCTCGAGCTGATGTCGTTCGACGTCGCACCGAAGCAGGACCTCTACACGCGGCAGGGCGTGGCGGTCACGGTGGAAGCCGTAGCGCAGATCAAAGTGAAGTCGGATCCGGAATCGATTCTCACGGCGGCCGAACAGTTTCTCACCAAGTCGCCCGACGAACGCGAGGGGCTCATCCGCCTGGTGATGGAAGGCCACCTGCGCGGCATCATCGGCCAGCTCACGGTGGAAGAGATCGTCAAGCAGCCGGAGATGGTGGGCGAGCGCATGCGGTCCACCTGCGCCGACGATATGACCAAGATGGGCCTCGAGGTGATTTCGTTCACCATCAAAGAGGTCCGGGACAAGAACGATTACATCACCAACATGGGCCGGCCGGACGTGGCGCGGATCAAGCGCGACGCCGACGTGGCCACGGCCGAGGCCGACCGCGATACCGCCATCCGGCGAGCCGTGGCTTCGCGCGAATCGGCTGTCGCCAAGGCTCTGGCGGACCAAGAGCGGGTACAGGCCGAGACGCTTTCGCAGGCCAAGCAGGCGGAAGCGCAGCGCGACCTCGAGGTCAAGAAGGCCGCCTACCTGGAGATGGTGAAGAAGCAGCAGGCGCAGGCCGATAAAGCCTACGACATTCAGACCAACGTCATGCTGCAACAGGTGCGCGCCGAGGAAGTCACCATCGAGCAAGTGCAGAAAGAGCACCAGGTCAAGGTGCAGGACGCCGAAATCCAGCGCCGCGAGCGCGAGCTGAATGCCACCGTGCTCAAGCCGGCCGAAGCCGAGCGCCAGCGCATCGAGACGCTGGCCGAAGCCGAGAAGCAGCGCCTGATCATGGAGGCCGAAGGCCACGCCTCGGCCATCCGCGCGCAAGGCGAGGCGGAAGCCGAGATCATCTTCAAGAAGGGCGACGCCGAGGCCCGTGCCATGAACGTAAAGGCCGCGGCCTACCAGGAATACAACCAGGCGGCCGTCATAGATCGGCTGTTCAGCAGCATGCCCGAGATCGTAAAGGCTCTGGCCGCGCCGCTGGCCAACGTGGACCGCATCACGGTGGTTTCCACGGGCGGCGACGCCGCGGGCCTGAACAAGGTCACGGGCGACCTGACCAAGATGGCGGCGCAGGTCCCCGCCCTGTTCGAGACGCTCTCGGGCATGCCCTTGAGCGAGCTGTTCTCGAAGATACGGACGATCGGCGACAAATCGCCCAAGCCGGATAACCCGGCGAAAGGCGGAGGGCAGTAAGTAAGCAGGCAGGTAAGAGAGGAGAACCCCATGGCACTCTTAGAGAGAGTCTCAACGTTGATCCGGGCCAATATCAACGACCTTGTCGATAAGGCCGAAGAACCGGAAAAAATGATCAAGCAGGTGATTCTGGACATGCAGAATCAGTTGCTCCAGGTCAAGACCCAGGTGGCCATCTCCATAGCCGACCAGCACGTGCTGGAGAAGAAGCTACAGGAGAACGAAGAGAACGAGCGGCAATGGATGCGCCGCGCCGAGCTGGCCGTGGACAAGCACGACGACGCCCTGGCGCGCGCGGCGGTGGAGCGCTCGATGAGCTATAAGGCGAGCACGGAGAGCTTCCGGCAGCAGGTGGAGGACCAGAAGACGCAGGTGGAGAATCTCAAGACGGCGCTGCTGAAGCTGGGGCAGAAGCTGGCCGAGGCGCAGTCGAAGAGCGACATGCTGATCGCGCAGCACCGCCGCTCGCGGGCGCTGGGCAAGGCCACCGACGCCGGCATCAACATCGGCGATGGCTCGAACGCGGCCGCCTTCGACCGCATGAAGAGCAAGGTGCACCACAGCGAAGCGGCGGCGCAGGCCAAGTCCGAGCTGCTGGCCGACAACGTGGAAGATCGCTTTCGGGCGATGGAGAAGCAGGAGGAGATCGACCGCCTGCTGGAGGAGATCAAATCCAAGCGGAAAGCGGGATGAACTGTGTGTCGTCCTGGCGGCCGGCGAGTGTCCGGCCGCCTCCGCGGGAGAACTGTATGACTCATCAAGCCAAGATCGATTGGTGGATGGCGGCGGCGATCGCGCTGGCAATTATCGTGCTTTTGCTGGGAGTGAATTACTGGATCGCCGGGCCGGTATTATTGGTTCTGCTGATTTGCGCATATCCTCAAACCTACAAGACCACCGGGGAGGGGCTTCTGATCCGCGGCGGATTATGGCGGCGGCAGATCCCCTACGAGGCGATCACCTTCGTCGGGCCGATTTCGGACGATCGGGGCAACCTGGTGCTGTCGGCCGATCACGTCAGAATCCAATATGGCCTGGCCTCCGAATTGCGGATCGCGCCGGCGGATCCGCGGGTTTTCCTCGCCGATATCGCGAAGCACACGCCGCACCTGATCAAGCGGGGGTACAAGCTGGTGCCGGCTTTTGCGTGATGGCCATGGAGAAAGTTTTCCATTTCGACTCCCCGCGGGAGATCTACAAGGCGGATGCCTGTGTGATCACCTGCTTCGACGCCCGCTTCGATATGGCGGTCCGCAAGTTTCTGAAGCGGCGCGGGGTGGTGACGTTCGATCAGGTGAAGATCCCCGGAGGGGTGAAATCGCTGGCGGCGCCGGAGTGCGACACGGACCGCGACTTCGTCCTGCGCATGGTCCGCACGTCGATGCGGCTGCACGGCTCCGAGCGCGTGCTGGTTGTGGCTCACGGGGAGTGCGGCGCCTACCCTGGCGCCCCGATGGATGTGGTCACGGCCGATGCCGTACGCGCCGCCGAGTTCCTGCGGGCCAGTGAGCCGCCGCTGGCGGTGGAATGCTACTTTGCCGACTTCGACGGGGTGTACGTCATCGGGTAGATCGCCACAAAACGTCTCCGCAAGAGCGCGGAGACGGCAGACTGAAGTCCGCGCCACAAAAGCAGGTAAGCTGGGAAGATCGATTATGTGGAACAGCTTTGTGCGGAGAATTAGCGCCGGCCTGGTGCTGGCGGCGGCGGCGCTGGGCCAGACTCCGGCGCCTGGGCCGGCATTCGAAGTGGCGTCCGTCAAACCGGCCGCGCCGCTCGACCGGAGTCAGATTCTGTCGGGCCAGATGCATGTTGGCATGAAGATCGACGCGGCCAGGGTCGATATCGGATTCATGTCGTTAGCGGAATTGATTCGCGTGGCCTACCGGGTGAAGCCATACCAGATTTCCGGCCCGGATTGGATGGCGTCGGAGAGATTCGACGTGCTGGCCAAGCTGCCCGAGGGCGCCTCCCGCGAGCAGGTGCCGGAGATGCTCCAGGCGCTGCTGGCGGAACGGTTCAAGCTGAAGGTGCATCGCGAGAGCAAGGAACATGCGGTGTACGCGCTGGTGGTGGGGAAGAACGGGCCCAAGCTGAAAGAGTCCCCGCCCGACGCCGATGCGCCGGCCGGCGGGGGCGCGCCCACTGCGGCTGATGACGCGAATCCCCAGGTGCGCGTCAGCGGCAGAGGTGAGAACACCCAGGTGTCGATCTCGGGCGGGCAAATCGGCACGGCGCACATGTCCATGGGGCCGGGCGGGACCATGCACCTCGAAGCCGCCAAAATGACCCTGGCGGCGTTAGCCGACACGCTCTCGCGCTTTTTCGACCGCCCGGTAGTGGATCTGACCGAGCTGAAAGGAAGCTACCAGGTGGCGTTGGACCTCTCCATGGAGGATTTGCGCAATGCCGCGAGGACGGCAGGCATTATGGCGCCAGGTCTGGGCGGCGGCAGAGGTGGGACGCAGCCGCCGTCGGATGCCGCGTCCGATCCAGGCGGCCTTTCGATTTTCGCGGCTGTGCAGCAGCTCGGCCTCAAGCTGGAACCCCGAAAGACGCCCATCGACTTCGTCGTGATCGATCAGGTCGCGGTAGGGATGCCGGTTGCCCGGCACCCCCCGCACGGACCCGTGCGGGCGCTCATTAGCGCACACGGTTCTTATCGCGGATGACTGGCGCAAAACCGCTCCAAAGGATAAGGGTGTACTATCGCGGGAACCGGGAGATGCTGAGCGACGATCCGGTCAAACACTTCACGACGGAGAGGCCGTTGCCCCCTCCGCCGCACAGCCTGCCACCAACTGCGTATGACATCGTGCCGAAACGACCGCAACCGGGGAAAGTTCCCCGGCACAGCGTGATAGTTGAAATAGCCCCGCACCACGGCGCGCAGCCAGTCTCCGGTGTCCTTGATCGGCTCGTGCATTCGTCTGCGCAGTTCCGCTTTAATGGCTTTCAGCTTGGCTGCCATTCGTTTGCCGATTGTCTTCCGCAACACCGTGAACTTGCCCGTCTTGTGTATGGTTCCGCAAGCGTGCGTGAAACCCAAAAAGTTGAAGGTTTCCTGCTTCCCTTCCCCATTCCGCTGTCGATTTTCGATGGCAAATCGCCCGAACTGTATCAGGCGCGTCTTTTCCGGATGCAGTTCCAGCCCGGACTCTCGCAGCCGTTCCCGCAGTTGCTCCAGGAATCGCTCCGCTACTTTCCGGTGCTCGAACCCGATGACGAAGTCATCCGCGTAGCGGACCATAACCATGTCCCCACACGCGTATCGCTTGCGCCACCACACCACCCATTGGTCGAGTACGTAGTGCAGGTAGATGTTCGCCAGAAGCGGTGAGATCACCGCCCCTTGCGGAGTCCCCACCTTCGTCTCCGACCACTCCCCATCCTCCGATACTCCGGCTTTCAGCCATTTCTGGATCAGCCGCAGTACCCTTGGATCTCCTACACGTCTCTGGATAAACTGCAGCAGATGCCCATGGTCGAGATTGTCGAAAAAGCCGCGGACATCTGCATCCAAAATCCAGTTCACCTTCTTCCACACGATCCCCGCCGTCAGCGCGTCCAATGCGTCGTGAGCGCTCTTTCCTGGCCGGAACCCATACGAAAAACCGATGAAGTCCTCTTCGTAGATCGCGTTGAGGACCGTCACCACCGCCTGTTGAACCACTTTGTCCTCCACGGCGGCGATTCCCAATGGACGTTGCCGTCCATCGGGTTTGGGTATATAGATTCTCCGTGATGGTTGCGCGCGGTAGGCGCCCCGATGAACCCGCCCATGGAGGTCTTTGATGCGCGCCTCCAGGCCTTGTTCATATTGCTGCCATGTCACTCGATCCACTCCCGGCGCAGCTTGCCGCTGTAGCGCGTAAAAGCTGTCCCGGAGCAGTCCTTCGGTCACATGATGCAGCAGGGCGGTGAACCGTAGCCCCTTATCCTTCTTTGCTGCTTCCCGCACACCTGTGAGGCCCCGTGACCCGATCTCCCGACTCTGCATCCGGCTCGGGTTGGCCTCCACGGTGTTCTCCTGGATCAACCGCCTTCCCTCCGGCCCCTCCGCCGATCCCTGCGGACCTTTGTTCGGGGCCTTCGCCGGTACTACGCAGTCGTGCGACTCCCCAGCCGCGTGCATGAAGGACTCATCGCTCATCGCGTTCTCCCTCCGGCCCGCTGTTTTCACGCAGCGGGCGCCGCTGGGGTCGCTGTTTTCACGCAGCGGGCGCCGCTGGGGTCTCCCGGTTCTCGCGCATTGAGTTTCCAGGCATGTCCGGGGTCTTCGACCGCGCAGGGTGATGGCCGTCTCGCGCTTAACGACACCCATCCTTTCGCCTTCCGCATTGCTTGACAACGTCGGCCCCCTGAAATAAGCTCCATTCCGCGGCTCAATCGCCCGCCCTGCCTGTGCCCCTGTCAACGCTTCGTGCCCTGCCTTACGGCTGACCACGCATGACTCGGGGCCAAGACGGCTCGCTACGCCTTTCTTGTACGGCTCTCTCATCCGCTACTCAATGCCGGTTTATCCCGGCGCTCCAAGCTAAAGCATGCCCCA
>JBEKSR010000092.1:0-22490 GCA_049516835.1 Bryobacteraceae bacterium | reverse complement strand
ACTTCGCGCATGGAGTTGTGGACCGGCAGGTTGCGAAGGCGGACGAAAATGATGAGGCCGAAGACGAAGCCCAGGAAGCTGACCACCATTCCGCCCATGAGCAGGCTGCTGCCGCTGATGCCGCCCAGGAAGGAGACTGTGCTGAGACTCGGGAGCTTGAGGCTGGCTTCGCCCGCCCCCGTCTCTTGGGCCATCAGGGGAGCGCAGAGCGCCAGGACGAACAGAGCGATTAGAGCGCGCAGAACCGAACCGGTTCGGATCATTGATTCATTTCCTCCTAAAGGAATTGCCCGGCCACCCCACGACATTGGTCTGCTCGCGGGGACCTGGACTTGGACGAGTTTATTCGAAGAGAAACCGAATGCTCAGTATAAGAGATAGACGTGTCGGAATTCAACGCGGGGTGGCGGTCAGCGCCCAAAACCCGACCGCCCCGCAAACTGCGCCTGCGCTCCCAACTGCTCTTCGATGCGCAGAAACTGGTTGAACTTCGCGACGCGTTCGCTCCGGCATCCGGAGCCGGTTTTGATATGACCCGCTCCTGTCGCCACCGTCAGATCGGAGATGAACGTGTCCTCGGTTTCACCGGAACGGTGGGACACGAAGCAGCGATAGTTGTTGCGCTTCGCCAGCTCGATGGTATCCAGGGTTTCCGTCACCGAGCCAATCTGGTTGAGCTTGATGAGGACTGCGTTGGCGATTCCCTTCTCGATTCCTTCCCGGAGAATCCGCGGGTTGGTGCAGAAGATGTCGTCGCCCACCAGCTCAATCCGCGATCCCAGGGTCCGAGTGAGGTCTTTCCACCCCTGCCAATCGTTCTCCCCCATGCCGTCCTCCAGCAGAATGATGGGATACCGATTCACCCACGACTCCCAAATCCCGATCAGCTCTTGCGGCGTGATGGCTTTCTTGGTCGACTTGAAGAGAACGTACTTCCCGTCGTCCCACATCTCGCTGGCCGCGGGATCGAGGCAAATCGAGATGTCCTCGCCAGGCTTGTACCCGGCTTTTGCGATGGCTTCCAGGATCAACTCCACGGCCTCGTCGTTCGATTTCAGGTCCGGCGCGAAACCACCTTCGTCTCCGACAGCCGTGCTGTAGCCTTTGCCGCGCAGCACCTGTTTCAGGGCGTGGAAGGTCTCGATCCCCATGCGGATCGCTTCCGCAAAGCAGGGCGCGTGGTGTGGCGCAATCATGAACTCCTGGAAATCCACCGTATTGTCGGCGTGCTTCCCGCCATTGAGCACGTTCATGCAGGGGACCGGCAGCAGACACGCATTGGCGCCGCCCAGGTACCGGTAGAGCGGAAGGCGATGCGCGTGTGCGGCCGCTCGGGCGGCGGCCATGGATACCGCCAGAATCGCGTTCGCGCCCAGCTTGGCTTTGTTGGGCGTTCCGTCCAGCCCGATCATGGCCGCATCGATACCCCGTTGATCCGAGGCGTCCAGGCCGATCGCCGCCTTGCGGATCGCGGTGTTGATGTTGCTCACGGCCTTGGTGACGCCCTTGCCGCCGTACCTGCTCTTATCGCCGTCCCTCAACTCCACCGCTTCCTTTTCACCGGTCGAGGCGCCGGACGGCACAGCGGCGCGTCCCAAGCTGCCATCGGCGAGGACGACATCTGCCTCCACGGTCGGGTTGCCCCGAGAATCTAGGATCTCGCGGCCTTTCACTTTAACGATCTCTGTCATGAATCACTCCTTTTCGATGATTACGGTTGGCTCTCACTATATCGTAACCTGCCCGCCGCGGCCGGGAAGAAATCCCGAGAGCAGGACCGCCGCGAGCTGGCTGCGAATTTCCACCGGGACCGGCAGGGAGAAAATCTTCTTGACCGTCTCCTCGACCGGATAGTGGCAAGACTGAAGAGGCAGGCGGCCGTTCTCCCACAGGGCATAGCAGGCCATGGGAGCGCCATGCTTGGGCTGCCCCACGCTGCCTGGGTTCACGATTCGCAGCCTTTCCAGGTTCATCGTGAAGGGCACATGCGTATGCCCCGTAAGAACGATATCGGCCTGTAATCCCTCGATCTCCGGCGCCCACAGCGCGGGCTCGGCGGGGCAGTACCTGAACAGCGGCTCCGCAGGGGTGGCGTGGCAAAGAAAGAATCGATACCCGTCGATTGTGCGCGCCGCGGTGCGCGGAAGACTGCGCAGGAACGCCCTCTGATCCGCGTCGAGGAGGGGTTCCGTGTACTCCTGCATCGCGCGTGCCATCTCCCGGAAAGCGTTCGAGCACCGTGGGTCCGATCCGTTGCCGATTGCATAGTCGTGGTTCCCTTGAACCACCAGCGCGGCATGCAAGCGAACCAGATCCACCACCTCGCTGGGATTCGGACCATAGTTCACCAGGTCGCCGAGCACCCACATCTCGTCATGCGATTCTGCGAGGACCGCTTGCAGCGCCTCGAGGTTGGGGTGAATGTCGGCAACGATGAGAATCTTCATGGTGTCCGATCCCGGAGGCGGAGTAGGAGCGGGACGGCGAGGAGTTGGGCGCAGACTGAAAACGCGATGAGCGACGGGACGGAAAGATCGTACAACGCCCCCATGAGCGCACTGCCCAGGAACCACGTCAGGCCGTAACATGCATTGAACAGGCCGTAGGCTGAGCCACGGCGGTCCGGCGAGACCATGCGCGCGATCACGGCACGCATGATCGAGTCTTGGGCGCCCATCCCAATGCCCCATACGCCCATGCCGAGAAGTGCAACCGAGAAGCCGCCCAGAAATGTCAACGGGGCGAGCAGAGATGAGACCAAGATCGCGGGGACGAGGACCACCATGCCGGCCCGGTCGAACCACCGGCCAAACACCAGTGCAGCCAACGCGTCGACACCCATCGCCACCGAGTAGAAGACGGGAATCCAAATCCTTGGCACGACGGCGTTTCTTTCAAAGTGATAAGCGATCAACGGGAAGTCGACATAGCCAGCCGCGACCAGCCCGATAGCGATCAGGTAGAGCCAGAATGCGCGAGGCCATTTGGACGATGGCGGTTGAGACTCGCCCGATTCCAATTCCTGGGGGCGAGGATAGAGCATTCGGGCCCCGATCAGAATGCTCAGCGCGAGCAGGGCCGGAATCAGAAGGATGGCAAAACTGTCCTGATAGCGGTTGCGCGCATGAAGGACAACCGCCACGATCAAGGGACCGATCACCGCTCCGGCCTGATCGAGCGCTTCGTGAAGCCCAAACGCCCAGCCGGCGCCCAACCGCAACGCGGCGTGGGACAGCATGGCATCGCGCGGCGGGTTACGGATAGCCTTCCCGGCACGCTCCGCAATCATGAGACCCGCCGCCACCTCCCACCGGCCGGCAAGCGCCAGGAGCGGGACGGCCAGGAGGTTGATGACATAGCCCGCAATGGTGATCGCCCAGTAGCGCCGGGTACGGTCGCTGATGAGGCCCGAAACGAGACGAAGACCGTACCCCACCAGTTCGCCAAAACCGGCGATAATGCCCACGGCCGTCCCGGTAGCGCCGAGAACCGCCAGGAAGGGCCCCGTGACGCTGCGCGCGCCCTCGTAAGTCATGTCGGCGAACAGACTCACGATTCCCAACAAAACGACAAACCCCAAAGCGCGCCGGTGCGAGATCTCGCGGTCCGGCCGATCTGGTTGCTCTGCCATCGTCATCGAATCATACCAAGCGGGTGGGGCAGGCGGTGCTCGCCTGCCCATTGATCATGCTCGAATACCGTCGCAGATTGCCCCGGTTGACCAGGTTCCCCATCAGGTTGATAATGAAAGCGGGTGTTGGAGTTCGCCTTTTAAACCGCCCCACCAGGGGAAGATAACTCCTACCAGGGGTTCCTCCGGCGGAGCACAGGCCAACATCTCTCGTCAGATCTTCCCGCCATGTCGAACCCCAGGAGGCTGAGAGAGCTTCAATGCGCGCGACGGACCCGGAGGACGGCCTCAATTCTTCCCAGAAGCGGCACCTCTTAACGAGCTGTCAGTACGCTGACAAGCTGCTATCGGAGATCGAGGCAGTACTATCGGCCGCGAGCTCAAAATCCCCGTTCCCAAGATTCAAGGGCGACATCGTTCCGGCGCAAGCCAAGGTCGTACAGGATTACGTGGCCCGGCTTCGCGCTCAAATGGTGCGCGTGCTCGCAAGTCAGGGAATCAAGCCGCCGGTTGCGGAGTTCGGTTCGATTCATTCCATCCGCGTGACTCTTGCGTTTGTGCGCATTGCGTTCGAGGAATGCACGCCGGGCCGGATGCGCGGCTACGGTGAGGTTCCCGACTCCAAGGTCCAGGAATTGAACGGCGTAGTGGGAGAGATGACAGCCGCCGCGGAAAAGCTGAACCAGTATCTCGCACAAGGGTTGGGACAGGACCTCCAGACCCGCCTCGAAAGGTTGGAACATACTGGAGATGAAATTGGCCTGCTCAAGCGGTTGGAACGGGTCGTCAACCAGCATGGTCTTGTCGAATTCCGTTCGGCTCTCTCGATGATTCTGGACCGTCTGGAAAGTCAAGCTTTCGAGATTGCGCTGTTCGGCAGAGTCAGCTCCGGGAAATCGTCCCTGCTGAATTACATTGTGCAATCGGATGTCCTTCCGGTAGGAGTGAATCCCATCACCGCGGTGCCGACCAGGTTGGCCTATGGAACGGAACCAAAGCTTTCGGTCTGGTTCGCTCACAAGAGTTCCGAGCAGGTTGACATAGGCCGGCTGCCGGAGTTCGTTACCGAAGAGCTCAATCCGGCAAATGCCCAAAATGTCACTCGGATCATCGTCGAGTTACCCTCGGCGCGGCTGCGCGACGGAGTGGTCCTGGTGGATACACCCGGCCTAGGTTCCCTGGCAACCGCGGGTGCGGTGGAAACGTTGGTGTACCTGCCACGTTGCGATCTGGGCGTTGTCTTGATCGATGCCGCCTCGACGCTCACGCAGGACGACCTGGGCACCATTCAAGCTCTCTACGAGGCGGGCGTGCCGGCTTCCGTCCTGCTGAGCAAGGCCGACCTCTTGGCCCCGGAAGATCGGGTGCGGGCCTCGAAATACATTGCCGGCCACATCCAGACACAGCTTGGGCTGAATCTGCCGGTTCATCCGGTCAGCGTGAAGCCAGAGCATTCGTCTCTCTTGGAACGTTGGCTGGAAGAGGAAATTTTGCCGTTGTATGGCCGCCATCGAGAGCTGGCGCAAGAGTCGGTGAGGCGAAAGATCGGGACGTTGCGGGAATCGGTAGAGACCGCGCTGAAGGTGCGTCTGGAGCGCTCGGACATGGCGCCCGGCGGAGAGAATTCCAGCCTGCGCGAGGTGGACGCGCAGTTGCGCAATGCGGCTGGCCGATTCGAAGCGGCGCGCGAGATCTGCTGGAACATTACCGACGGAATTCGGAACTTCGGCGATGCAGGCTTGCCGGCTGCCGCGTCTCAAATCCTGGAACGGTGGCGGCAAAACAGCCATGCAGGCGCCGGGATCGGGCGGATGGTCGCGGATACTCTGGCGCAAGTGGCCGCGGAGAAAGCCCGTTTGGCCTTCGGAACGTTGGATGCGCTCGCCCAGGAGCTCGCACAGGCTTTGCAGACCACGGCCAAGCCCCTCGATTTACAGGATGTCCCGAGTGAAGGCGAACTGGGTTCCGTTTTGAAGGAAATGCCGCGCATGGATCTCGGGACGCTCGATCTGCACCTTCGGCCAAACATCTGGGTGACTGTGTGGAAAGGACAGGCGAAACGCCGGCTCGAGAGCAGGTTGCGCGCCCAGATCGGCCCCACGGTTACGGAGGCCTTTTCCTCTTACGGAAGGATGCTCGAAGCTTGGACCCGGCGGATGCTGGCCGAGCTACAGCGGCGCTTTGATGCGCACGCGGATGGCTACCGCGCTCACTTGGATCGCATCACGGCGCACGGGGGAGCAACCCCGCTGGAGAAAGAAACGATTCAGCGCGATCTGGATATCATTACGCAGCCGGAGGCTACACGGTGACGGCGAATATGCGCGAAGTCGATTCTCGCCAATACATATTCGCCTATCTGATTCGATCGCTTGAGGACGTGCCCGCGGACTTCCCTATTCCAGCGGGCGATAGTGGCTTCCGGTTGGGCCTGTTCCTCCCGCGCGACGAGCCGGACTGGTTCGGCAGATCCTCTTACCCCACCCGCATCTTATTACTCTCCGGCCAAGCGATCGTCATCCTTCCTCACCCGAAAATGAGGGAGCCCGTCATCCGCATACCGCTCCAGGAGCTTCTGTTTGTCGAGGCGGGACACATTTTGCTTATCGGATGGCTCCGGTTTGTCGAAAAGGGCTGCGAACACAAGCTCCCCTACAACACTCGCAGCGCGCGCTCGGTTGAAGAATTCCTCAGTGTCTTACGCGAGGAATATCTTCCGGGAACACCCGACGGGAGTCCAGGCGGCCCGTTTGGGTTCGGCGAACTTCTCGATTTGAAGTTTCGCAATGCCAAGTATTTCGAACTGGATGCCGGCGAGCGCGTGCTGTTTCGATTTTTCAGTCCGGCTACAAAGAAGATTCGAAGACACTGGATATTTCGATGGGAATCGCGCGTGCCTGGCGATCTCGTAGCTTTGACCAATCGGCGCGTGTTGTGGATCACCGAGCGTGTGCAGGAACGCTTCGAACCCTATGGCACAGTGACCCGATCCGCACCAGTCGGAGCGCTGGCTCAGTTGACGTGCCAGCGAACGGCCGAAACGTGCGCCTTGTCGGTCAAGTTCTCATCCGAGGCCTCCTGGTCGATCCCGCTTCCTCTGGAGAGGCAGGCCGAAGCGCATCGATTTGCGGAAGCAGTTACGGTTGCCGGGGAACGCTGCTCCCGTGTATACTGATGGTAGCGGTGGAGTTCGCATTACGCCGTTCCGAACGGCCAATAACTCCTACAGTGTTTCGCTGTGGGAGTGTCCGGCAATATCCCCTCCCAGGCAAACCACAAGACAGGTAGATACAGAGATCTGAGCATGGATCAGATGTGGTTTGGCGCTGCGCTCTGGCTCTTGTTGGCCTTGGTGGCTGTCCTCCTGGCCAACTGGATGCGAGTGTCGACGGCGCTCTCCGAGATCGTGGTCGGCGTGGCCGCTCAGTTGATTATCGGAGCGGTGGCGGGCGCCAACGCGCTCGACGCGAAAGCGCGGTGGATCACTTTCCTGGCGGGAACCGGCTCCGTCGTCCTGATATTTCTGGCTGGCGCCGAACTGGATCCCGGCGTCTTCCGCGAGAAGTGGAAGGAGTCCTCGGCGGTCGGTCTCATCGGATTCGCCGCTCCGTTCCTTGGCGCGGCGGCGGTGGCGCACTATGCGCTCGGCTGGTCCTGGCGGGCAAGCTGGCTGGGCGGAGTGGCGCTTTCCACCACATCGGTAGCGGTAGTCTACGCCGTGATGCTCGAACTCGGCCTCAACCGCACCAAGTATGGCAAGGCGATTCTGGCGGCCTGCTTCATCAATGACCTGGCCACGGTGATTGCCTTGGGTCTCATCTTTTCGCCGTTTACGCTGAAGACGGTGGTCTTCCTGGTGGCGTCATTGGCCGTGTTCGCGGCGCTCCCGTTCGCGACTCCCTGGTTTTTCGAGCGTTACGGCGGACGCGTTTCCGAACTGGAGACCAAGTACATTCTGCTCCTGTTGTTCGCCATGGGAGGGCTGGCCGCCTGGTCGGGCAGCGAGGCCGTGCTGCCGGCTTATGTCATCGGGATGGTGCTGGCCGGGACCGTGGGCAAAGACCACTTTCTCATCCGAAGGCTGCGCACGCTGACCTTCGGACTCCTGACTCCCTTCTACTTCATCCGCGCGGGCAGTTTTGTCTCGGTACCAGCTCTTATCGCAGCCCCGCTTGTTTTCGTCGCTTTGTTCTTCGCCAAGATGGTATCCAAGCTGGCCGGCCTTCTGCCCACCGTGCGAGCCTTTGGGTACGGCGGCCACGACGGTATTTACTACTCACTGATGATGTCCACCGGCTTGACCTTCGGCACCATCTCGGCCCTGTTCGGGCTGAATCACGGCATCATCGACCAGAACCAATATTCCCATCTGGTGGCGACAGTCATTGCCAGCGCCGTAATTCCGACCGTAGTAGCGAACGCTCGCTTCATGCCGCGCCACTTATTGCCGGCGCGTGAAGGCGAGTTGAAGGAATCCGTTATGGGAGAGCCGGTAGGAGACCTGGAATCATGATTTCGACAGGAGGTTCCATGCTAACGAAAGGACCTGCGCGCAAGGTCACAATCTTTGTGAACGAGACGGCACAGTATCACATGCAGCCGCTTCATGATGCCATCCTGGCGTTCCTCATGCACAAGGGGGTGTCGGGCGCCACGGCCACCCGGGCGTTTGCCGGGTTCGGCGCGCATCAACAGTTGCACACGCCCAAGGTCGAGGAACTGGCCCCCGATTTACCCATCCGGATTGAGTTCATCGAGACGGCCGAGAAGGTCGAGGAAGTCCTGCCAACTCTCTATGACATGGTGAACGACGGTCTGATTGAGGTGCAGGACACGCATGTCGTCAAGCTGGCTCGCAAGTCGCCCAGGCCAGAGCCCAAGTTGCCGCATGGCCGCCAACAGGGACCGGCGAAGCTGATGCGCGTCTTCATGGGCGAGGCCGACCGGTGGCACGATGAGCCCCTCTATGACGCCATCGTGAAGAGGCTTCGCACCATGGAGATTGCCGGCACCACTGTGTATCGGGGAATCCTCGGCTACGGAGCCAAAGGGCACCAGCACAAGAGAACCTTCTTCCACCCCACCAGGGACCTCCCGGTCATGATCTCCGTGATCGATACGGATGAGAAAATCGCCGCGGCGGCCGGCGCGATTGAGGGTATGCTACAGGACGGCTTGATTGTCGTGTCCGATGTCGACATGGTCCGGCTGGTTCGCAGCCATAGTGTAACGGAGGCGCCCGATGCAGCAGGCACAACCCGCTAGACTGATGCGCATTCACATTTCGGAATCGGATCGCTTCGGCGACAAACCTCTGTACGAGGTGATTGTCGCCAGGTGCCGCGAGATGAAAATCGCGGGCGCGACCGTACTCCGGGGACTCGAGGGCTATGGTGAGACAGCCGAGATGCACAAGTCTCACCTGACTCGCCGCGATCAGCCCATCGTCATTTCGATTGTGGATTCGGCCGATAACCTGGCTCGGCTCGCCCCAGTGGTCGAAGAGATGATGGACACGGGATTGTTTGCGGTGTCGGATGTGCGCGTGGTCCGTGTCCAGAAGCACGCGGCGGCAGGACAGGATGCGCCAGGCAATTGAGTCCCGGCAAGACACGGTCAGGCCCCTTCCCTTCGTCGGCCGGCAGCGGGAGTTGCGCGAACTCATTGCCGCGCTTCGAACGGGGAAGCCACGGCTGACTGTCGGGCCAGCGGGGATCGGCAAGAAGCGGCTGGTCGAGGAAGCGCTTCAGGCCGCGGAGCAGCCCTTCGTCCGCGTTCGCGCCGCGGGGGTGTTGCATGAGTTGCTGGCCGGCCTGGCGGCCGCGCTGGGATGCTCCCTGCCCAGAGCCACCAGTCCCGCGCTCAAGGCGCTCGTGCTGAATGCCTTGTGCCGCGCTCCACAATGCGTCGTTCTGGAAGACCTTCACGACGCCGACCCGCGCATGTACCGGTTCCTGCAAAAGCTGTACTACATCCCGGGCGTCTCCTTGATTGTCACCGCAACTTCGCGCGCCGATCTGGGGTTTGTCCGCAAGCTGTTGTGGAATCCGCGTGAGGAAATCCTGGTCGAGCCTCTGTCTCGCGCGGAGGCTCAATTGCTATTCGACGAAGCCGTCTGCGCGTTCGGCATCGAGTCTCTGAAGATCGACGATTTCGGCCGCAAGGTGCTGGCCGCGGCGAAAGGCAATCCCGGCCAGATTCTGGCCATGTGCCGCATGGCGGCAAGGCCCGAGTACCAGCGAGGCCCCTACATCAAATTTCTTCCCCTGCGGATGGACATGTTATCCGCTTTCCTCTCATGACCGAACCTACAGCCATTCCAATCGCCCCAGATGCCGTGCGCGAAGCGCTGAACACCGTCCGCGCGCTCTGCGGGCGCTACCAGATCGGCGCCCTGGAAGAGTTTCTGGAGAGCTGCCAATCCTTCGCCCAGGAGAAGATTCTCAACATCGCGGTTCTGGGCCGGTTCAAGGCCGGCAAAAGCAGTTTTCTAAATCACTTGCTGGGGAAGGCGCTCCTGCCGGTCGGTGTGATCCCCGTCACCACCGCGGTTACCGAAATTCAATACGGGCCGGAAGAGCGCGCCCTGGTCCGCTTTCTCGATGGCCGGACGGAAACCACGGAACTCGGCCGCATTGGCGAGTTCATTTCGGAGTCCGAGAACCCCGAGAACGAAAAGCAAGTGGCCCAGGTGCGCGTGGAACTGCCATCCATGGAGCGATACCGGAGAATTCGGTTCGTCGATACCCCGGGCCTGGAGAGCGTCCTCGAGCACAACACCGATGCGTCCTTGGAATGGCTGCCGAACGTGGGCTTGGCTCTGGTTGCTGTCGGCGTCGATCCGCCGCTCTCGCGGCACGACATTGAATTGATCCGGAACCTGAGCCGCTATACTCCGAACATCTCGCTCCTGCTCACCAAGGTCGATGTCCTGGACGAGGGCGAGCGGGCGCAGGTTCAGGAATTCGTACAGAAGCAACTCGCGCGATATTGGAACCGCTCCGTGCCCGTATTTCCCTACTCGACGCGCGCCGGGTTCGAGGAACTCCGGTCCCAACTCGATCGGAATCTCCTGTGTCATATCCAGGCTGAGCCAGCAGAGCAACGTAACATCATCCTTCGACACAAGCTGGACTCACTGCTCGGTGAGTGCGCCGGCTACTTGAACCTGACGCTCAAGTCGGCGGAGATTGCGGACTCCGAGCGGGAAGAGCTGCGCTTGAAGATTCTGGGCCGGAAGGAAGCCATCGACGACACACGCTTGGGCCTGCGCCTGATCGTCCGCCACGCCACGGGCGCCACGCGTTCCACGTTTGAACGCTGTCTGCGGGACGAAGAGACGCCGGCGCGCCAGCGGCTGTTGATCGGCCTGGAGAAGGAGTTCCCTTCCTGGACGCGCAGCCTGCTCATCGCGACCGAGCGGTTCGACGACTGGCTCCAAGCGCGCGTCACCGAAGAAATATCGGCGCTCTCGAAGAAGCACCGCGGCGAGTTCGTCGAACCGTTGCAGCGCGTTGGCCGACAGCTCTCCCAGTCGCTTCAGGATTTCCGGAACCGGCTGTCCGAGCGAACGCTCGAGACGCTGGGTGTTCCTCTCCGGACCACCGAGATGGATCTGAACGCGGAGGATCCACGGTCTCCGGATGTGAGGGTCGGGAAGATCTTCGATCGCAATTGGGAGTTGCTGTCTTTCCTGGTACCGATGACCATCTTTCGGGGCATCGTCGGAAGGCACTTTGAGCGCAAGGTGGGCGACGTCGTCTTCATGAACCTTTCGCGGTTGACGTCGCAGTGGGAAGAGATCGTCAACGGCGCGCTGTTGAAGCTCGAAAAGGACGCCATGCGGCGTCTCGACAGTCTGGTCGCGACCATCCAGAAGCTCATCGCTTCGGCCGGGCAGGAGGCGCCGCGGATTCGCGAGGACCTGGAGCAGCTTCAAGCCCTTCGCGACCGGCTCTCGCCAAGCGACTACTCAACCACCGGCACAAGCTTCGATTCAACAATCCGTTGATCGGAAGTCACCAGCCGAAAACGATGGATGCGGGCTGTTGCGACGATAGCCCGGTCAGCCGGGTCCCGCAGACCGCCGCCCATAGCGGCGACCTCAGCGGCAATCTCGGCGTCGATGGGGACAATGCGGAATCCGGCCCCCGGCTCGAGGGCGGCGAGGAGTTCCTGGGCGGGGACCCTCAGCCGGGTACTGCCTTCGCCGAACAGTACGGCGATTTCGAGCAGCGTGATGGCACTCAGCGCCAGCGGTTCGCATCGCCGGACCGCGCCGCGGAGCACGCGCAACTGTTCCCGCGAGAGCCTCTTGGGATCAACCAGCCAGCGGACCAGCACGTGAGTGTCAAGCAAAAGGTGAGGGGTCAGACCGTTGTCCTCATTCCTGGCGGAGAACTTCCCACAACTCCGATCTATCGGCGGTCAGCAGCTCCTCCGGGATGTGCACCTTGCCAGCCCACAGACCCTCGGGGGATTTCCATAGCCGCCGCCTCTTGACGGGCCCAACCATAGCCACCGGCCGGCCGCGCTTGGTGACCGTGATCGTGTCGCCCTGGTGGTCGATCTCATCCAGCAAAGCGAGGCACTTTGCCTTAAACTCCGTCGCGCTAACCACGCGGCTCTTCATTGGTTCATGATAACACGGCCAAACTGGTCAGGTGACCGGTTGGCGGCGAGCCGGCATCCAGCAATTCGGTGGCTGGACGGGAAACCTCCACAGTTTGGGGGTTTCGTTGCCTGTCACCGAATTGCACCCTCTGTCCGACCACGGTTTCGCGGCATTCCGCCGCGGCGTCAACCTCAACACGTTCGCCAGGACCTGATCCGGCTGGAGGAGATGCGGGGACGGCTGGGCGCTACTCCCGGCAGATCCCCCGTTCGCTGCGGCGAATGAAGTTCACAAGCTGGAGCGTTTCGGGGGTGGGGATCTCAGTTTCAATTTTCGCCAGGGCGTCCTCGAGCTTCAGGCCGGAGCGGTAGAGCAGTTGGTAGGCGCTCTTGAGGATGCTGATGCCGGGCGCTTTGAAGCCGGCGCGCTTCAGACCCACCAGGTTGAGGCCCTTGGGCGCGATCTGAAAGCCCGCGTACGTGAAGAACGGCGGGGCGTCCAGATTGACGCGGGTGTTGCCGCTGATCATGGCGAGACGGCCGATCTTCCCGTACTGGTGCACCAGGACGCCGCCGGAGAGGAACGCCCCGTCTTCCACTTCCACGTACCCGCCCAGCAGCACGCAGCTTGCGATCACGGTGTGGCTGCCGATTCTGCAATTGTGGGCGATGTGGCCGGAGGTCATGATGAAGTTGTCATCGCCGATTTCGGTGGCGGTCTCGGCGGCGGTGCCGCGCGAGATGGTGAAATGCTCGCGGATCTTGTTGCCGTTGCCGATTCTCAGGTAGCTGCGCGCGCCGGCGAAGTTCTTGTCCAGCGGGCCGGTGCCGAGGACCGTGCCGGCGGAGATTTCGTTGCGCTCTCCCATGGTGGTCCAGCGCTTGACGTAAACGTAGGGTTCGAGCGCGCAGCCGGCGCCGATGGAGACGTCGCTTTCGATAACGCAGAATTCGCCGATTCTGACGCCGGGCCCGATGGCGGCATCGGGATGGACCCGGGCGGTGGGGGCGACCACGGCCGATGGATCGATGGGCATGAATTCGTATGATACGACGGCGCGCCCGCGGCGATATGATGAGGCATGCGAGTTCGCGAATTGGCGGAATGGCTGGGCGCGACCTTCGAGGGCGACGGCGAAAGGGAACTGGCGGGCGTGGCGCCGCTGGAGACGGCGGGCACTTCCGAGCTGGCGTTCGTAGGGAGCCGGAGGGCCGCGCAGCAGGCGGAAAGCTCGGCGGCGGGATGCCTCATCGTGCCCCTCGAGTGGCCCAGTCCGTGCTATCGGACCGTGATCCGGGCGCCGGAGCCGCGCACGGCCTGCGCGCGCGCCATGAGCCGGTTTTATCCCACGGCGGAGCTCAAGCCGGGCGTACATCCCACGGCGGTGGTCGGCAAGGACGTCGAGATGGGCGCGCTGGTGTACATCGGCCCGCACACGGTGGTGGGCGACGGAACGCGCATCGGGGTGGCGGTCAGCATCGGGGCCGGATCGATTGTAGGCAAGCGCGTGGTGCTGGGCGAGGGCTCGGTGCTGCACCCCAACGTGACGGTGTACGACAACGTGGACATTGGGCGCGGCGCCGTTCTGCACTCCGGCGCGGTGATCGGCGCGGACGGGTTCGGCTACGTGATGGAGCACGACCGCTGGCACAAGTTCCCGCAGGTGGGGCGGGTGGAGATCGGCGATTTCGTGGAGATCGGCGCCAATTCGTGCGTGGACCGCGCGGCGCTGGGTGTGACCGAGATCGGCGAGGGCACCAAGCTCGACAACCTGGTGCACGTGGCCCACAACTGCCGCATCGGGAAGCACGTGGTGGTGGCGGCGCAGACGGGGTTTTCCGGCGGGGTGGTGGTGGAAGACTACGCCGTGATCGGCGGGCAGGTGGGGATCGGGGACAAGGCGCGGATCGAATCGCGCGCGGTGCTGGGGTCGGGCTGCGGCGTGCTCACCTCCAAGATCGTGCGTTCGGGAGAAACCGTCTGGGGCACGCCGGCGCGTCCGCTCAAGCAGCACCTCGAGCAACTAGCCAACCTGGCGCGGCTGCCGGAACTGCGGCGCGAAATGGCGGAACTGAAGCGGCGGCTGGCGGAGCTCGAACGGAAAGCGTGACGCCACAGAAGCCGCCGAACTAGCCGGCGCCGACCATGCCGGCATCGCAGGCGGAAGCCTGCGCCACCTGGTTGCGGCCGCGATGTTTAGCCTGATATAAGGCGAGGTCGGCATCGCGGACCAGGGTGTCGCTGCTGAATACCGACAGGCCGGTCGAGCCGGAAACGCCGATGCTGCAAGTGACCCGGATGGATTGGCCGCCGATGGCGATGGGTTCGCAGGCCAGGGCCTCGCGGAAGCGCTCGGCCTGGGCTTGGGCGGTGGGGGCGTCGCAACCCGGCAGCACGATCAGGAACTCCTCGCCGCCGTAGCGGCCGATGGAGTCGTAGGGGCGGACGGACGATTTCATGCGGCGGGCGGCTTCGCGCAGCACCGCGTCGCCGGCCAGATGACCGTGCGCATCGTTGACCAGCTTGAAGTGATCGAGATCTATCATGAGGACGGCCACGGGGCGGCGCTCGCGGGCGGCGCGGGCCAGCTCGATCTGCAGTGCATCCAGGATGGTGGTGCGGTTGAGGAGGCCGGTGAGGCCGTCGTGGGTGGCCTGATCGCGCAACGCTTCGCGGGCGGCCATGAGTTCCTCCTGTAGATCGAGGATGCGGCGGCCGGCGCGCAGGCGCACGCGCAGCTCGTGGGCGTTGAAGGGCTTGGTGAGGTAGTCGTCGGCGCCCGCCTCCATGCCTTGCACCAGGTCCTCCGATTCGGTGCGCGCGGTCAGCAGCAGGATGTAGATGTAAGGCTCGCGGGCAGCGCTGCGGACGCGGCGGCACAACTCCACGCCATCCATGCCGGGCATCATCCAATCGAGAATCGCCAGGCGCGGCGCGCCGGCCGAATCCAGGATTCGCCAGGCCTCGAGGCCGTCGCGCGCGGGCACCACATCGTAACCCCACTTGGTGAGCAGGGCGCGCAGCATGGATTGAAAGACGGGATTGTCTTCCGCCACCAGCACTTTCATGCGGTGAGCGGGTTGTCCGGGAGCGCTCTCCACGTTCGGATATTCTTCTCCAACATCCTTATCGGCCCGACAGGCGATTTCCTGTAGGGCGGTGGTCTTACGGCGCACGGCCAGAAGCCGGGGCATAAACTGAGTTGTATGAGTGCTTTCGCTCAGCCGCGGGTCGAAATCGCGGGCATGACGGCCAGCGACTGGGATGCGGTTCGCGCCATCTACCTGGAAGGCATCGCCACGGGGAACGCGACCTTCGAGAAGTCGGCTCCGGATTGGGAGCGGTGGAACGCGGGCCATTTGCAGCACTGCCGGTTGCTGGCCCGCGCGGCGGGCGAAGCGCTCGGATGGGCGGCATTGATCCCGGTCTCCGGCCGGTGCGTGTATGGCGGCGTGGCGGAGGTCAGCGTGTACGTGGCCGAGCGGGCGCGGGGACGGGGCATCGGACGGCAGCTTCTGAGTGAATTGGTGGCGGCTTCCGAACGCCACGGGATTTGGACGTTGCAGGCCGGCATCTTTCCGGAAAACCAGGCGAGCATCGCCCTGCACCAGAGAGCCGGGTTCCGGGTGGTAGGGGTCCGCGAACGCCTGGGGTCGATGGATGGGCGCTGGCGAGACGTGGTTCTCATGGAGCGGCGGAGCGCCATCACAGGTACTTAGCGCCCCACTTGCGATTCGGCGACGGGTTTGCTCTCATGGATTCATAAGGAGAGGAATCCATGACCGGAGCAACGAAACGTAGTGTGCAACCTATTCCCGACGGTTCTCACACCGTCACGCCGTATCTGGTGGCAGAGGGAATACCCAAGCTGATCGATTTTCTGAAACAGGCCTTTGGCGCGCAGGAATTGGCCCGTCTGGCACTCCCGGACGGCAAGGTAGCGCACGCCGAAGTGAAGATCGGCGATTCGAAGCTGATGATGGGCGCAGCGATGGGCGACTGGAAGGCGCAGCCCTGCTCGCTTTACCTGTACGTGGAGGATGTGGATGCCGTTCACCAGCGCGCGGTTCAGGCCGGCGGGACCTCGGTGAGGAAGCCGGCAGACCAGTTTTATGGGGACCGCACCGGGGGCGTCATGGATCCGAGCGGCAACTATTGGGGCATCGCCACCCATATTGAAGACGTTTCGCACGAGGAGATGGTCAAGCGCGCGGCGGCCATGTTCGGGAAGCAGTAGGAGACTCGAGATAGCGTTGCGGCGGGCTTCTATAATGGAGTTTCATGCCGCACGACGATCGCGCGATCGCCATCAGCGCCACCTTCACCGCCGAAGCCATTCAGCCTGGATTGGAGTTTTGGTCGCGGGAACTGGGGCTCGATTACGAAATCAGATTCGCGGGCTATAACCAGCTCTTCCAGCAATTGCTGGACCCGGCGGGACTGTTTGCCCTCAATCGCGGCGGGTTCAATGTGGGACTGCTGCGGTTCGAGGACTGGCTGCGCGACGGCGGCGCGGCCGGCTTGGAGGAACGCGTGCGGCGGCTGGCTGAGGCGATCCGTGCGGCTGCGGCATCGTTTTCAGCCCCGCTGATTCTGGCGATCTGTCCGCCGTCGCCGAAGCATGCCGGCGAGTTTGAGAAGACCGAGCAAGCTCTGCACGAAGGGGTCCGGGACTTGGCGCAGGTGCATTGGATGGCGTCCTCGGATGTCGAAGCGCTGTACCCGGTGGCGGAGCGCCACGATCCGCACGGCGACGAATTGGGCCACGTGCCTTACACGCCGGTATTCTTCGTGGCGCTAGCGACAGCCATCGCGCGCCAGATCCACGCCATCGCGACGCCGCCATTCAAGGTGATCGCCCTGGATTGCGATGAGACGCTGTGGGCGGGCATCTGCGGAGAAGACGGCCCGCGGGGCGTGGTGGTGGACGCGCCGCGAAGGGCGTTGCAGGAGTTCATGGCGGAGCGGCGGCGCGCGGGCATGCTGCTGGCGCTGGCCAGCAAGAACAATGAAGAGGACGTGACGGAGACGTTCGGCGCCCACCCGGAAATGCCCTTGCGGCTGGAGGATTTCGTCGCGCGGCGCGTGAACTGGGTACCGAAAAGCGCCAATCTGGCCTCCATCGCCGAGGAACTGGGGCTGGGTCTCGACAGTTTCATCCTGGTGGACGATAACCCCAAGGAGTCGACGGAAGCGCAGGCCGGCTGCCCCGAGGCGCTGGCGCTGCCGCTGCCGGCGCGGGCGGAGGAGATTCCCGAGTTCCTCAAGCACGTGTGGGCCTTCGACCGGGCGCGCGTGACGGAAGAGGACCGGCGGAGGCCGGAACTGTACGCGCAGCAAGCCGAGCGGATCAAGGCGGAGCGCGCGTCGGCCAGCCTCGAGGAGTTTCTGGCGTCTTTGCAGTTGGAAGTCGGGATCGCCCCCATGGAACCGGCGCAACTGGCGCGCGTGGCGCAGCTCACCCAACGCACCAACCAGATGAATGCCAGTTGCGTGCGGCGCACCGAGGCGGAGATTCAGGCGCTGCTGGCCTCCGGCGAGGCCGAATGTCTCACGGTGGACGTGAAGGACCGGTTCGGAAGCTACGGGCTGACAGGTGTGATCATCTTCCGTTGCGCGGGTGGTGTGCTGGTGGCGGACACTTTTTTGCTGAGCTGCCGGGTACTGGGGCGGGGCGTCGAGCATCGCATGGTGGCGCGGCTGGGTGAGATCGCGAAGGAGCGGGGCCTGGCGCGCGTGGAGATTCCGTTCGTGGCGGGACAGCGGAACCGCCCGGCGGCGCTGTTCCTGGAGTCGCTGGGGAAAAGGGGTCAGACGCATTTTTGCGAAGTTCGCAAAAATGCGTCTGACCCCTTTTCCCCCACGCGCATCGACTACGTGAAAATCGCCACCGAATTACGCGATCCGAACAAGATTCTGGAGCGCATTCGAATGGCGTCGCGGCGGCCGGCGCCGGCGGGGTGCCCTTTGGGCCCAGCCCCGCCGCGGACGCCGCTCGAGCGCGAGCTGGCGGAACTGTGGGCGGGGCTGCTCAACCTTCCGGCGGTGGGCATCCACGACAACTTCTTCGAGCTGGGCGGCCATTCGCTGTTGGCCGTGCAGTTGCTTTCGCGCGTGCGGCACATTTATGGCGTCGAGCTTTCGCTCGAAGTCGTGTACAGCGGCGCATTCACGGTGGCGGAGCTGGCCAAAGCGGTCGAGCTGAAAGAAATCGAACAGGCGGGCGGGGACTACCGGGAATTGTTGAAGGAGCTGGAAGAGCTGTCGGACGAAGAGGTGCGGGCTCTGCTGGCGGAGGAACGGGATTCTTAGCGCATGCGGATTCTGCTGACGGCGAATGCGTCCTACGATCCGCCGCAAGGCGGGTCCACACGCAGTAACCTGGTCTGGCTCCGCCACCTGGCGGCAGCGGGGCACGAATGCCGCACTGTGTGCGGAGGGGCCCAATCGCGCCGGGTCCAGGCGCTGCGCGAACAGATTCTCGAGTGGCGGCCGGATTGGGTCCTGGTGTCCTCGGAGGACCTGGGGCACGCGCTCGTTCGCGAGGCGCACCATTCGGCCCCGGGGCGCGTGGTCTACCTGGCGCATACGCCGCAGTTCTATCCGTTCGGCCCGGCGAGTTGGAACCCCGACCGGCACGCGGCGGAGCTGGTGGCGCGGTCGGCGGGAATCGTGGCCATCGGGCGGCACATGGCGGCCTACATCGCGCGCGCGCTGGGCCGCGCGGCGGCGGTGATCCATCCGCCGATCTACGGAGCGGGGCCGTTCGCCAACTACGGGAATTTCGAGCGGGGCTTGATCCTCATGATCAATCCCTGCGCGGTGAAGGGCATTTCGATCTTTCTCGAGACGGCGGAGCGGCTGCCCGAGTATGAGTTCGGGGTGGTGCCGGGATGGGGCACCACGGCCGCGGACCGGCGCGCCCTGGAGCGGCTGCCCAACGTACGCTTTCTGCCCAACGTGCAGGACATCGATGAAGTGCTGGCGCGGACGCGCGTGCTGCTGAACCCAGCACTGTGGTACGAAGGGTTCGGGCTGATCGTGATGGAGGCTATGCTGCGCGGAATTCCGGTGGTGGCGAGCAATTCGGGCGGGCTGGAGGAGGCCAAGCGCGGCACAGGGTACGTGGTTCCGGTGAAGACCATCGAGCGCTACGAGCCGGTGTTCGACGAGCACGGGCTGCCCAAGCCGGTGCTGCCGGAAAACGATGCTGGCCCATGGGTAGCGGCGCTGCGCGAGCTGCTGACCAGCCGGAGCGCGTACGAGAAGGAATCGGCGGCGTCGCGGCTGGCGGCCGGGCGCTTTGCGAGCGGGCTGGACGCCGGCGAGATGGAGGAATTCCTGCGCTCGCTTCGGCCCGGCGCCGCGGCCGGCGCGGAGCGGGCGACCATCGAGTCGCTCTCGCCCGAGCGACGCGCGTTGCTGCTCCAGCGGCTAAGGAAGCGTCACTAATGCGCATCCTGCTGGCGCAGAACTCGCTCTACTATCCGGCCCACGGCGGAGGCGACAAATCCAACCGGCTGCTGATGGAGGCGCTGGCGGCGCGCGGGCATGCCTGCCGGGTGGCGGCGCGGATCGCGGTGCCGGGCGAGCGGGAGCATCGGCAGTTCCTGGCGGAACTGGCGGCGCGCGGCGTGACGCCCACGTCGGCGGAGGGCGGGGTGGTGGCGTTCGAGCGCGCGGGCGTGGAAGTGCACACCGTGACCCACGCCAACCTGCGGGCCCATTTCGCAAGCCAGGTGGAGGCGTTCGATCCGGAGATCATCCTGGCCTCGACCGACGATCCGGCGCAGATGCTGTTGGAAACTGCGCTGCGGGCGGGCCCAGAGGGCGCCCCCGCCCGCGTGGTTTACCTGGCGCGCGCCACGCTTGCCCTGCCGTTCGGCCCCGACTGCGCATTCCCGTGCGAGTTGAAGACGGAGCGAATCCGCGCGGCCGATGGGGTAGTGGGGGTGAGCCGGTACGTGGCCGATTACATCCGCAAACATGCGGGCATCGACGCCGTGCACGTGCCGATCTCGCTGGTGGAACCGGGGGATTGGCCGGAGATTGGGCGGTTCGACAACCAATTCACGACGCTGGTGAACCCGTGCGCGGTGAAGGGAATCGATATCTTTCTGGCGCTGGCGGACGCCTTCCCGGAGACGGCGTTTGCGGCCGTCCCGATGTGGGGCACCAACCAGCGGGACCAGGCGGCGCTGCGGGCGCAACCCAACGTAACGATGCTCGAGCCGGTGGACGACATCAACGCGCTGCTGGCCCGGACCCGGGTGCTGCTGGTGCCGTCGCTGTGGGCCGAGGCGCGCTCGCGCATGGTGGTGGAGGCCATGCTGCGCGGCGTGCCGGTGATGGCGAGCGATGTGGGCGGCATCCCGGAGGCCATGATGGGGGTGCCATACCTGCTGCCGGTCAATCCAATCGCGAGGTACCAGACGCGGCTGGACGAGCAGATGGTGCCGGTGGCGGAAGTGCCGCCGCAGGCGACGGGGCCGTGGCGCGAGGCGTTGGGGCGTCTGCTCGAAGATCGCGCGCATTGGGGCACAATTTCGCGAGCCTCGCGCGCGGCCGCGGTAGCGTATGCCGCGGGGATCGGCGTGGGGCCGTTCGAAGAATTCCTCGAAGATGTGCTGCGGCGGAAGCGCGTGGGGCAGGTCCCCGACCTGCCCCCCAAATCAGTTCTCGAAACTCTCTCACCCGAGAGACGCCGTCTGCTGGCGCTGCGGCTGCGAAACCGGGCGCCGGCTTCGGCCTGGTTTCCGGGGGCGGACGCGGTGGAAGGGCTGCGTTTGTTTTGGTTCCCGCACGCAGGAGGCGGGGCGCCGGCACGGGCGTTCCCTGCCATCTGCCCGGTGCGGCTGCCGGGGCGGGAAGCGCGCATCGCCGAAGCGCCGTTCGAGCGCATGGAGCCCCTGGTGGCGGCGCTGGCTGATGCCATCCGGCCGTACCTGGCGCAGCCGTTCGCGTTTTTCGGGCACAGCATGGGAGCGGCGGTGGCGTTCGAGCTGGCGCGGCTATTGCGGCGTCGCGGCCAGCCGCTTCCGAAGCTGCTGGTCGCGTCGGGCGCGCGGGCGCCGCAGTTCCGCCGCAATTACACTCCTCCGCCGGCGCCTGAGGACGAGCAATTTCTCGACGAGTTGCAGCGGCTTCAAGGGATCCCGGACGATCTGATCGACGATCCGGCGCTGATGCGCGCGATTCTGCCGGCGTTGCGCGCGGACGCGGCGCTGTACCGCAAGTACGCCTATACGGAAGACGCGCCGCTCGATTGCCCGATCCGCGCTTACGGGGGCGCCGGGGATTCCAACGTGCGGCGGGAGCACTTGGAAGCCTGGGCGGAGCAGACCACGGCATCCTTCGCGGTGCGTCTGTTTCCCGGAGGCCACTTCTACATTGAGCGGAGCCAGGCGGAGTTTCTGGCGGCGCTGGCGGAGGACCTGGAGCAGGCGTGCTGAAGGCGGGCGAGGTGCACGTCTGGCTGGTGCGGCTGGAAGGCGAGACGGCGGCCCTGCGGCAGGAGCGTTCGCACCAGGCGTTGCGCGCCATTTTGGAGAAAGTGACCGGGGTGCCGGTGGAATTTGCGGTGGCGGAGAAAGGCAAGCCTTACTTGCGGGGCGCCCCCGAAGTGAGGTTCAACCTGGCGCGGTCGCACGAGCTGGCGCTGGTGGCGGTGGCGCTCGGGGTGGACGTCGGAGTGGACATCGAGCGGGTGCGGCCGCTGCCCGAGTACGCAGCCATCGCGGAGCGGTTCTTTCCGCCCAGCGAGCGGGAGGATCTCGACGAGCGCGACTTCTTCCGCCGCTGGACGCGGATCGAAGCCAAATTGAAAGCGCGAGGGGTGGGACTTTACGGCGCGGGGGCGGAACTGGGCGGGGAATGGACGGTGGAACCGATCGACGCAGGGGAGGGATTCGCGGCGGCGGTGGCGGTGGAACGGGCGGGGATGCGGGTGGTGGTTGTGCGCGAGTTGCGAAACGAAGCCAATTCTTCGACGCGGAGCCGCGAAGACGCGGAGAAAAACGCGGAGAAGAATTGGGAGAAATGAGTACTCGTGCGGGGCTTAAGAGAGCGCGGAGACAGCAGAGGCAAAGACACTGCGGGTGTGCGAAGGGGACTTGATCGGGGATCGTTGCGGCGGCCGGGGCTACAGGATGAATCCTGCGGACTTTCGCCGTGCGTTGTCCGGCCGCCAGTGATTCGAGCCGCGTCTGCGAGTCAGGGATAGACGCTGGATAGCGCTATGTGAGC
>JBEKSR010000091.1:0-58492 GCA_049516835.1 Bryobacteraceae bacterium | reverse complement strand
AGCTGAAGGAAGGCGACCAGATCCTGGTGAAGGTGCTGGCGCTCGAAGGCAACAAAATCAAGCTGAGCCGCAAAGCGGTGCTGAAGGAACAGCGCGAAAAGCTGAAGCACGGCAAGCAGTAAGAGACGCAAATACGAACGGCGCCGGAGGATACAGCCGATCCGACTATTCCTTGTTACATCGAGCGCACGATGGAACAAAGTTGAAATGCCACGCAGGTCGAAATCCTCGCCCAGAGCGTGATCGGACCGCACGCGAGAAGCGCGGCTTCGCCGTACAAGCTCCCCGGCGCCTCCGGGAACCTCAATTTCCGTAGCTTTGCTCCCGTGAAACGCCGGCCACGCCGATAGAGGCCGTTGCAGCGGGGTTGACAGGCCACGAAGGCGATGGTCCGTCCCACTCCTACTGTTTGGGCGGGGCGCTCTGAGCGGAGAGCTTTTCCAACTGGTCCAACTGCCCGCGCACGGTGGCTGCATCCGCGGCGCCTGGCGCGAACTTCAGGTAGTTGCGCATCTCGCCGGCGGCGCCGGTGTAGTCCTGGCGTTGAGCCAGAATGACGCCCAGCAGGTGCGAGACTTGCGGGTAGTGGTGCTCGGTATCCAGCTTCTCGGCCTCGCGCGCGCTCTTTTCCGCGGCATCCAGGTTCTGCAGGTTGTAGTTGGCCACCGAGTTGAAAAAGAACTCCTGCGGATAGTCGAACGGGTCGAGTTTCACCGCGCGCCCGGAGACATCGGCCAGTTCCCGCCAGTTCCTGGCCCCCAGGGCCAGCCGGGAAAGTTCCAGATAGGGATTCAAATACTTGGGGTCCGCCTCGACGGCGGCGTCAAACGATTGATGCGCGGCATCCGCCTGGCCCTTGGCCGCCTGCAATTTCCCCAATTCAAACCAGGCGGCGGCATATTTGGGATAGATTTCCACCGCCTTCTGGTAGCTCTTGATGGCATCGTCCGGCTTCTGCTTCTTCGCGAGGCCCGAGCCTTTCTCGAACGCTTTGCGGGCGTCCTTGGGAGCCGCCAGCGAAATAGCGCTGATGAGGCGTCCTTCGGCGTTGCCCAGGCGGTGAAGAAAAATGGTGCCGATATCGGGACTATCCATGGCACGGCGGTTGGCCAGGCTCACCACTTGCGAGCGGTAGCCGGGGAGGTTGGCGCGCAGGTCGCAGTTCAAGTACCGCTGATCGGACATGGCCCCTCCACCCATGCCGGATGACATCTGGGCCTGCCCGGGAAAGCCCGTTCCGGCACCGTTGAAGCTTCCGCCGCTGGTGCTGGCGTCCTGCATCACTGCCCGGTCCATGCCCAGATCGATGGTGAAGTAGCCCTTGCGGTCGGTATAGCCTTCCGCGCGGGTGCTCCCATTGCAAACGCGTTCGATGACCGCGGTCTCGGGCGGCGGGGTGCCGTCATCGACCATGACGCGGCCGCTGATCGGAACAGGCAGGGGCATGCTTTGCGGTGTGTTCGGGGTAGCCGGTTGCGGATTGGTGCTGATGGAGGGCGTAGTCCGTCCGGGAATGCTGGTGGTGCCGGTTCCAGTGCCAGTGCCGGTGCCTGTGCTGGTGCCACCTCCCACGGGCGTGGTTGTCGCTCCGCCCTTGGTCTGGCTGAAAGCCGGCGGCAGCAGGAGAACCGCTGCCGCAACAATCGCGATCGCTCTCGCGTAGGTTCTTGGGGACATAGAGCCTCCCGTTACTGGCCTTTATTATGGCACGTAGCAGCATCGGGCGTTGTGAACTGGCAGCGCCGGCGGTCTTGCCGCCGGTGGGGTTGTCCGGATTGGAACCAGCCGGCGGCAAGACCGCCGGCGCCACCAGGACGCCTGTTAAAATGGCGGTCAGGTGCTTATGAGAAAGCTCTCGTTGATATTGGGGTGTGCTCTCCTCTCGATTCTGACGGGCTGTTCGGAGCAGCCCCCAACGGCTGAAAAGAAGGAACCGCCCAAGCCCGCCGAGCCAATCACCGGACAGGTGGCGCTTTACAGGATGTACCAGGTGGTCCGGTCGTGGGCGCCCGACGCGCAAGTGCTGAAGATGAACAGCATTCACCTCCTCGAAGTCCCCTCGGTCCCCGGAGAGGCGGGCGCTTGGGAAGCCACGTTTGCGTCCGCCAGCAAGGGACGCACGCGGCCGTACACGTATTCGGTTGTCGAGTCGCCGGGCAACCTGCACCAGGGCGTCTTCGCGGGACAGGAGGAGGACCTGAACGGCCAGGCCCGGCCTTTCCTCATCGCCGCCGTCAAAGTGGATACCGACGCGGCCTACAAAACGGCGCTCGGCAAAGCGGGCGACTACGAGAAGAAGAACCCGCACATGACCATCTCGATGCTGCTCGAGAAGAACAACAAGTACCCGAATCCCGCCTGGCGGATGATCTGGGGCGAATCGCTGGGGACTTCCGGTCTGTCCGTGTTCATCGACGCGTCCACCGGCGAGTTCCTGGAAACGTTGCACTGACGAACACCGGCGACAAGATGGCCGGCGCTACCTATTCGTACCGGAGCGCGCGCACGGGGTCGATGCGCATGGCCCGGCGGGCCGGGAAAAAGGCTGCCAGCATGGCCACGACCGCGACGCCGGCGGCGGCAGCCAGGATGCTCAACGGGTCGTGCGCTTCTATGCCGTAGAGCTGCGACCCGATCACACGGGTCAGTGCCAGCGTTGCCGGCACGCCCACGGCCAGCCCGGCCGCGGTGGTGAGGGCCACCTGGCCGAGGATCATGCGCAGGACGCCCAGCCGGTCGGCGCCCAGGGCCATCCGCAGCCCGATCTCCCGCGTGCGGCTGGCCACCGACCAGGCCACCAGCCCGTATAGACCGACGCACGCGAGCACCAGCGTGATGGCTCCAAACAGGGTGACGAGCGAAGCAAACAGCCGCTCCTGCGCCAGCGCTTCGTCGATCTGCGCTTCCATGGTCTTGACGTCCGAGAGCGGAAGCGTGCGATCGACCTCGCGAACCGCGGCCCGGATGGCGGCCACAACAGCAGCCGGATCGCCGGCGGCGCGGACCTCGAAATCCATCTGCTGGTGCCAGCCGCCGCGCTGGCTCTGCATGTAGGAGAAATAGACGGTCGGCGGCGAATCGCCTCTCAATTGTTTGTATTTCGCGTCTTTGACCAGACCTACCACCTGGATCTCCCAATCGGGTTTATTCCCCCAGCGGAATCGCTTTCCGAGGGGAGATCCAGCACCGAAATAGCGCCGGGCGCAGGTCTCGTTGATCACGGCTACCTTCGAAGCGCTGCCCGTATCCCGCCGGTCGATGCCACGCCCCAGCACCAGCGGAATCCGCATAACGTCGAAAAAGCCCGGCCCGATATAGTTGATCATGGTTCGAGCAGCGCTATTGGAATCGCCGCCTTCCACCCGTATTTCACCGCTGTCACCGAAGTCGCTGATGGGCGTGTCCGCGGACAGGGTGGCGCCGATTACGCGCGGCGTCCGGTTCAGGCGCTCGAGCACACGCTCGTAAAGTTGATAGCCGCGGACCTCATCGTAACCGCTCCGCCCGGGCGCCAGGCCGAACAGAACCAGGTTCTTGGGGTTGAACCCCAGGGGGACGGCCCGCAGGTTGGCGAGACTGCGCGCGAAAAGCGTGGCGCCCGCCAGCAACAGCAGGGCTACGGCAATTTGCGCCGTCACCAGCGTTCTCACCGGCCCGAAGCGCCGGTTTCCGCGCGCCGGCGGCGTATCCTCTTTCATCCCTTGAGCCAGGTCCAGGCGCGTCGCGCGGAGCGCCGGGGCCAGGCCGAACAGCAATGTCGTCAGAAGAGAAATGGCCACAGTGAAGCCCAGGATTCGGGCATCCGGACGCACCTGGAGCAGAATCGCGACCGGTCCGGACGAGACCATGGCCAGCAGGGCGTCGACGCCCCAGAACGCCAGCAGCAGTCCGGCAGCGGCGCCGGCGAGCGAAAGCAAGGCGCCTTCCACCAGCAACTGCCAGACCAGCCGCCGGCGGCCGGCCCCCAACGCCAGCCGCAGCGTGATCTCCTTGCGCCGGGCCGTGGCGCGCGCCATCAGCAGCCCGGCCAGGTTGGCGCAGGCCATCAGCAACGTCAGGCCGACTACCGTCATGAGAATCAGAAGAGGCTGCCGATAGCGTTGCCGCAGATAGTCCAACCCCTGGCTCCCCGGCTGCAATTCGATGCGCACGGCCCCGGTCAGCGGGTTGCGCAGAATGGCCTCCGGCATGTTCCCGGTCAGAATGGCGGTGAGTTCCGCTTGCACCGCGCTTTCCTCGCTGGCGGGTTTCACCCGGCCCATCATCTGAATCCAGAAGCGGTCCGGCGCAAAGAATGGTATGGGGGTTCGGCTGCCCCAATCGAACCGGTTCCTGACTCGGATGGGCAAGGTCACGTCGACTTCGGGAGTGGCGACGAATCCGCCGGCCGAAACTCCGAAGAACTCCCGCGGCGTCACCCCCACCACCACAGACGGCTGATGGTTGATGTAGATGGTTTTCCCGATGGCCGCCGGATCGAGGCCGAAGGCGCGCTCCCAGAAACGATAGCTGATAACCGCGGCGGCGACGCCATCCACGGTGTCGTTGTCGGCGACAATTGGCCGGCCCAACAGTGCGTTCACGCCGAGGCCGGAGAAGTAGTTGCCGGAGACCAGCAAGCCCCCCGCCACTCGAGACTCGCCATTGGCCGTCACGTTGAGGCGTCCCAGGTGCGAAAACCCGAACGCGTCGGAGAGTGTCCGGCTGTGGCCACGCACCTCCGCGAATATATCCCACGAGAACACGTTCTGTTGATAGCGGCCCTGGCCGTCCCGGCGGCTCGAATTGGCGTATAAGTACAACGCGCCCGGCTGCTCGTTGGCCGACCATTTCAGAATCACCAGTTGTTCCGGGCTGCGCACCGGCAGCATGCGCAGCAGCACGGTGTCCACCAGGCTGAAAATCGCGGTGTTGGCGCCGATGCCGATGGCCAGCGAGAGTATGGCGATTGCCGTGAAGAGCGGTGTCTTCAGCAGCACGCGCCAGCCATAGCGAAGATCGCGCACCAGGTTTTGGAGAAATGCGACCCCGCGAGCGTCGCGGCACTCTTCCTTGGCCTGCTCGACGCCGCCGAACTCGACGCGCGCGGCCCGGCGCGCCGCGGCCTCGGACAGGCCGGCCAGCCGGTTCTTCCGGGCCTCCATCTCGAGGTGAAAGTTCAACTCTTCGTCGAGATCGCACTCGGCGCGGCGGTGGCGCGCCAGCGCGCGCATCCGCAGCCAAAGATCGGTCCAGCCCATGTCACGTCATCTCGAGCACCCGTCCGATAGCCGCGGCCAGGCGCGCCCAGGTTTCGGTCTCCACTTCGAGCTGCCTGCGCCCGGAAGCCGTCAGGCGGTAGAACCGCGCGCGCCGTCCCAGCTCGGAAATGCCCCATTCCGCTTTGATCCAGCCCTGGTGCTCGAGCCGGTGCAGGGCGGGATAAAGCGACCCCTGGTTGACGCGCAGCGCGTCCCGGGAGATCTGCTGGATGCGCTCGGAAATGGCCCATCCGTGCCGCGGGCCGGTCTGGAGCGTGCGCAGAACCAGGAGATCGAGCGTCCCCTGAAGGAGATCGAGTTTGGAGGGTTGGCGCATGATGTCGGATTCCTACAACAGAGATGATGCCTCTTTTGTTGTCGGATGTCAACAACAAAGCACCAGGCGTTTTCGCAGAACGATGGCCGCCATCGACCCGTGAACGGCCCCGATGAGCTATTGACTTATATCGGGTTTAATCCTACACTCATTACAAGCAGTACTTGCAGACCGGCTCGGAGAAGACGAGGCACTGACAGCCGTCAGATTGTTGTCGAACGGCTGAGAATTGGACCTTTCGGTGAGGCTGGATCGAAAGGTCCGTGCATAAAACAGAGGGAATACCCCGTGGCAGAGCAACCCATTCATACGGCCAGGGACGGGCCGATTCTCGCCCGACAGTCCGGTTCAGGCGCTGCCTGAACCGAAAACCATAGACAAAGACAAGTGAAGGGCCGCCTTCCCGGCGCAGGCGAGTTGGGGATGCGGCGTTGCGCCCGCCGGCGCACCGGCCCTGTTTCATTCGATCGAGGAAGAGAGAAGTGTCATGAAAAGAGCTGGCGTATCCGCAGCCAATCACACGGGAGTCGTTACCCTCCTGTCAGTGGGTCTGATCGAAGAGGATCACGATTCTCTGGAAGGCATCTTGAAGTTTTCCAAATTCGATCCGGCCCCGAAATGCGAATGGAAGCTGAACGCGTGCCACACCCTGGCGTCGGCGCTGGCGGCGTTGCGGAAGGTCAGAGTCCCCGTCGTCGTGTGCGAGTCCGATCTGCAGCCGGGCACGTGGAAAGAGGTTTTGGAGGAACTGAGAACCTTGCCCGATCCGCCGTTTCTGATCGTAACTTCCAGGCTTGCCGATGAGCGTCTTTGGGCGGAAGCCCTCAACCTGGGAGCCTACGACGTGCTGGCGAAGCCGTTTGACGGCAGGGAAGTCACTCGAATTGTCAGTATGGCGTGGCTACGATGGAAGGACCGGCACGGCATTCCCGGCGGCGTCACGGAAAAAATGAAGCTGGCCAGCGGGAAGTGAGCACGCCCGCGCGCGGCGTCCCTCAAGCCGCGCTCATGCGGATCAGTTGCTCGGCGTTCTTCAGCGCCTCAGGCGTGAGCTTCTGTCCCGACAGCATGCGGCCGATTTCGCGGGTGCGGGCGGACGAGTCCAGTTCCTCGACCACCGCCACGGTCCGGCCTTTCGATTCCGCCTTCTCGACGCGGTAGTGGTGGTCGGCGAACGCCGCGATCTGCGGCAAGTGCGTGACGCACAACACCTGGTTGGCGGCGGCCAGATTCTTCAACCGGCGGCCAATGCCTTCCGCGGCGCCGCCGCCAACGCCGGCGTCCACTTCGTCGAAAACCAGGGTGCGGACCACCGCCGTCCTGGGCGCGGTCAGACAGGTCTTGAGCGCCAGCGCCAGGCGCGAGATCTCGCCGCCGGAGGCCACCTTCTCCAACGGCCGGGGTTCCTCGCCCAGGTTCGGCGACACCAGGAAGTCGACGCGGTCGGCGCCCTGGGCGGACCAGGGGGCGGGTGTAATCGCAATGCGGAAGACCGTGCGCTCCATGCCGAGCTGGGCCAGCTCGGCCTCGACGCGCTTTTCCAGCTTGCGCGCGGCCGCCCGGCGGCGCTCGGTCAGCTCGGAGGCGAGCTTGTCGAAATCGGCCGCCAGCCGCTTCCGCTCCTGGCGCAATTCTTCCATGCGCTCCCCGGCGTGTTCCACGGAGGCGATCTGGCGGGTGACGTCTTCCAAAAAGCTCAGGATCTCGGCTATGGACCGGCCGTATTTGCGCTTGAGGCGGTCGATGGCGGCGAGGCGCGTCTCCACCTCTTCCAGCCGGCCCGGGTTGGCTTCCAGGCGGGAGACATAGTCGCGCAGCGCATAGGAGACTTCCTGGAGGCTCAGGTCCGCCGATTTGAGGTGCTCGCGCAGGCCTTCGAGCGAGGAGTCGATGCGGCAGAGTTCCTCCAACCGCTTGGCGGCGGCGCGGGTGAGGGAGAGGGCGGATTCGGGGCTGTCGTAGACCGCGGCGTAAGCGGTGGCGGCGGTTTCCTGAAGGCGCTGCACATTTTGCAGGACGCGGCGCTCGTTCTCCAGGGACGTTTCCTCGTCGGGCTTCAGCGCGGCGCCATCGATCTCCCGGCGCTGGAAGCTCCACAGATCGAGGAGCCGGAGCTTCTCCTGTTCGGAGCGCTCGAGTTCTTCGAGTTCCGCCGCCGCGGCGCGCCACTCGTGGTAAGTGGAAGAGGCGCGGTCGAGCAGCTCGCGGCCGCCGGCGAAGGCGTCCAGCATGTCGCGCTGCGCATCGGGCGCGAACAAGAGTTGCTGCTCGTGTTGTCCGTGGATATCCGCCAGGTGAGGCGCCAGGTCTTTGAGCAGGGCCACCGACACCGGCCGGCTGCCGACGAAGGCGCGCGATTTGCCGCCCCCCAGGATCTCGCGCTCGATGAGCAGCTCGCCCTCCTCGATATCGAGCCCGGCGGGCTCCAGCAGGCGGCGGATGGGCGCGTGATCGCGCACATCGAAGATGCCGGCCACGCGCGCGCGGGATTCTCCGGTGCGGATGGTCTCCGCCGAGGTGCGGCCCCCCAGCAGCAGGCCGAGGGCGTCCACCACCAGCGACTTGCCGCTGCCGGTCTCGCCGGTCAGCAGGTTCAATCCGGCGTGAAAGCGGATGCGCAGGCGCTCAACCACGGCGTAGTTTTCAACCACCAGCTCCAGCAGCACTTCGATCCGATTGTGGCATAAGCCTTCGAGCATGTGCATCCGAGCGGAGCTCGGACGCCGGACCCAGGGGTACCCCGCCGCCACAAGCCAGAAGGCTTATGCCACCGTCTTCTTGGTAGCGGGGATCTAGCGTGGAAACGCCAAGCGTCGGGCTGTTAAGCGAGAATGGCCTCCAGTTCGTCAAGAAGCTCCAAATGCTTGTCGGTTGGCAAGGCCGCCTGTGACCAGTAGCGATTCTCTGAGAACGCAGTACCTGTTTTTCTTTGGAAGGAAAAAATGGCCGGCTTGAAGCTCTGTGTTTGATCCGGCCAGAACTCAAACGCGCTGAACTCAAAATGCGATTGCTGTCCAACGGCTCCAGAAAGTCTTCTGCCAAAATCGCTTAGTTTCTGGCTGACAGCACTCATCCGTGCCGAACACCTCACAAAAACCTGGCTCAGGTAAACCCGCGTTCGAATCATTTCAGGATTATATGAAAGGCCGAGGTTTGGAAGCGATTCAGCTATTCCCTTGAGAAAGTCATCTGAGTTCTGTGTCGAGGCGTTGGTGTCAGCAACAACACCATCGTTGAAGATCACGAGCTCGACCATCAGAGCCTCACCGTTCTGGTTTACGTACTCTCCCTTGGAGAACTTCATTCCCTGCGCGAAATCGTCGCCTTCCTTTGGGAAGACCTTGAATTTGTATTCCTCGATCAAGTTCGGCACAAGGCGAGCAAAAAGATTCAATCCGCGGGGATTAAACTCGTTCACGTCTGCGAGCCAAGTCGATCTGGCTAGTTGAACAGAGATCAATTCCATTGTTGTCCTCCGGCTAGCGTTTGGCTCAGCTCATTTTGGTAGCTGCCAGGGGGGAGGAAAAACTCCTGCGGCTTTGTCATCTCGATCAATCGGCCTCGCTGTCGAATTCCTGCAAGTGGTTCGGCCGGCTTCTGGCCCTGGATGGCTTGATGCTGCACCGAACCCAAGCCACTTATGCGTTCGCGTTGTGCTGGTTTGGGGGCTTCTTGCGATTCCTCCTCGCCAGCCAATTCTTCGTCGTAAGAGGGGATCTCAACATGCGTCGGGTCCATGGCCTCGATAACATCGCCGTAGAATCCAAACGGTACGAATCTGACCAGCAATCCAACATCGAAAACACGGGCAATACGAAGGAGAGTTTTGATGGTTGGCTTACCGGTTTTCGGGTTCTCCAGGCGCGAAATCGTGTTCTGCGTTGTGCCAAGTTTTTCCGCCACGGCTTCCTGCGTCCATCCTCGGTGCTCTCTCATCGCGCGCAGTTGGAACGGAACACCGATTCTTATTTGAGACTCTAGTGTGTGCTGGCGAATCTCGGGGTCATGAAGCTCAACAGCGAGTGGCGCGTCAGAGTTTAATCTCATACTTATTTCCTCGGTTGGGCGAACTGGCTAGATCCTTGCATAGTCGGGCCGCAGTCTTCCTAGCATCACGAGGAGACCAGACCTTTCCCTTCTTGTAGGCTCCGAGCAAAATTGTGAATTGGTCCGGCTCTGGACCATTGCATCCTAGGGGCCGATATTCGACATTTCCGTGGTCGGAACGGATTTCCCCAACTCCACCAGCGAACCACTTGAAATGCGGCTCCCTCCAAAGGTCCTTTCGTGCGAAACGGAGGAAGCGAAGCGTTGTTTTAATCGCTGTTTCGACACCCTTCTTCTGCCCTTGATCGATCTCTTTCTCGAGCCAACGCTCAAACGTATTCCGTCCCTGGCTGTCGGCTAGCGCCATGAATCTCCAACCGTGTTTCGGAACACCAGATTCGATCATACCACAACTTTGCGATATCGCACAAATAATATATTAACATAGCATCGCAAACTTGCGATACTGTGTACGTGGTTGCAAATAAAGCAAAAGGCCAGCCCTCCCCAGTGGCCAAACCGGAAAAGCTGGCCCTTTGTAACCCTAACCCTTGTGGCTCAAATGGTCAGAGCACTTGCCTACTGAGCTTGAGGTCGCTCGGTTCGAATCCGGCCAAGCGGACAAAAAGCCTCGGGCTTGCGCCAAAGGTAGGGTTTGGGGACCCACTGTCATTCTGGCGCTTCTGCCCGAAGAAGGCAAGGCCAAAATCACCTGTCAAGACTGCCGAATCGAGATGGTGAAGACGGGTTTTCACGGAGAGATCGGGGTCAGCGGTGGAAGTGCCAGCAGTGTGGCAAGCGGTCCTCCGAACCGCAAGAAAAGCCTTTCGGGGCGGGTGTGCGGCTACCGCGCGAAAAAATCTGCATGATTCCCAACTGTCTGGTGGAAGGTAACTCAGTACGCAATACAGCCCGTTTGTGCGACGTTGAGAAGCGAACCGTCCTGAACACCCGCACGCTGGCGGGTGAAGCCTCCGAACGGCTGTTCGCTGAATGCATACGCGGCGTCCGCGTTCAGGACCTGGAACCGATGAGGTCTGGCCAGAAGGCCTATGCCATCGTCTTTTCGATGTCCACACCCGTCTCTGTGATAGATTTGAGATTGGAGATGAATTGACTTTCGAGACTCCCGCTGCCCTGCTCCTGCAAATGAATGTTTGGGAAATGGTCCAGCACACCGGTCCCGCGGGGGATGTTGTGCTGGTCATTCTCTTCGGTTTTTCGATTTTTTCCTGGACCGTGATTTTCTCCAAGTGGCAGGCCTTCCGCGGCGCGCGCAAAGCCAACTCGCGTTTTCTGCGCGCGTTCCGCAAAGCCAGCGGCATGGAAGCGGTCATGATGGCCAGCGAGCAGTTCCGGCCGTCGCCGCTGGTGGCGGTTTTCGATTTCGGATATGAGGAGATCGAGCGCCAGGTCAAGGCGCGCGGCAAGGTGACCAACCGCACAGCGCTGGAGCGCACCCTGCAACTGGGGGTGAGCGAGGAGATCGCCAAGCTCGAGCGCAACATGAGCTGGCTGGCCACTACCGCGTCGGTTACGCCTTTCATTGGGCTGTTCGGCACGGTGCTGGGCATCATCCGCGCGTTTTACGAACTGGGACAGATGGGATCGACCAGCCTGCGCACGGTGGCGCCGGGCATCTCGGAAGCGCTGATTGCCACGGCGGCGGGCCTGGCAGCCGCCATCCCCGCCGCCATCTTCTACAACATTTTCGGCCACAGGATCCGGGAGATCGGCGCGCGCATGGACGACTTTTCCCTCGAGTTCCTGAACCTGGCCGAGCGCAGTTTCGGAGACTAGGGCCATGGCATTGTCCGTCAATGGGGGTGGGGGATACGGCTCCCGGCGGCGCGGCGGCGGCGCCAGCCTGTCGGAGATCAACGTCACGCCGTTCGTCGACGTGGTGCTGGTGCTGCTGATCATCTTCATGCTCACCGCCCACGTGATGGAGTTCGGCATCGAGGTGGACGTTCCCAAGGTGCAGGCGGTGAAGGATACCGCGCAGGAACTTCCGGTGGTGACCATCACCAAGGACGGCACCACCTACTTGAACGACAAGCCGGTGAACATTAACGACCTCCAGGCGACCATCCAGCAGCGCTTCGGGAAGGCCAAAGCGATTTACGTGCGCGCCGATAAAGAGACCATCTGGGACCCCATCGCGCAGGTGACGGCCATGCTCGGCCAGGCGGGCTTCCAGGTGAACATGGTGACGCAACCGGAGGATTCGGCGGCCAAGGGACGAAAGTGATGACGCCGCACGCCGACATTCTGGACCAGCCGGAACCGCTAGGGAAATCGCTGGCGGGTTCGGTGGCTCTGCATATTTCGGTGGCGGCCGCGCTGCTGACATCCACTTGGATCGGGCGCCGCCTGCCAGTCGAGTGGGGTGACATCAACGGCGGCGGGATGGGATCGGTGGCGGTCAACGTGGTGCCGCGCATCCCCATGCCGGGCCGCAGCGGGCCGATCAACCCGGTGGCCAACGACACGGAATCGGTGGTGCCGACACCGCCGCCCAAGGCCAAGCCTCGGCCCAAGGCGGAGGCGCCAGAACCGAACGCCATTGCCATCAAGAGCCGCAATGCCGAGAAGAAGGCGTCGCGGGCGGCCTCGGCGCCCAACAAGTTTCGCGAACAGCAGCAGGACCTCCCCAACCAGCTTTACAGCACCTCGGGACAGGCCGTGGTCTCGCCCATGTACGGGATGACGGGCGGGGGCGGCGTGGGGATCGGAACGAGCTCGCCGTTTGGGGCCCAGTTCGGATGGTACGTCAACCTGCTGCGGGACCAGGTGGCGCGCAACTGGAGGACCAGCGATCTGGATCCGCGCCTGCGCACGGCGCCGCAGGTGTGGGTGACATTCACCATACGGCGCGACGGATCGGTGACGCCGGGATCGGTGAAAATCACCCAGCGGAGCGGAAATCCGGCGCTGGACTATTCGGCACTACGGGCGATTCTGGACGCGGCGCCGTTTCAGCCGCTTCCTCCGCAGTTCCAACGCAACGAAGTGGAAATCGAGTTCCGGTTTGAATTGAGGCGTTGAAATGAGGAGATTCGTCTGGCTGGCGATCGCATCGATCGGAGTAGGGTTGGGCGTCTTGGCCCAGGACGTCACCATTATCCTGCGCGAGGGTGAGCGTCGGGCCATGGCCATCCCCGATTTCCGCGGGGCCGGGGACGCCCAGAATTATATGGGCGCGTTCAACCAGACGCTGTGGGCGGACGTGGAGGGCGCGGGGCTTTTCAAGATGGTTCCGAAGACCATGTACCCGCCTGCGATTCCGCAGCAACCCTCCGATTTCCGCGAGCCACCGCCAGTGGCGGAAAGACCGCCCGCGCGAGGCCGCCAGCAGATCAGCCAACCACAAACCGGTGGTGGACTGTGGATGTCGGACTGGTCGGGGCCGCCGGCTTCGGCCAACTACCTGGCTTTCGGGTACACGGCGGTGCAGAACGGCGTATTCGTGCTGCGCGGGTGGCTATTCGATTTGAGCCGCGGCGCCCCGGCCAACGCGCAGGTGGTCGGCAATACCTACCTGGGATCGATGGACGAAGCCGGCGCGCGGAAGGTGGCCCACGAATTCGCCGCCGATATCATCGCGCGGTTCGGGGGCAAGACGCTCTTCGGCACCCATGTTTATTTCGTTTCGAACCGCACCGGGCACAAAGAGGTTTGGGTGATGGACCCGGACGGGAAGAACCAGCGGCAGATCACGCGATTCATCTCCACTTCGATTCAGCCGACGGTCTCCCCGGACGGCTCGAAGATAGCGTTTACTAGCTACGCACGCATCAATCCTGCTATATTTGTCTTTTCGGTAGATCCGGTGCGGGACTTGCGGTTCTATAATCAGCGCGCATCGGTAAATGAGACGCCTGAGTTCACGCCCGACGGAAAACAGATCGTCTACGCCTCGTCGGCGCCGAACGACCGGTGTTGCCGGATCTACATCGCGAATTTGGACGGGAGCGGATTGCGGCCGATCACGATGTCGAGCTTCATTGATGTCGAGCCCAAGGTGAATCCCAAGACGGGACGCGGGGGTACGCCCAAGGGGCCTTCAACATATTCGTCATGGATGTTGCATCGCGCAAGCAGCCCATGCAGTTGACGCATGGGGAGGGACGTAACGAGAACCCAAGCTGGGCGCCGGACGGCCGGCATCTCGTGTTCATGTCGACCCGCGCCGGAGGGCACCAGATCTGGTCTATGCTGGCTGATGGAACGCAGGTGCAACAACTTACCACGCAAGGAAGTAACGAGACCCCGGTATGGGGCAAGTAACTAAGGAATCAGGAGGCGAGGTTCATGTTCAGTAAACGGAAGATCACGATCATCTGCATGGCGCTTAGCTTGGTGGTGTTCGGAGCAGCCTGCAAGAAGAAGGTTCCACCGCCGCCACCACCGCCAGTGGTTCAACCGCCGCCGCCACCGCCACCGCCGCCGCCCAAGGCGCCTGTGGTTGCGCAATTCGCGGCCGAGCCGGCTTCCATTCAGCGCGGCCAGTCTTCCACGCTGCGGTGGGAAGTCACGGGCGACACGACGAACACTTCCATCAATCAGGGTATCGGCACGGTGCAGGCGGCAGGCAACCAGCGGGTGATGCCGAACGATTCGACCACCTACACCCTGACCGCAACCGGACCGGGCGGCACCGTCACATCCGCGGCCACGGTCACCGTGACCGTTCCGCCGCCGCCGCCGCCGCCGCCACCGCCGCCGCCCAAGCCCACGCTTGCGCAGCGCCTGGTGGACGTCCAGGACGCGTACTTCGACTACGACAAGAGCGACATCCGTTCCGATGCGCGCGATGCCCTGACCAAGGACGCGGACGCGCTGAAGAGCATCCTGGCGGACTTCCCGAGCGCGACCATCATGCTCGAGGGCAATTGCGACGAGCGCGGCTCGGCGGAGTACAACCTCGGGTTGGGCGACCGGCGCGCCAGTGCAGCCAAGGAGTTCCTGCAGCAGTTGGGGGTGTCGGCCGACCGGCTGAAGACCGTCAGCTACGGCAAGGAGCGACCGGTTTGCTCCGAGTCCAACGAGACGTGCTGGCAGAAGAACCGGCACGTGCACTTCTCGCCCGGGCAGTAGGGCCGTTACAGAGGCAAGACACACGGCGGCGGGGGGACGGGCCGATGGTTTCCCCGCCGCTCGTAAGGAGAGTTGCATATGTTCCCGCGTCTTTGCGTATGGGTTCTGATGGCGTCGCCCGCGCTGGCGTTTGCGGCCAGCAAGGAAATACAGGAATTGCAGCGCGATGTGGCGCAGTTGCAGCAGCAGGTCAGGGACTTGCAGCGCTCGCAGGATGAAAAGTTCGCGGCGTTGCAGATGTTGGTGCAGCAGGCCGTCGATAATGCCAGCAAGGCGAACACGGCCGTGGCCGTGATTCAGAGCGGCTTTCAGCAGAATATTCGGGACACTGAAAGCAAGGTCGTGGCGCCGGTGGTCGGTCTGGCTTCCCGGATGGACCAGGTGTCCAACGACCTGCGTACGGTGCAGCAGGCGGTGTCGGACGTGACCGGTCTCATGTCGAAGTTGCAGGCGCAGTTGACCGACCTGGGCAACGCCGTGAAGGTCATGCAAGCGCCCCCGCCGGCCCCGCCGGCTCAAACCCCTCTGGGAGGCGGAACTGCCGCGCCGGAAACGCCCACCATATCCGCGACCGATCTCTACTCCAACGCCCGGCGGGACATGTCCGGCGGCAAGTTGGATCTGGCGCTGCAGGAGTTTTCGGATTATCTGAAGTGGTATGGCAATACCGACCTGGCGCCGAATGCGCAGTACTACATCGCGTACATCCATTCTTCTCAGGGCGACTACGACAATGCCGTGAAGGAGTTTGACATGGTGCTGGAGAAGTACCCGGACAATAACAAGACTCCCGACTCCCTCTATAACAAAGGTCTGGCCTTCACGAAAATGGGCCGCCGGACGGATGGCGCTCAGGAGTATCGGGAATTGATCCAGCGTTTCCCCGCCACCGATCAGTCCAAGAGGGCTTGCGACCAGTTGAAGGGCATGGGGTTGAGCTGCGGCCCGCGTGCGTCCACGCCCGCCAAGGGCGTTACCAAGCGCACCAAGAAGCAGTAAGGAACAGCCTCCCTCTCTTTTCTTTCCGCCCCTTGATAGACTGGTCCCATAGGAACCCCCCGTCCGTCCCCCGCTGGCCGGTTTTTCGGGTATCGCCCAAGTGATCGGCCACGCGCTGGTGAAGCCGGAGCTTACCGGCGCGCAGGTGATGGAAGGGCTGGAACCGGCGAAACGCTACCATCTGCGGCGCGGCGCGAAAGAGATCGACATGGTGGTGGCCATCTCCAAGCTGCTTTCCAGGGAATTCCAGCACGTCCAGGTAGAGTTGCTCCAGATGTCCGAGTTGTGCCACATAGCGGCAAGCGCAACCGGTGGTGGCAATTCTCCGCGGTCGCGGCAAGCGCGTCCAAGGGTGGCAGGCGGATTGACAATCCGCCGCAGATTGCAAATCTGCCCCACAATTCGTCGCGGCACGCGAAGAATATAACGGATAGTAGTACAAGGAAGGCGCGATTTTCAAAATCATCTTGGAGACCGCCTACCTCACGGACGAGCTGAAGATCATCGCCTGCCGTTCGGCGGCGCGCGCGGAAGTGGATTTCGTGCAGACATCCACGGGATTCGCACCCCCGGATGCCACCATGGAAGGCGCGGCTGGCGGCGGCTCCTCCGGGGTAGGCTCAGGGGTTGGGGCAAGGCACGCTTCGCCCCCCATGTACTCCGAATATCCGAATATCCTTGACGCGGGCCGCAGAGGGGTTGTATAGTGTTCCTGTTGCCAGGAGTTTGTGCTTTGGGGTTTTGTTGCACACGTGTGAAACACTGGTGACTGTTGGGTGACGGCAGGCCGCCGCGTGGTTGCTTGTCTGTAACAGCCAAAGAAGATGAAGAGGCACTCTAATGTCTATTCCGAAAACGATCCGATTTGCGTCTATGCTCGTGGCGGCGCTCTTGCTTCCCGCCCTCTATGCCCAGTTTGAGGCCGGCACGGTCGTCGGCACCATTCATGATCCTTCCGGCGCCGTCGTGGTCGGCTGCAAGGTGGTGCTCGAGAACGTGGGCACCGGGGTGACGGTGGAAGCCAGAACCGATTCCAATGGCAGTTATGAGTTCATCAATCAGCACCCCGGCGCGTATCGCGTTCGCGCGGAATCGCCGGGATTCCAGAGCATGGTGACCGAGACCTTTCAAGTTACCGTCAACGCACGGCAGCGCGTGGATTTGACGTTGCAGGTGGGCCAGGCGACCCAGAACGTGACGGTTACCGGCGCGGCGGCCCTGTTGGAAACCGACAACAGCTCCCGCGGCCAGCTCATCAACCAGGCGGAGATGCATGAGCTGCCGCTGAACGGCCGGGCCTATGCCGATCTGACGCTGTTGTCTCCCGGTGTCGCCAAGTCGCCGCTCGAAAACAGCCAGTCCGACAGCAGCCGCGATGCCTCTTTCAACGTCAACGGAGGCCGCAGCGAGCAGAACAACTTTCTCCTGGACGGCATCGATAACAACGCCTATGGCACCAGCAACCAGGGCTTTTCGAACCAGGTGATCCAGGCGAATCCGGACGCGCTGGCGGAATTCAAGGTGGAGACCAACAATTACAGCGCCGAGTTTGGCCGCGCTTCCGGCGCGGTGATCAATGCCACCATCAAGAGCGGCTCCAACCAGCTTCATGGCGAGTTGTGGGAGTTCCTCCGCAATACCAAGCTGAACGCGCAGGGCTTCTTCAAGCCCGTCGGCGGAGGCAGCCTGCCCTTCAATCAAAACCAGTTCGGCGCGGCAGCCGGTGGACCGATCATCAAGAACAAGATGTTCATCTTCGCGGATTACGAAGGCTTCCGCCGGGTCTACCACCCGGTACAGTTTGCCACGCTGCCCACCACTGCCATGGACAACGGCGATTTCAGCAGCTTTGGCGTGGCCATTGGAAACCCCCTTACAGGCACGCTCTATCCCAACGCCATTATCCCCAAGTCCGATTTTTCGAAGCTCGGAGGCGCGGTTCTGGCGGCGCTTCCGGCCCCCAATCTCCCTGGAAACTCCAACAATTTCCAGTCCTCGCCGGCGGATACCATCACCAATGACAAGGGAGATATCCGCTTCGACTACTTCTTGGGCCGCAGTCTCACACTTTTCGCGCGCTATAGCCAGTCCGATACGCGCATCTTCAGTCCCGATTCGATTCCGAACCCGGTCAGTACGTCGAACAACAACGGCAACGTTTACGCCCGCAACAAACAGGCGGCCTTGGGCATCACCTGGACCATCAACCCGACTTCGGTCCTCGAATTCCGCGCCGCCGCGGCTTACACCGTGGCGGGCAAGACGCCTCCCACGCTGGGCCTGAACACACCCGATTTCTACATTCCCAATCAACCGACGGATGCATCCGTGGTCGGCGGGCTGTTCACGGTGGGTCTGAACGGCGGCCTGACCGCCCTCGGCCGGTCCAGCAGCAATCCTCAGTTCCAGTACCCCTTCGTGGGCAATCCGAAGGTGGTTTTCACCAAGATCGTCGGCCGGCATAGCGTGAAAACCGGATTCGAGTACCAGTTCATCGATACCCAGGTGAGCGACTTTCACCCGCAATTCGGCAACGAGAATTTCGCCGGATCGTTCAGCGACCCGGCGTACTTCACGAACCCCAGCGCGCTGAACAGCCTGACGAGCACTCAAAAACAGGCGTACGCCATCGCGGATTTCATTTTCGGCGCTCCCAACCACTACGAGCTGGACAATAACCCCGTGGCGCACCTGCGGCAGCGCATGTACTTCGCCTACGTGCAGGACGATTTCCGGGTGAATCAGAAATTGACCCTGAATCTGGGCATGCGCTACGAATTCGCCACGCCCCAGTATGAGAAGGACAACAAGCTTGTGAATTTCCTCCCCTCGGCAAACGCGCTGATTTATGCCAAGAACGGCAGCTTGTTCGACCGCTCGCTGGTGAAACCCGACTACAACAACTGGGGGCCGCGCGTGGGTCTGGCGTATCAGGTGGACCCCAAGACCGTGATTCGCGGCGGTTTCGGCATCAGTTGGGTGCAGTTCAACCGGCTCGGGGGCGAGAACCTGCTGGCCTTCAACGGCCCCAACATCGTGGATGCCATGATCGACCAGGTTCCGACCCAGGCCATGTGCACCTCGATCAACACCGCCCCAGGCGCCTGCTTCCGCTCGACGGCCCAGGGCTTTCCGCCCAATTTCGCGTCGCCATCGGCCTTCAATCCCGTGAATACGCAAGTCCGCTACATACCGGAAGATGAACGCCACGGATACGTCGAGAGCTGGCACCTCACCGTCCAGCGCGAACTCGCCAAAAATCTGGTGCTGGACCTGGCGTATGTGGGGACCCACGGCGTTGGTCTGATCATCCTGGGCGATGAAAACCAGGCCGTGCCGAACCAACTCGGCCAAAACCTGTCGGTGCAGGCGCGCCGGCCTTTCCAGAATTTCAACACCATTGAGATCTCGTTCAATGGCGGCTTCACCAGTTACCACGCGCTGCAAGCCAAACTCGAGCGGCGCTTCGCGGGCGGCGTCTACCTGCTCAACTCGTTCACCTGGTCGAAGGCCCTGGACACCGCGCCAGGCCACCTGGAAAACTACAATGGCGACAACTCGCGGGTGAATTTCTATGACATCTCCAACGATAAGGGCCTCTCGAGCTTCAACCAGCCGCTGAACGACACGCTGTCGGTGCTGTATGAGTTGCCATTCGGGCACGGCCGGCATTTCGACTTGCAGAATCCGGCGCTCAATTTTCTGGCCGGGGGTTGGGGACTCAATGTCATCAACACCATGACCTCCGGGCTGCCGCTGAATATCACCTACAGCGGCACCACCCAGGCCTCCCTCAGTACCCTCACCACGCCGCGCCCCAGCCTGACGGGAGCACCGCTTTATCTCACCGGAGGAAACCCACAATACTACTTGAACGCCGCGGCGTTCAGCGTGCCGAGCTACGCTCAACCCTGGGGAACTTCCCCAAGAAATCCCGTGCGGTTGCCGGCATTCTACGAGCTCGATTTCGGCCTCCACAAGAAGTTCCCGCTAGGCACGGAAGGGCGCTATTTGCAGTTCCGGGCGGAAGCCTTCAATATTCAGAACAAGACGAATTTCGCACCGCCCGGAACGAGTGCCAATAGCTCCGGATTCGGCGTCTTTAGCTCGACGTTTGCGCCACGCCAGATACAGTTGGCTCTGAAGCTGATCTTCTGAACGTGGCGCAAGTACAGCGTCTTCTCGCAGTCTGGGCCTTCGTCGCCCAGATTCCGGCGGTGGGGCAGGCGGCGCCGCCTGCCCTCGACTTTCTCAATCACAACCGGCCGGTCCTCGACGCCCATAACTGTTACCCCTATAAGGGCGACTGGGCAGACCGGATCGATCGCGCTCTCAAGACCGGATTCCCGGTCGGAATCGAACAAGACGTGGCCTGGGGTGTCGACCGCGCCACGGGCAAGGGGCGCCCAGTTGTCTCTCACTCGGACAAGACAAGCGGCTCCGAGCCGGCGCTGCGCGACTACTTTTTCGAGCGCGTCCGGCCCATCGTCGAAGCAGCGCTGGCGCGGAACGACCGCGCCCGCTGGCCTCTGATCGTCCTCCACTTCGATTTCAAGAGCAACGAAGCGCCGCTCCTCCACGCCGTCTGGGATCTGCTCGGCGAGTACCAGGATTGGATTACCACCGCCGCCAAGACCGCCGATCCTCACGTGCTCTCCCCATTCGAACCCAAGCCACTGTTGGTCCTCACCGAAGACTCCGACGATCAGGAGGAGATCTTTTTCCAGCAGGTTCCCGTGGGCACCAGGCTGCGCCTCTTCGGTTCCGCGCATACAAAAGCAATTCCGGCGAGGCCGCAGGCGGAACACGACCACCTGCTCGCGACCTTGCCGCCGGAACAACTGCTCTCCGCGCCACCGAGCAACTACCGCCGCTGGTGGAACAACTCCTGGTTGTCCGTTGAAGAGGGGGGCCCGCGCCGCGCAGGCACGTGGGCTCCCGCCGATGATCGCCGTCTCCGCGCCCTGGTGGATCACGCGCATCGGCTCGGTTACTGGATCCGTTTTTTCGCGCTCGATGGTTTCGCCCCTGGCGAGGACCGCGGCTGGGGTAATACTTACAACTTCGGTTCTCGCGAAGCCGTACTGGCCCGCTGGAAGGCGGCCCTTGCCGCGGGCGTGAACCTCATCGCCACCGATCAATATGAAGATCTCGGCGGCGTGATGCGTCAGCCAGGATGGGCGGGCACGCCGCCGAATTCTCGCTAAGATTGGAGCCAACAGCCCGTAAACTACGCCCGCTCACGCTTCCAGCCCCATCTGGGTCAGGCGGTAGCGCAGCGCGTTGCGGGTGAGGCCGAGCATCCGCGCGGCCTGGCTCTTGTTGCCGTCGGCGCGGCGCAGGGCCTCGCGGATGATCTCCTGCTCGTATTGGTCGAGCGACAGGCCCTCGGGCAGCAAGTGCGCCTCGCTTGGCGGCCGCGGGGCGCCGGGCCCAGAGGGCACCCCGCCCGGCGCGCTTTCGAGCTTGATGTCGGCGGCGTCCAGTTGCGTCCCCGCGCACATCACCAGGCTGCGCTCGATGACGTTCTCCAGCTCGCGCACGTTGCCGGGCCAGTGATAGCTAAGAAGCTTCTCAATGGCCGCATCGGTGATGGATTCCACCCGGCCACCGCTATCGTGCGCCAGCTTCTTCACGAAATGGACGGCGAGAAATGGAATGTCCTGCTTGCGCTCGCGCAGCGGCGGGATGTTGATGGGGACCACGTTCAGCCGGTAATACAAGTCTTCGCGGAAGGTGCCCTGCTCGAGGGCCGCGCGCAGGTCCTGGTTGGTGGCGGCAATCACGCGGACGTCGATGTGCCGCACGACGTTGCTGCCCAGCCGCTCGAACTCGCGCTCCTGGAGCACGCGCAGCAGCTTCACCTGGATGGCCCCGGGCACGTCGCCGATTTCGTCGAGGAAGACCGTGCCGGTATCGGCCTGTTCGAACTTGCCGGGCTTGGAGGTGTTGGCGCCGGTGAATGCGCCCTTCTCGTAGCCGAACAGCTCGCTCTCCATCAGGTTCTCGGGCAAGGCGGTGCAGTTGATCTTCACCAGCGGCCGGTCGCGGCGCGGCGAGTGAAAATGGATGGCGCGCGCGATCAGGTCCTTGCCCGTGCCGCTTTCGCCGGCCAGCAGCACCGTGGCGCGGGTGGGCGCCACCCGCTCGACGGTGTCGAAGATCTCCTGCATGGCCGGGCTGCGGCCGATGATGTTGTCGAACTCGTAGCGCCGGCCCAGCTCGGCCTTCAACTGCCGGTTCTCGTCGCGCAGCGCGCGCACTTCGAGCGCCTTTGCGACCACCTGCATGAGGTGATCGAGCGAGAACGGCTTGAGCAGGAAATCGGTGGCGCCGGCCTTCATGGATTCCACCGCGGTTTCGATGCTGCCGAAGGCCGTCATCATGATCACCGGCACCTGCGCGTTTTGCCGCCGGATCAAAGCCAGCAATTGCAGGCCGTCCATGCCGGGCAGCCGGAGATCGGTGAGCACCAGGTCGGCGCGGTCAACGACCTTGATACCCTCTTCGGCGCTGGCGGCCTTGTCCACGTCGAAGCCCGCGGAAACGAGCTGCAGCTCGAGCACGCGCCGGAGCTTGTCTTCGTCTTCGACTATCAGGATGCGCTTTTTCATGCGGAGGGTTGGGGGCGCCCGCTGGGCCCGGCGCGTTCCATAGGCAGGAGCACGCGGAAAACGCTGCCTTTGCCGGGATCGCTCTCCACTGCTATCTTACCGCCGTGCTCGTCCACGATCTTGGAAACGATGGCGAGGCCCAGGCCCACGCCCTGCGGCTTGGTGGTGAAGAACGGATTGAAGATGCCGTCGAGGTGCTGGGCGTCGATTCCCGCCCCGCGATCAATCACCGAGATTTCGACCGTCCCGCCGGCCGCCCGCGTCTTCACGGTGACGGCTCCGCCGGGCGCGGTGGCCTGCGCCGCGTTGAGCACCAGGTTGTAGAAGACCCGCTCCAATAGCTCGGCATCGAAGGGAAACGGCGGGATCTCCGGCGCGTAATTTCTGTAAATCGCGATCCCGGGCGCCTCGCGCTCCACGGCGGCGATGGCGCGGTCGAGCATATGCGCCAGGTCCGCGTTGTCCACGCGCAGATCGAGGGGGCGGGCGAACTGCAGGAAGCGGGTGACCAGAGAGTTGGTGCGGTCCACTTCCGAAGTGATGAAACCGGCCACTTCGCGCGCCACTTCGTTTTCCGCGGCCACGTTGCGGCTCAGCATTTCCGCCGACGCCTTGATGGTGCCGAGCGGGTTGCGCAGCTCATGGGCGAGGCCCGCGGAAAGCTGGCCCAGCGCGGCCAAGCGGTCGGAGCGCCGCACCGCTTCCTCCGCCCGCTGAATGTGGACGCCGGCCTCCGCCAACTGTTCCGCCGTGCGCCGGTACTTTTCCGACTGGGCGCGCAATTCCTCGGCCAGCGCATTGGCCAGGTTGCCCACCATGGCCAGGAAGACCATGCGGAGCGTCAGTTGAGTGATCTCCGGCGGGCCCATCCCATACCGCGACCAATCGATGAACAGCAGGAAAGACAAGTACGAACCGGCTGCCAGCAGCGAAAACACCAGGGTGCCGATCACGCCCAGGAAGGTTGCCGCCGAGACCACCGGCAGCAGCAGCACCAGCCAGAAATGGCTCTCGACTCCCCCCGTGTATCCGATCAGCAGGTATCCCAACAGCAGCTTCATTACGATCCAGAAGATCCGGCTGCGCGTGGAAGGGTGCGCCGGAATCTTGGGCTCGAGGACCTGCGCAACGGCCAGCGCGGCAAACAGCGCGATTTCGGAGACATCGCCCTCCGCGGTCACGACCGCCAGCACGGCGAAGAGCAGAAGCCAGACGAAATCCTGGGGGCGGATCAGCCGGAAATAGCGGAGCAGCGGGCTAGCAGGCACCGAGGGTATCCTAGTCGGGATTATGCCACAATAAAAACGTAACGTCTCATGTCTAACCCAAGCACCCTGGATCAGGACCGGGCTACTGGTCTCGGATCCCAACCCGCCAACGAGCCTGCCGAGTCTTTCGGCGATATCCTTTCGCAATACGAACAGTCCCATTCCCATCGAATCGAAGAGGGGAAAAGAGGACTGGAGGGCACCGTAATCGCGGTCACCGGCGAATCGGTGTACCTGGATATCGGCTTCAAGACCGAAGGCATCATCGCGCTCGCGGATTTCCAGAGTGCCGGCGAAACAGTCAAGGCCGGCGACAAGATCCCGGTTTCGATCAAAGGCCGGGACCCGGAAGGCTACTACGAGCTGTCGCGGACCAAGGTGGAGCGGCCCAAGGATTGGACTTCCCTGGGGAAGGCGTTCGCCGATAAGACGCCCATCGCGGGCGTGGTGACGGCGGTGGTGAAGGGCGGCGTCAGCGTGGACGTGGGAGTGCGCGCATTCATGCCCGCCTCGCGCAGCGGCGCCAGGGACGCGGCCGAAATGGAGAAGCTGGTCGGCCAGGAGATCAGTTGCCGCATCATCAAGCTCGAGGTGGCGGACGAAGACGTGGTGGTGGACCGCCGCGCGGTGCTGGAGGATGAGGAGCGGGCCTCCCAGGACCGGCGCTACTCCGAAATCAAGGAAGGCGAAACCGTGCAAGGCGTGGTCCGCAGCCTGGCCGACTACGGCGCTTTCGTGGACGTCGGCGGCGTGGACGCGCTGCTGCACGTGGCCGACATGTCCTGGGGCCGGGTGAACAAGCCCGCCGACGCGCTGGCGGTGGGGCAGCAGATCGAAGCCAAGGTGCTCAAGGTGGACGCCGCCAAGCGGCGCATTGCGATCGGCCTGAAGCAGCTTCTGCCGCACCCGTGGGACCTGGCCAGCGAGAAGTACAAGACCGGCGAGCGCGTCACCGGCGCGGTCACCCGCGTGACCGATTTCGGCGCTTTCGTGGAGCTCGAGAAGGGCATCGAGGGGCTGATTCACCTTTCCGAAATGTCCTGGTCGAAGAAGGCGCGGAAACCGGCGGACGTGGTGAAACCGGGCGAGCAGGTGGAAGTCATGGTCCTGGGCGTCAACCAAGCTGACCGGCGCATTGCCCTTGGTCTGAAACAGGCGCTGGGCGACCCGTGGGCCGAAGCGCCGCAGAAGTTCCCGGTGGGCGCGGTGGTGGAGGCTCCGGTCACCAGCCTGACCAAGTTCGGCGCGTTCGTGCAACTGGCCGAGGGCGTCGAGGGCATGATCCACATCGGCGACATCAGCGCGGAGACCTCGAAGGGGCGGCAGGGCGCCTCCGGCGCGGCGGCCCCGCGTCCGAGGTCCATGGAACGGTCTGACGAGTCCAACGCGGAGAAGCGCATCAACCACCCGCAGGACGTGCTCAAGGTGGGGCAGGTGGTGAGGGCGCAGGTGCTGGAGGTGGACACCGGGAGGCGCCGGCTGCGCCTGGGCATGAAGCAGCTTATCCCCACCAGCGTCGACGAATACATCGCCGAGCACAAGGACGGCGACGTGGTGACGGGCCGCATGACGGAGGTGGGAAGGGGCCAGGCGCGGGTCGAGCTGGGCGAGGGCATCCAGGCTGTTTGCAGGCTGACCGCCGAAACGTTGGAAAAGGAAGAGAAGCCGGCCGACCCGAAGACCGACATCTCGTCGCTAACATCCATGCTGGAAGCCAAGTGGAAGGGCGGCCAGGCAACCGGCGCACCCAGGCGCGAGCCGGTGCGCGCCGGTCAGATCCGCAGCTTCCGCATTGTCAAGCTGGACGCCGCGGGCAAGAGAATCGAACTGGAACTGGCGTAGGGGCGGGGCCCGGCGCGTCGATAAGAGCTTGACCGCCGAGCTCTCGCGCCGGCTAGCCCTCGGCATTCATGGGGCGGGGAAACTCAGGACAGTGAGCGTATGCGGAGTGGCGGCCGGTTGAACGCGGCGGACCCGGGCTCGCAGATCGTCCACGCGGATGCAGCCGGGATTGACGCAGGCAAGGGGAGTCATTTTGTGGCGGTACCGGCGGGGCGGGATGCGCAACCGGTGCAGGAGTTCGGGTCTTGGACGGCGGAGTTGCACCGAGGGGGCGGGACTGGGGAATTTGGCGGCAGGGGGAAGGGCGACACGTTGTTCGGCTGCGCTGGGAGCAGCCCCCCGGGGGACCAATTCAGATAGTATGGAGCTGACATGCGGAACTATCTGGACCTGACGGGTAAAGTTGCGTTGATTACGGGGGCATCGTCGGGCATCGGCGCGGCCACGGCGGCGGTATTCGCCGATCTGGGAGCCAAGGTGGCCATCGGGTACTTCCACAACCGGAAAGGCGCCGAACAGGCGCGGGAGAGCATTGTAAGCGCGGGCGGGCGGGCCATCGCCATCCGGGCCGATGTGTGCCAGGAGAGTGAGATTCGCCGGCTGGTGAAGAGCGCCGCGGACGAGCTGGGGCCTATCGATATTCTGGTGAACAACGCGGGGTCGCTGGTGGAGCGCATGAAGATTCACGAGGTGACGGGCGAGAAGTGGGACGGCATTCTGAACCTCAACCTGAAGAGCGCGGTGCTGTGCTCGCAAGCCGTGGCGGCTTCCATGATGGAGCGCCGGACGGGCGCCATCGTCAACGTGGTTTCGATCGCCGGGCGCAACGGCGGCGGACCCGGCGCGGGAGCTTACGCGGCGGCCAAAGCCGGCCTGATCGCGTTCACCAAATCGCTGGCCAGGGAACTGGGGCCGCATGGGATACGCGTGAACGCGGTTTCCCCGGGGGTGATCGACACGCCGTTTCACGAAGTGTTTTCGACGCCCGAGATGATGCGGAATTTCGCGGCCATCATTCCGCTCGGCCGCGTGGGAGCGCCGTTGGAGTGCGCCACGGCGATCGCGTTTCTGGCCTCCGAGGCCGCCAGCTTCGTGGTGGGGGAAACCATCGAGGTGAATGGCGGGCAGTTAATGCTGTAAAGTAGCGCCGGCGGTGACGGCCGAGGCGGGCGCGCGCCGACAGGCGGGGCGGACCATCGGCCCCGCCTTGCTAGAATGAATCCAGCCATGGCTTCCGGCCCGTCCACATCTCCGCTGCGCCAGACTCTGGAAGAACGGCTCTCGCAGTTGCCGCTCATACTGCGTCCCAGGGGTTGAACACCGCGACACCAAGACCGGCAAAATCCTTCACGTTCCGCGTCGCGATGGTGAGATCGTGTTCAAGGGCCGTCGCGGCGATCATGCCATCCGCCGTGTTGAGCGGAGTTCCCCTTAATTGGCATTCACCGCCCAGGACACCCCAGCGGTCGGCTACGCTTTGGGTCACCGGCAGGATTCGGCCGGCAAACAACGGAAGGAGGTACTGCTCAAACCACTGTTCCAACTGCGTTCGCCGTCTGCTTCGGGGAAGCAGAGTAAACCCCCTCCGAAGCTCCCCAACGGAGACGACGCTCAGGTACAAAGAAGCATTGTCCTGGGCGGCAACCCAACCAGTTACGTGAATATCGGGCATGGGCCTGGTCAGTTCCGAGGGAATGTTGGTATCGAGCAGAAAACCGCTCACGACAAGTCTACCGGGCGCCCGGTGGAAAGATTGCGGCTGAAGTCCAAATCGTCTGTCAGGCCTCTCACCATCGCGCATACTTCCACGAGGCTCTTTCTTCCCTTCTCGGCGTTGGTTGACGTCTCGGCTGGAACCTGGACAGCGTCTTCGAGCAAACTCGCGGCATAGGCTTCGATCGCGCTTCCGCGGGAGGCGGCCTGACGGGCGAGTTCAGCCTGGACTTCGGGTCTGATCTCAACGATGATTGTCATGGGCGCCCTCCTAAAACCACCCTACCTCCGCCCTCGTTTCGAAGTCAATCAGCCTGCGTCCGCCGTCCGCGATCAAGGCACTCTTCAGACCCAGCCCAAGTCCGCAGCGGACCGTCGGCCCCGCCTTGCTAGAATGAATCCAGCCATGTCTTCCGGCCCGTCCACATCTCCGCTGCGCCAGACTCTGGAAGAACGGCTCTCGCAGTTGTCGCTCGAAGTGGACGGCCTGTTCGCCGAGGCGCGCGACCGCGCGCGGCGCGAATCCGCCGACCAGTTGAACCAGGCCGTGCGGCGCATCCGCCAGGCGGCGGATGCGGACGAGCTCGGCGCCACGCTGCTGGAGGCCGCCGGCGCGTTTGCGAGCGGCGCCGCGTGGTTCCGCGTGACCGGGGCAGCCGCCAGAGGCGAACGGATCCGCGGCGTGCCGCAGGAGGCGGCTGAAGCTTTCCACGCGCTGGAAGTTCCGCTCTCATCCGCGGCGGCCCTGGCCGGCGCCGTCGAGAGCCGCGATCCGGTGATTGCGGCCACCACTCCGGGGGAAGTCTCGGAGGATCTGGCGAAGCTTCTGGGGCACCCGCCCGATGGCCGCGTTTCCATCTTTCCCGTGGTGGTGCGGGACCGCGTCCCCGCGCTTCTGTATGCGTGGGGAGGCGTGCAGGGTCCCGCCGTCGAGCTGCTGACGCAGGTGGCGGCCGCCGCTTGGACTGCGATGCCGGAGCCGCCCGCGCCCGAGCTTGTGACCATCGAGCCGGCGCCTCCTCCCCAGCCCGCGTCCGCTTGGGACCGCCTTGCCCTCGAGGAGCAGCGGATGCATCTGGGCGCGCAACGCTTCGCGCGCGTGCAGGCGGCCGAGATGCGCCTGTACCAAGCGAACGCGGTGCGGGCGGGCCGCGCCGGGCGCAATCTCTACGATACGCTCGGCAAATCCATCGACGCCGCGCGCGAAGCCTTTCGCCTGTCGTTCTTCGCGCCGTGCTCGAGTATGGTCGATTACCTTCACCTGGAACTGGTGCACACCCTGGCCCATGACGATCCGGACCTGCTTGGCAACAACTATCCCGGCCCGATGGTATAGGGTATTATGCGGCGGGGGCCTGCTGGCCTGCGTGGGCTTGTGGGGAACCGGCGCCGCGCCTCCCGCGGATCTCGCCTCTCTGGTTCGCGCTTATCGCGACTTCCCCACCCCCGCCCGGCGCGCGGCCGTGCAATCGTACGCCTCGGCGCATTCCAAAGAGACCAACGGCGCGCTGGCGCAACTGGCGCTGGGCGTGGTTGCCTACGAGCACAAGGACTATCCCGCCGCCATCGCCGCGCTGAGGAAGGTTCCCAGCACGCTGTCACAGATTGCCGATTACACCGCCTGGTATCTGGCGGCGGCGCGAGTGGAATCGAACGATGCCGCCGGCATTGCGAACGAGCTCGCTCCCACGCACAGCACCCCATGGCTCTCGCCGCTCTCTGGCAAGGCATGGCTGCTCGAAGCCCGCGCTCTCGAGACCACCCAGCCCGCCGAAGGCGAGCGCATTCTGCGCGAGCTTTACGCCGAGCTGCCGCAGCCCGAAGGCGACGTGACGCTGGCCGATTGCTACCGCGCCGCCAACGACCTGGTTCACGCCGCGGAATTCTACCAGCGCGTCTACTATCAATACCCCACCGGCGAGGCCGCCACGCGCGCCGGCGCCGCTCTGCTGGTGCTCAGAGATACCATGGGCGACGCCTACCCGCCGGCGCTTCCGCGCCTGATGTTGCGGCGCCCCGATCGCCTGATGGAGGCTCGCCAGTACGCTCTGGCGCGGCCGGAGTACCGGTCGCTCGCCGATCGGGTTGCCGGGTTGGAGCGCGACCAGGCGCGCGTGCGCATCGGAGAAGCCGATCTTCTCAAAGGCAGCACCAAGGTGGCGTGCACCTATCTCCGCAGCCTCGAACTCGGCGAATCGGAGGCCGATGCCGAGAGGCTGTATGAGCTGAGCGAATGCGCGCGCCGTCAGGGCGACGATGGCGAGATGATCGCCGCCGTCGAGCGTCTGGGCCGGCAGTATCCGAAATCGCCATGGCGCTTGAAGGCGCTGGTTTCCGCGGCCAATCGCTACTTGTTGGTGAACCGGCCGGATGATTACCTGCCGCTGTATCAGGCGGCGTACCAGGGTTTTCCCGCCGACGCGGCCGCCGGCCTGTGCCATTGGAAGGTGACCTTCCACGCCTATTTGCACGGACAAGCGGATGCCGGCGACCTGCTCCGCGAGCACCTGCACAGCTATCCCGCTCACTTCACCGCCGGGGCGGCGCTGTATTTCCTGGGGCGGCGCGCCGAACAGGAAGGCGATTTCGCGGCCGCCCGAGCCTGCTACCAGCGCCTTCCCCAGGCTTTCGAGAACCACTACTACGCCATGCTGGCGCGCGAGCGCCTCCGCCGCCCCGAGGTGGCCGGCGCCGCGGCGTCCGCGCAGACCGCCAGGTTTCTGGCGGCGGTGACGTTCCCGGAACGGAAGCCGGCACCGGCGCCGGCCCAGAGCGCCAGCGCCACCATCGTGCGCATCGAGCGGTCGCGGCTGCTGCGAACCGCCGGCCTGGGCGACCTGGCCGATTCCGAACTGCGCTTCGGGGCCCGCACGGATGGCCAGCCGCCGCTGCTGGCGATGGAGATGGCCGGGGCCGCCGGCGCTCCGCACCAGGCCATGCGCATCATGAAGTCGATGGCCCCGGAGTATCTGAACCTGGCCCTCGATCAAGCGCCGCGCCGGTTCTGGGAACTGCTGTTTCCGCTCCCGTACCGCGCCGACGTCGTCCGCGCCGCGCGCGAAAGGAATCTCGACCCCTACCTGCTGGCCGGCCTGATCCGCCAGGAATCGGAGTTCGACCCGCAGGCGCGCTCCCGCGCCAACGCCTTGGGCCTGACGCAGGTGCGCCCAGCCACCGGCCGCCTCTTCGCCCGCAAGGCGGGGATCACGCGCTTCAGCAGCCGGCTGTTGTTCCAGCCCGCGGCGAACTTGAAGATCGGTGTGTCGATTTTTTCCGCCATGCTCGATGAGAACGGCGGAAAGCTGGAGCAGACGCTGGCCGCCTACAACGCCGGTCCCAACCGGGTGGCCGAGTGGCTCGGGTGGAACACCTACCGCGAGCCCGCCGAGTTCGTGGAATCCATCCCCTTCACCGAAACTCGCGACTACGTGCAGGCCGTCCTGCGCAACGCGGACCTCTACCGCCGGCTGTACCAGTAGGCGGCGCTACCCATGTGGGCGCAGGTCCAGCTCGAACAGAGCCAGGACGTACGTGCCATCGACGGAAGTCCGCCGGTATTGAAACCCGAGGGCCTCATACCACCGCCGGAGCCGTTTGTTGCTGGCTATGCAGTCCAGGCGCAAACAGCGCTTGCCGCGCTCTCGAAGCAGATCCTTCACCCAGTCGATCACCAGGACCCCCAGCCCTCTGCCCACATGACTGGGCCTCAGCGCGAGCGTGTACAGGTATCCCGCATCCTGCCGATCTTCCGGCCAGAGAGTGCCCCCACGCCATTCCAGGCGGAAAGTTCCGATCGCATCCGGCGATCCCCGCTTGCGTACCAGGTACACCAGACCGGCGCGAAGGGGCTCGCGAAACGACTCCCAGGCTTCGCTGGGCGGCGGTGTTTCCCACTGCCGGATTCCCCTCGCCAAGAGCCACTTTGCGGCTTCGTCGACGATCTCCATGACGATGGGCAGCTCGTCGTGCCTTGCAGTGGATATGGCGAGCGGCGGCATAAGGTGGAGGACTTTGGTCATTGTACGCGACCCGGATGCGCGCCTGCTCGCGCGGCGGTAGAATTACCCTCTAATGCAAACTACGACATCCGAATCTTTGTATCGGCGGTTGCAGGAGCACCTGGACCGCATGCCGGTCGGCTTTCCGGCCACTCAATCGGGGGTGGAGATCCGGATACTGGAACGGCTGTTTACTCCCGAAGAGGCTGAGATCGCGCTGGAGTTGAGCGCCATCCCCGAGCCCGCCGCCACCATCCACAAGCGCTTCAAATCGCGCATGACTCTCCCGGAACTGAAGCAGAAGCTGGACCAGATGGGGGAGAAGGGGAACATCCTGGCTTGGCCCATCGAGGGAGAAGTTCGCTACGCCAAGCTGATCTTCGCCATCGGCATGTACGAGCGCCAGGTAAAGAACCTGACGCCCGAGTTCGAGCGCGATAGCCTCCAGTACATGGAAGAAGCGTTCGGGCAGGCATTCCACAGCAAGAAGACGACGCAAATGCGGATCGTGCCGGTGAACAAGCAGATTGCCGTGGAGCGCAGCGTCACCACCTGCGACCAGATCCGCGCGCACGTGGAGGCGTCGCCCGGGCCTTTTGGCACAATCCCGTGCATCTGCCGCAAAGGTAAGGACCTGGTGGGCGAAAGCTGCAAACAGACCAAGCTCCGCGACAACTGTTTGATGATCGGATGGGCGGCACAGTGGGCGGTGGATTCCGGCGCGGGGCGGATGGTCAGCCGCGGAGAGATGCTGGACCTGCTGGACCAGGCCGACAAGGAAGGGCTGGTACTGGAGCCGGAAAACACCAAGTCCCCGTTCTTTGTCTGCTGCTGTTGCGGGTGCTGCTGCGGCGTGCTGCAGATGGCGAAACGCCTGCCCAACCCAGCCGAATACTTCAGCTCCAATTTCTACGCCGCCGTGGACGCGGACGTCTGCGAGTCCTGCGGGACCTGCGAGACGCGGTGCCAGATGGACGCGATTTCGAGCCCGGACGGCAAGGCTGTGGTGGATCGTCTGCGCTGCATCGGCTGCGCGCTGTGCGTGACTACATGCCCCTCCGGCGCGCTGCGGCTCGAGCCCAACGACAAACTCAGAATCCCGCCCGACGACACCCAGGCGCTTTACCTGAAGATCTTGCAGGACCGGCTCGGCCCGTGGGGGATGGCGAAAATTGGAATGAGGAAAATGCTGGGCCTTAAGATCTGAACCGTGGGCGCCATAAGAACTCTTCTACTGGCCAGTCTCGCTCTGTGCGCGCCGCAGATTTTCGCGGACACCTATCCCCGGCAACCGGGGATCGACGCGCAGCATTACGTCTTTCGCGTGACGCTCAACGACGACAACGATGAGATTGTGGGAGAGACCACCGTCGATCTGCGGTTAGTCAAAGACGGTGTAACGGAGTTCGCGCTCGATCTGGCATCGGCGGCGAACGGCAAGGGCATGACCGTGTCGGAGGTGACGTCGGGCGGCGCGGCCGTCGAATATGTGCATCGGGCCGGCCGTTTGGTGGTGACGTTTCGGTCGGCGCCGAAGGCCGGGGCGCGCAGGCAGTTCACCGTGCGGTATCGGGGCATTCCCGCGGATGGGCTGCATATGCCCAGGAACAAATACGGCGAGCGGACGTTCTTCAGCGCCAACTGGCCCGACAAGGCGCGCCAGTGGCTGCCCATGATCGATCATCCCTACGACAAAGCGACCAGCGAATTCCTGGTCACCGCGCCCGCCAGGTACCAGGTGGTGGCGAACGGTCTGCTTGAGGAAGAGATCGACCTGGGCGACGGGCGGCGGCTCACGCACTGGAAACAGTCCGTGCCCATCGCCTCGTGGCTGAACAACATCGGCGTCGCGCAGTTCGCCTCCCGGCACTTCGGCGTGGCCGCCGGCGTTCCGCTCGAAACCTGGGTCTTCCATCAGGATCGAGATGCCGGCATTGCCACCTTCGAATCCCCCACGCGGCAGGCGATTGAGTTCTACAGCGATCGCATCGGCCCGTACCCGTACGAGAAACTCGCGGACGTCGAGGCCGCGGGTCTGGGCGGCGGCATGGAGCATGCCAGCGAGATCTTCTACGGTGAAAAATCCGTCGCCGGCCGCCCGGTTTTCAGCCTGGTGGCGCACGAGACGGCGCACCAGTGGTTCGGCGACTCCGTCACCGAAAAAGACTGGGACGACGTATGGCTCAGTGAAGGCTTCGCCACCTACTTCACCCTGCTTGCGGCCGAGCATTACCAGGGCCGCGACGCGTTTGTGGCGGGCCTGAAACGCAGCCGCGCCAGCGTGTTTGCCGCGGAAAACCGGCTCCCCGGCGTCGCCGTGGTCCAGGACAAGCCGTGGCAGGGAATCCCCAACCCGATCGTCTACCAGAAGGGTGCGTGGACGCTGCACATGCTGCGCGGCCAACTGGGCACGGAAAAGTTCTGGGAGGGCATCCGCGAGTATTATCGCCGCTATCGCGACAGCAATGCCTCGAGCGACGATTTCCGCCAGGTGATGGAAGAGATTTCGGGCGCCGATCTCGGATGGTTCTTCCACCAATGGCTCTACCGCGCCGGTTCGCCCGTGGTCGAGGGTGGATGGCGATACAACGCCGCCACCAGGAAGATCGAGATCGAACTGGCGCAGACCCAGGCGGGCGATGCCTACCGGTTGCCGCTGGAGGTGGGCATCGACGGGCGGACGGAGAAGATCGAAATGACGCAGAAGCAGCAGCGCTTCGAGATGGCGGCGGACAAGGAGCCGACCGAGGTGTCGCTCGATCCCAACACCTGGATACTCATGGACACACACTTCGGACGGAAGTGAAAGAAAAAGGGGACAGACGCATTTTGCGGGTTGGGCGAGAAATGCGTCTGTCCCCTTTTCTACAGCAGCCGCTGGTACTGCTGTTCGGCTTCGGGGTCGGGATCGTGGGGATGGGCCAGGTACACGCCGATCCAGCGGCGGGCGCGGGTGAGGTCGCCGATTCGTGCGAACACCTGTCCCAGGCCGCGGGCGCAGCGCGGAAACTGCGGCTGGCGCTCGAGGTGGAGGTCGCACTCCGCTTCCATGTGATCCAATACGCGCAGCGAAGCGAGCGGCTCGACGCCGGGCGGGGGATGGCGCATGAAGACCACGGCCTGCGCGTCGCTGTAAACGAGTTTCCAATCGGTCTGCGCCGGGTCGGCCAGCGCCGGCGCCAAAAGGTAGACCAGTCCGTTGACGTATTCGAAACTGTTCATCACTATCGCCTGGACGCCGTATTGATCGAGCAGCTCATCGGCGCTCTTGCCGCCGCTGGCATCGTGATTGTAGAGGATCCGGGCGTAGTCCATGAAAATGGATTCGCTCAGGGCGCGCCCGTCGATGAAAACGCGCTCCCGCGGCCAAAGGCGCCAGATCAGGTAACCGCCGTACTCGTAGGTGTTGAACAAGGGCTCGGTGACGTGGTGCGCCAGCAGAAAATCGGCGGCGCCGGCGGGATATTTCCATTCGGCCGCACGCAGTTGAAAGAAACTGCCGCGGGCGGTGCCCACTCCCAGCGCGACCACCACCATCGCCGCGGCGGCGTATTGCGCGAAAACGGGGAGGCGCGGCTTCCAGGGGAAGTACGACACGATCAACACAGGCGCCAGAAACCCGATCAGGAAGGTATTGCGTTGCGCCGACAGTCCGGCCAGGGCGAACGCCAGGAAGAGCAGCCAGTCCACCAGCCGGCTTCTACGGCGCGCCCACAACAGCAGGGCCGCCGCGCCCAACAGCAGCACTGTAAATTCCCCCGGAGGCCAGAGACGCGGAGGGGCCCATTCCAATAACCGCGAGGTCATATAGCTGCTCCGGTAATAGAGCAGGATCTGAAGGATACGGAAGCCGTTGGGATTGATGCCCGAAACCAGGACGGAAACCGCACTGACGATCCACAAGCGGCGGGCGCCGGGAAGAGGTTTCTGGCGCCACTTCAGGAAGAGCGCTTCGGCGGAGTAGGCCGCCACCACTACCCATCCCAGGAAATAGCCGCCGTGGCAGTTGGCCCAGATCAGAAACAGGGGCGGAAGCAGCCACATTGAGCGGCGAGTCTCCAGAATCGCGATAGCCGAAGCGAGCAGCAGGAAGGTGACCAGGTACGGCCGGTCCACGGCGAATCCCGAGGCCACTCCGGCGGTGGCGAACGCGGCCGCCAGTGCCCCGTAGAAGCCGCCGCACCGCCGCCAGGCCAGCAGGCCCGCCAAGGCGCAGAAAGCCGTAAGCACAGCCGCTCGGAACAGGACCATGCCCCCAAGACCAGCGGCCCGGTAAATCAGGTAGAAGAGCGCCTGAGCCAGCCATTCGTGCGTCAGGTTGAAATCGCGCGTGCGCTCCTCGCCGGCATAGGCAGGGCGGGCCATGGCGGTGGTGTAGGCAAACGGATCGGGAACGGGCAGCGAGTGCTTCTCGCAAATGTACTGCCCGGTTTTCAGGTGCCACCAGAAATCCGGATCGGATATTTCCGGCGAAAACCATCCCGCCAGCAACACGGCCGCGAGCGCCAGGAGAAGCGGGCGGAACCCGCGCGGAAGGAGCCTCACGCACCCCATCATAGTTCAGGGTGAGGCGGGGTCGCGCGGCTCGTCAGCCGCCACAGCGCCAAGGCCATGAGGAGCGCCAGAACGGAATCGGTGATTTCGGGAGTCCTGCCGGGCAGATATCGTTGGACAGCTTCGAGGACCGCCAACGAGCCTGCCACCGCTACCGCGGCGCGCGCATAGGAAATGCCCTGGGCGCGAAACAGCCAAACCAGAGCGCCGTACTCGAAGGTCTTACGAAGCAAAATGACCGTGGCGGACTGACGGTTGGACGCGAAGGTGGCGGCGAAGGGAATCCAGGAAAAGGGGTGCGGCGTCACCGCGAAACGGAAGGGGCTCAACTCGCGCAGCACCGTGGCGGAAGCCAGCAGAAATACGCCCGCGGTGAGCCGTCTCCGCTCCGGCAGCAGGCTCCAGAACAGAAGCGCCAGGGCGGCGCCCAGCGCTTCGCTGAGGGTTACCGAGCGTTCCGCAATGAAAAGCCGCAGCGGCAGGCAGGCCATGGCAGCCAGCAGCCACCGCGGGCGCATGCGGCCGAAGAACGCTTCCATAGCCAGCGCCACTGCCAGCCATTCGGCGGCGTTGGCCCAGACTTCCACCGCGGAAAAGGAAGCGGATTCGGCCAGCAGCTCGAGCGAGGCGCGCAATTTGGTCTGGCTGAGCTGCGGGAAGAACGGATAGAGCTGATAGCTGGCCCAGCAGGCCGCCAGAAGCAGGGCGGCAGGGCCGTGCCGTCCCGGCTGGCGGCGCGCCAGGCTCTCCAGCCTGGGGCGGAGAAGCAGCGCCGCGACAGCGCCGGCGGCGGCGCCGGACACGTTACAGAACACGTCAAAGAGGCTGCACGTGCGGCCGGGGTCGTAGATCTGAAGCATTTCCATGCTGGCGGAAAGCCCCAGGGCAATGAGCAGCGCCGCATCGAACGCCACCAATCGTCCATGGCGCCGGGCCGCCGCCAGGAATGCGGCCATGCCCAGTGGAAAGTAGAGCAGCAGGTTGGTGGCGGCGTCGCGCAACACGAATCGGTCGATTCCCCGAGGCCACGCGTGCAGCAGCACCCACAGCGGGTTTGCGCCGGAGCGGTCGAAATCGAAATGCCAGGGGTAGAGGGAGCCGTAGACGATCAGCGCTACGACCAGGAACAGGAGACGGTACACTAGCGTCTCGCGAAGCGGCGCAGGCGGAAAATCTCGACGAACGAGATATACAGGTTCACCACGCCCAAGCCGCTGATGGCGCCGCGCACGTACATGTTGTCCCAATACCGGTGCCATTCCGGCACGAAGGCGGCGAAGTAATTGCCCCCCCAATACTCGGTCCAGGGAAAGATCAGCAGGAAGAGTCCGATTTCGAGGCAGAAGGCGATGAACACCACCGCGGACGTCTTGTGGTACCAGCGGTACACAGGCGGAGGCGCCGGCATGGGCCCCGCGAGGTCCTCGCCGGGTTCGGTGGGCATCATGCGGCGCCCGCCGTGTCGAACAGACCCATTTGTGGATCGTAATCGACGGGGAAGAGAGAGAGAGAGCGCACCGGCTCGAAGCTGAGGCGGTGCAGGGGGGTGAGGCCGAACTCCCGGATGGCCTCGCAGTGCTCCGGGGTGGAATAGCCTTTGTGCGAGGCCAGTCCGTATTGGGGAAAGACTTCGTCCCACACGCGCATGCAAGCGTCCCGGTAGACCTTGGCCAGGATGGAGGCTGCCGCAATGGCGTGGCAGCGCGCATCGCCCTTGATGAGGGGCTGCTGGGGCAGGGGAAGCTCGATGGGCATGGCGTCCGTCAGCAGGAAATCGGGGGCCGGACTGAGCCGGCTGACGGCCAAACGCATGGCCAGGCGGGAAGCCTGGTAGATGTTGATCGAGTCGATGGTGGCAGCGTCCACGGCGGCGATGGCCCATGCCGCGGCGCGCTCGCGGATGCGCCCGGCCAACACTTCGCGACGCCGTGGCGGGAGCAGTTTGCTATCGTTGAGGCCGCGCACGGGACGGTGGGGCGAAAGGACCACGGCGGCGGCCACCACGGGGCCGAAAAGCGCGCCGCGGCCCACTTCATCCACGCCCGCTATGGCGCGGAAACCGCGCGCGCGCAACTCGCGCTCGAACGTCGCTTCGCACCGGAATTTACCACCCGCCGCCCCCGGCCGCATTTGGCGAACCGTGACTATTCGCGCTCCCTGAGACGGGCAGCCTTGCCTTTCAAACCGCGCAGGTAGTAGAGCTTGGAGCGCCGCGCCCGGCCCGTGCGCACTACTTCGATGTGGTCGATCACCTTGGCGTGCACCGGGAAGATGCGCTCGACTCCCTGACCGAAGCTGACTTTCCGCACGGTGACGCTTTCGCCCAAACCGGTATTGTTGCGGGCGATGACGGTGCCCTCGAACGCCTGCAGCCGTTCCTTATCGCCTTCCTTGATCTTCACGTGAACCCGAATGGTGTCGCCGGGCCGGAACGAGGGGATGCCGGCCCCCTTGTTTTTCTGAATGAACTTCGTCAACAACGCGTTCTGCATGAGAATTTCCTTAATCTTCTATCTTGACATGCCCGGCCCCTGCCAGCAAATCCGGGCGCAGGCGGGCCGTCTTTTCCAGCGCGGCGTCCTTTCGAAACCTGCGGATCTCCTCGTGGTTGCCGCTTAAGAGCACCTCCGGCGCTTTCCAACCACGGAAATCGGCCGGCCGGGTCCAGTGCGGGCAATCCAGCAGGCCCTCTCCATGGCCCGTATCCTGAAACGACTCAAAGGCCGCGGAACTTTCGTTCCCCAGCACCCCAGGCAACCACCGCCGCCGCCAGCTCGCCGCCGCTCAACACGTAATTCCCGATGGAAATCTCGTCGTCGGCCAGGTGCGCCGCCACGCGCTCATCCACGCCCTCGTAGCGGCCGCAGATCAGCAACAGGCCGGACTCCCGGCTCAGCCGGTTGGCCACGCCCTGATCGAACAGCCGGCCCTGCGCCGAAAGCAGAACCACCAACTGGCGAGGCCGGCGCTCGGGCCAGATCGATTCCACCGCCTGGAAGACCGGTTCCGGCTTGAGCACCATGCCCTCGCCACCGCCGAACGGCCGGTCATCCACGGTCTTGTGCCGGTCCCCAGTCCAGTCGCGCAGGTTATGGATGAGGATTTCGACCAGGCCCGCATCTCCGGCCCGCTTGACCACGCCATGCGCAAACGGCCCCTCGAAGAACTCGGGGAAGATGGTCAGCACATGAAAAATCACGGCCGGTTCAAATCCTTCAGGCCTTCGGGCAATTCCACCGCGATCCGTTTGGCTTCCGGATGAATCTCCACGCAGATCGCTCGCGCGAAGGGAATCAATAAACCGCCTTCCACCACCAGCAGGCCCGGGCCGCCCGAATCCTCCCAGCCCGAGACGCGCCCCAGAGATTCGCCCGTGCGCCGGTCCAGCACTTCGCAGCCCACCAGGTCCGACTGAAAGAATTCGCCCGGTTCCAGCGGCGCGCGCTCGCTCATGGGCACGCGCACCTCCGCTCCAGCCAGGGGATCGGCATCCGAGATGGTATCCACGCCCTGGAACTTGAAAATCAACGTTCCGTTATGGAACCACGTGGATTCCACCTGGCAGCGCCGGGACGAGCCGGACTCGCCCGGGCCGAACAGATAAACTTCCCGCAGAGCCTGGTAGCGTTCGGGTTTGCCGCTGAGGGCCAGCGCCGTGACTTCGCCCCGGTTACCCCTGGACTTTCCCAGCAGGGCCACCGTGACCCATCCGCCTGGAGGCCAGCTCACTCGAGGATTTCCAGCGTGAAGCGGCGGTTGACCTTCATCCCGGCCGCCCCGAGGATGGTGCGAATGGAACGCGCGGTGCGGCCCTGTTTTCCGATCACCTTCCCTAGATCGCTGGGCGCCACCTTCAGCTCCAGAACGGTGACCTGCTCCCCTGCGACCTCGCGGACGGAAACTTCCTCGGGGATGTCCACCAGAGCTTTCGCAATATCTTCGATCAACTGTTTCATAGCCATCCCGCCTTCCTAGAATTCATGGTAGCGCGAACGGGACGCGCGGGGTCACTCCGGTTCTTACTCACTGTGGGGCGGACCATCGCATTTTGTGGTCTGCCACCTTGGTACAGGCCGGCAGACGACACAAACCGATCGTTTGCCCCACGTTACTCCGCTACCGGCTGGGCCGCCGCGGCGGGGTTCTTCTCCACCAGCCGCTTCACGGTATCGGACATCTTGGCCCCGTTCTTGGTCCAGTGGTCCAGGCGGTCGTGTTTCAACAGCACCTGGGGCGGACTGGTGAGCGGGTTGTAGTGCCCCACTACTTCCAGGTGGCGGCCGTTGCGGGCGCGCTCCTTCTCGATTACGACTACGCGATAAAACGGCTTCTTTTTGGCGCCAAACCGCGCCAGGCGAATCATTAGCATCTGGGCTCCAATAATCTTTAGCGTCCCGGCAAGTCCCCGAAGGGAAACCCAGCGGGCAACTTCATCTTCCCGAGCTTCCTTCCCATGAAGCCGCCCGAGAAGGACTTCATCATCTTCTTGGCCTGGGCGTACTGCTTCAACAACTGGTTGACTTCCTGCACCGACGTGCCGCTGCCCCTGGCGATGCGCCGGCGGCGGCTTCCGTTGACGATCATGTGGTTGTCGCGTTCCCGGGGCGTCATGGAATCGATGATCGCCACCACACGGTTGATCTCTTTTTCGTCTACCTTGACGTCCTTCAGGTCTTTGAGGATCCCCACCTTGGGCATCATGCCCAGGAGCGATTCGAGGGGCCCCAGCTTGCGGATCTGCCGCATCTGGTCGCGAAAATCTTCGAGCGTGAAATCGTTCTCGATGAGTTTCCGCTGCATCTCGACGGCCTTCTTCTTGTCGATAGCCTCCTCGGCCTTCTCGATGAAGGAGAGCATGTCGCCCATGCCGAGGATGCGGTTGGCGGCGCGGTCCGGATGGAACGGCTCGAGCGCATCGAACTTCTCGCCCACGCCGATAAACTTCAGCGGCTGCCCGGTGACGTGGCGGATGGAGAGCGCCGCGCCGCCGCGCGCATCGCCGTCCATCTTGGTGAGGATCACGCCCGTGATGCCCAGCCGCTTATGGAACTCGTCGGCCGACTTGACGGCGTCCTGGCCGGTCATGGCGTCGGCCACGAAGAGGATCTCGACGGGATTCAACTGCTCTTTGAGCTGTTGCAACTCGGTCATGAGCTGGTCGTCGATATGCAGGCGGCCGGCGGTATCCACCAGCAGCACGTCGCGTCCGGTGTGGGCGCTCTCGCGCCGCGCCGAGCGGGCCAGCTCGAGCGGCTGCGTCTCTTCGGGCGCGCCCTCGTAGAGCGTCTGGCCGACCTCCCGCGCGATCACCTTGAGCTGTTCGCGGGCCGCGGGACGGTAAACGTCCACCGAAACCATCATGGGACGGTGGCCGTTCTTCGACAGCCAGCGCGCCAGCTTGCCGGCGGTGGTAGTCTTGCCCGACCCTTGCAGCCCCACGATCAGGAACACGCTGGGCGGCTCGTTGGCGAAGCGCAGTTTGGATTCGTGGCTGCCGAGGATCTTGATCAGCTCTTCATGAACGATCTTGATGACTTGCTGGGACGGCGAGAGAGCGGTCAGGACCTCCTCGCCCATGGCCTTCAGCTTGATGTTTTCGATGAGCTGTTTGACGACCTTGAAATTGACGTCGGCTTCCAGCAGCGCCATGCGGATTTCGCGCAGGGCGGCCTCCATGTTTTCGGCCGAAAGTTTCCCTTCGCCGCGCAGGTTTTTGAAAACCCGCTGCAGTTTTTCCGATAGGTTGTCGAACATGAGAGCAGAACTCCCCCGCCGGGCGAACACTGCGGGGGGCATGTCAGCGGTCTTCTTATTATAGCCGGTTATGCGGCGGGAACGATGCGGACGCTGCTCGCCGCCATTTTCCCGGTGCGGTCCATGCCCAGCTCGTAGACCACCCGCGTGCCCGGCCGCAAATCGGTGGCCAGGCCCTCCGCCAGCCGCGAGACGTGGAAGAAGATATCTCTTCCGCCATCGTCCGGCCGCAGAAATCCGAAGCCTTTGGCTTCGAAGTACGTGACCACGGCGCCAGTCTGTTCGCCGGTGGGCGCTTCTCCGCTGGCGTCGCCGGCCTCCGCGGCAGACTGCGCGGTCCGGCTGCTTTTGTCTCCTACCCCTTGCTTGATCAGGGCAAGGTCGTCTTCGGTCCAATCCGCGGGCTGCGTATTGGTGGGCATCTTGAGGTCCGGATTGCGCTTGCGGGCCTCTTCAAATAACCTTTTTTGGCGTGCGTTCAACGAAAGTTTCCTTTAGTCCCGGCGGCTCTACGCCGGAACCGGCGCGGCCTTCTTCCTGCGCGAGCCCTTCTTTTCGGCGGGGCGCTCCCGGTCGCTCTTTTTCAAACTGCCCATCACCATATTGGTGACGAACTTCTTCTCGCCGTGATCGTCGAATTTGATCACGATTCTTTCTTCACTGCTGGACAGGACCGTTCCCAGGCCGAACTTCTGGTGCTCGACTTGGGCGCCTTGAGAAAAAGTGTTGGAAGCCATAGATTTCCTACGCGTTATTCCTCGGATGGATTGCTGGGGATATGAGGTGGCGATGATGAAGAGGAGACAAAAGTATCGGGCAGAAGTCCCACAATGAATGTAGATTCCATTCTAGCACACTGTAGCGCCGGCGGTCTTTGCCGCCGGTGGGGGTGCTTCCGGGACAGGATGGACTCGAGGAGGCAGGCGGAGACCGCTTCATGTGCACCCATTTTGGCCATCACTTCGGGGATGAGGACGGCCGGTTGCACCCCGAATTCAAGCGGCACATGCAGCCGCTTGCGGAAAAGAAAGGGTGGTTCGTGCCAGCGGGCGCTCCGCTGGAGCACCTTCGGGCTCGAGCACCGTTGGCTGGCGGCCCGGCTGATCTGCGGCGCCTCGAGAGAGCGTTGCGTGACTGGTTGGCCAGTTTAGCTTAGTCACGGGGGACGTGACGGCCGCTGTTCATCAGGGCCCTCATCCGGCAAGGGTAGAGCGGAGGTCTCGCGAAGCCTGGATCGCTCAGAAGCCACAGCACCGGTGAACGGGCTATGCTCTGCGGGCCAATGGCCGATAATACGCTCTTATTTCTTCTTGCCTGCGGGCGCTTCCACTATGGTGGCGGACTTGATGCTGTCCAGTTTCGGGAAATTCTTGTCGATATAGGCTTTGCCCTGAGTGGTGATGGCGCCCTGGTCCGGCTTCTCCCCATAACCGCTATAGAGGCCCTCGACCACGTTCATGCCCGAGACTACGGTTCCAAACGGCGTGAATCCCTGGCTGTCCAGAAACACGTTTTTGTCATTGAAGTTGATGAAGAACTGCGTGGTCCGCGTGTTCGGACCGGCCGTGGCGAAAGTCACCGTTCCCCTGGTGTTGCTATGCTTGCCGCCTGGATCGTCCTTGATGTTGGCGGTCTGCCAGACTCTGCCGATGGCGGGATCGGCCGGGAGGCCAAACTGGACGATGAAATCGGGGACGTACCGGAAGAAGGCCGCGTCGGTAAAGAAGTTGTTGACTACCAGGTTGTAGAAGCGGTCCGCTCCCAGGGGAGCCCAGGCGCGATGCACTTCGACGACGAAGTCGCCATGCGTGGTGGCGAATTTCACCCGATACAAATCCGGAGCCTGGGCCTTCAGCGTGGACGGATTCATCAGGTTGGGGGCGGGCGCCGCAGCAGGCGCCGGAGGCGGAGCTTGGGCAAGCATCACGGACCCGGAAACGAGTAGCAGAATTAAAGCTTTCATCAGCCCGATTATAACCGCAGTGCGGGCCCGCGCGCATCTGGCCGCGTCCTTGCGGGCGACGGTCATTCGCGAGGGAAAACTCCTCCATGCCGCATGACCCAGCACTGCTCGCGGAAGTCCGCGCGTGGCTCACAAAGGCGGCCAAGGACTTGGCTGCCGCCGAATACGAATCGCGGGCAGATCCGCCATTTGTCGAGGATATCGCCTTCCACTCTCAGCAAGCAGCCGAGAAATCCCTGAAAGCGTTTCTCTCCTGGCATCAACTCCCTTTTCGGAAGACGCACAATTCGGTCGAGTTGGGCGAAGCGTGCAACCAGATCGATCAGAGCCTGGAAGCTCTGCTCCGCCGAGCTGGGCCGCTGACCGAGTACGCCTGGAAGTTCCGCTATCCCGGCGATCCTGAGGAAGCCACCGCTGAAGAGGCCGCGGAGGCCCTGTCGACGGCCCGCGAAGTTTTTGGGGCGGTGCTCGACCGTCTGCCCCCCGGGCGTGCGGCCGTAAGTTGCCGTGGTTACGCGCTCGCCAACTGCCGCAGCACGTACGGCAGAATTCCGCCGTTCCGGTAGTATTCCACTTCCTGCGGGGTATCCACGCGAACGTCCACGGTGAACTGCTTCTCCGAGCCGTCGTCCGCCACCGCGCGCACTGTGGCCCTGCGGCCGCCGCCATCGAGCGCCGCCGCCACGCCTTCAATGTGGAATGTCTCTTTGCCGGTCAGTCCCAGGCCGGCGGCGTTTTCGCCCGCCCGGAACTGCAACGGCAGCACGCCCATTCCCACCAGGTTGGTGCGGTGGATGCGTTCGAAGCTCTCGGCGATCACGGCGCGCACTCCCAGCAGCGCTACCCCCTTCGCCGCCCAGTCGCGCGAGGAACCGGAGCCGTATTCCTTGCCCGCCAGGATCAAGAGCGGCACGCCCTCCTCCTGATACTTCATGGAAGCGTCGTAGATGAACATCTGCCGGCCGTCCGGCAGGTGTAGGGTCCAGCCGCCTTCCGTGCCCGGCGCAAGCTGGTTGCGCAGCCGGATGTTGGCCAGCGTGCCGCGCACCATCACCTCGTGATTGCCGCGGCGCGCGCCGAAGGAATTGAAGTCCTTGGGCTCGACTCCCTGGGCGATGAGGTAGCGGCCCGCCGGGCCGTCCTTGGGAATCGAGCCGGCCGGCGAAATGTGATCGGTGGTCACGGAATCGCCCAGCAGCGCCAGCACCCGCATGCCGTGGAAGTCCGCCAGCGGCTTTTTCGGGTCCGCCAATTGGTCGAAGTAGGGCGGCTTCTTGATGTAGGTGGAGTTCTCGTCCCAGTGGTAGATGCCGCCGGCAGGCACGGGCATGGTCTGCCAGTTCCGGTCGCCATCGAAAGCGTGCGCGTATTCGTGCTGGAACATGCCCGGGTTAACGGCGGTGCGCACGGCGCTCTGCACCTCTTCGTTGGAGGGCCAGATATCGCGCAGGTATACCGGCTGGCCGCTGGGGTCCTGGCCCAGCGGATCGGTGGTCAGGTCGATATCCACGGTCCCCGCCAGAGCGTACGCCACCACCAATGGCGGAGAGGCCAGGTAGTTGGCCTTGACCAGCGGATTGATGCGGCCTTCAAAGTTGCGATTCCCGCTCAGCACGCCCGCCACTACCACGTTCTCTTTCCGCACTGCTTGGGCCACCGCTTCGAGCACTGGGCCGCTGTTGCCGATGCAAGTGGTGCAGCCGAACCCCACCAGGTGGAACTTGAGTTGTTCGAGATACGGCATCAGGCCGGCCTCGCGGTAGTAGTCGGCCACCACCTTCGATCCGGGCGCCAGGCTGGTCTTCACCCACGGCTTCACCTGCAAGCCGCGCTCGACGGCTTTCTTGGCGAGCAGGCCGGCGGCCAGCATCACTGAAGGGTTGGATGTGTTGGTGCAACTCGTGATAGCGGCGATCGCCACCGCGCCGTTGCCCAGCGTGCCGGCCGCGGGCGCCGGCAGATTGGGAAACGCCGCGTGGAAGTTCTTCTTCACATCCGGAAGTTCGACGCGGTCCTGCGGGCGCTTCGGCCCGGCCATGGACGGCACGACGCTCGCCAGGTCCAGTTGCAGCGTGTCGGAGTAGACCGGGTCCGGGGTGGCGTCGGTGCGGAAGAGGCCCTGCTCCTTGGTGTAGGCTTCCACCAGCGCGACCAAATCGGGATCGCGGTTGGTGAACTTGAGGTACTCGAGGGTCTCCCGGTCCACCGGGAAGAAGCCCATGGTGGCGCCGTATTCGGGCGCCATGTTGGCCACCGTGGCGCGGTCGGCCAAGCTTAGGGCGTTGAGGCCGGCGCCATAGAATTCGACAAACTTGCCGACCACGCCCTTCTTGCGCAGAATCTGGGTGATGGTCAGCACCAGGTCGGTGGCGGTGCAGCCTTCCTTCAGCTTGCCGTCGAGCTTGAAGCCCACCACCGGCGGCAGCAGCATGGAAATGGGTTGTCCCAACATGCAGGCCTCGGCCTCAATGCCGCCGACGCCCCAGCCCAGCACGCCCAGGCCGTTGATCATGGTGGTGTGGGAATCGGTGCCCACCACCGAATCCGGGTAGGCCTGCCCCGACTCCGAGCGGAACACCACCGGCGCCAGGTACTCCAGATTGACCTGGTGGATGATGCCGGTGTCGGGCGGCACCACGCGGAAATTGCGGAACGCGGTCTGTCCCCAGCGCAGCAGGATGTAGCGCTCGCGGTTGCGCTGGAATTCCAGCAGCGTGTTCAAATCGAAGGCGTCCGGAGAGCCGAAATGGTCCACCTGGACGGAGTGATCGATGACCAGATCGGCCGGCAGCAGCGGGTTGGCGCGATCCGGGTCGGCGCCCAAGGCGGCCAGCGCGTCGCGCATGGCTGCCAGGTCCACCACGCAGGGCACGCCGGTGAAGTCCTGGAGCAGCACGCGCGCCGGCATGAAGCTGATTTCTTTGGAATTGGCGCCCTCACCGCGCGCCACCAATGCCACGTCATCGGCCGAGACCCGGCGGCCGTCCTCGTGCCGCAGCAGGTTCTCGAGCAGGATTTTGGTCGAGAAAGGCAGGCGCGCAACATTGCCCACGCCCGTTTCTTCGAGGCGAGAGAGACGAAAGCACTCATACTCCCGGTGACCTACGCGCAGCTTGACCGCCGCGCCGAAGCTGTTTTTCGACATCAGTTTGATTATAGTTGTGGAAACCGGGCGCGGCGCAGGCTAAAGATTTGCGCGGCGCCCAATACCTGGTCGCTCGGGCGGCCGGTGGGAGAGCCGCCAGCGTGACGTGGCAGGCGCCATAAGGGGCTTGCCCCGAGACCCCGCGTTTGTGGAGAATAAATTATACCCATCGCGCGGAGGTGAGGTGTGCAAGCACGGTTTACGGCGGTCATGGCGGCGGCCGCAATGTTGTCGGTCTGCGCCGGAGTTGGCAGGGGGCAGGCTGCGGCGCAGCCCAAGCCTCTCGTGAATGCCGACATCGTCAAGATGGTCAAAGCGGGGCTCGCAGAGGATACCATTGTGTTGGCGATCCAGAACAAGCCCAGCTCTTTCGACACCAGCCCGGAAGAACTGATCCGTCTGAAAGAACAGGGCGTCTCGCAGGCGGTTCTGAATGCCATGCTGAACGCTTCCAATCCGGCCCCGGCGGCGCCGGCTCCGTCGGAACCCCCGCCGGCGGCCCAGCAGACGCAAGCGGATCAAGGTACGTCGGGGGTCTGGGTGGAATTCTACGGAGTCTGCCGGAAGAATGATCTGACGATCTTCAAACCGACCATCTACGCCAACCAGACCGAGTTGGCCCGCCTGGCGTGCAACACATACTTCTACGTCGCCGCAGTGCCCGGAACCTACAAGTTCTGTGCGACCAAAGGCAAGTGCGTGACGGCGGCCATCGGTCCCAAAGGGCCATACTACTTCCGCATTCTGCCGACCGCCATCAGCTACAACATTGCCCAGGTCGACCCCTCGGTGGCCGACGAGGAGATCCGGTTCCACGGTGTGGCCGCGCTGGACCTAAGCCGGGTTCTGGCCCCCAAGATGGTTGCCACGAACACCGACAGCTCGCCCCCCGTGTTTCTGTCGCCTCAGTAGGGGTCCGCCCCACAACTTATGCAGGTGTGCGGTCAGGGGAAAGGTATGTGGCATGGCCCGTTTCACCCTGCGCATTGGACCGCACTGGTGGTACACGTGATATTTCGACTGTCGCGACCTTAAAATGCCGGAAGATCGACCCAAGCCAACCCCGCTCCTGGATGAGCTCGAGACCGGTCCCTGGCCCAGCTTCGTGACCGAGATCAAGCGGGCTGCTGAAAATAACCCCGCCTCCGGCGACCTGCTCGGCCTGCTGGAGCGCTCCTACCAGGATCGGAAGGGCCATTGGAAGCACGGCGGTATCGTGGGGGTGCGCGGGTACGGCAGCGGCGTGATCGGCCGCTACAACGACCTGCCCGACGAGTTTCCCAACGTCGCCCAATTCCATACCCTGAGGGTCAACCACCCCTCGGGATGGTTCTACACCAGCGATGCCCTGCGCACGCTGGCGGACATCTGGGAGCGGCACGGTTCGGGCCTCACCAACCTGCACGGGTCCACGGGCGACATCATCTTACTGGGTGCCCGCACGGATGAGCTGGAGGCCACCTTCCAGGAGCTGACCGCGGCCGGGTTCGACCTCGGCGGCTCCGGCTCGGCCATGCGGACGCCATCCTGCTGCGTCGGGCAGGCGCGCTGCGAGTGGGCCTGCTTCGACACCATGAAGTTCTCGAACAACCTCACCCAGGCTTACCAGGACGAGATGCACCGCCCGGCGTTCCCCTACAAGTTCAAGGTGAAGGCCTCCGGCTGCCCCAACGATTGCGTGGCCGCCATCGCCCGCGCGGACCTCTCCATTATCGGCATCTGGAAGGACGACATCCGGCAGGACGACGCGGCCGTCGCGGAGTATGCCGCCGGCGGCCTCGATATCGCGCGCGACGTGTGCGCCCGCTGCCCCGGCGCATGCATGGCCTGGGCGGACGCGCATCTCACCATCGACAACCGCGACTGCAAGCGCTGCATGCACTGCATCAACGTCATGCCCAAGGCGCTGCGGCCGGGCGTCGAGCGCGGCGCGACCATCCTCATCGGCGCCAAGGCCCCCATCGTCCAAGGCGCGCTGCTTTCCTCGGTGCTGGTTCCCTTCGTGCCGGAAGCGGAGATCGAGGCCACCGTGCGCGAGCTGCTGGCACGCATCTGGGAGTTCTGGGACGAGTACGGCAAAAACCGCGAGCGCATCGGCGAGCTGATCCAGCGCGTGGGCATGGCCGCGTTCCTGGACGGCATCGGCCTCGAGCCGCGGCCCGAAATGGTGGCCTTCCCGCGCGACAACCCGTACGTGTTCTTCCAGAAGGAGGACGTGAAGTGACGCCCCAGCGCATTACCGATATCGGTCCTCCGCACTACGAGAAGTTTCTGCACCCGGTTATCAAGCACAATTACGGCCACTGGCTCTACCACGAAACGCTGGCTCCCGGCGTGCTGTGCCACGTGGCCGAATCGGGCGAGCGCATCTACACCGTGCGCGCCGGCTCGCCGCGGCTGCTGAGTGTCTCCACCATCCGGCGCTTCGCGGACCTTGCCGACAAGTACTCCGGCGGCTACCTGCGTTTCACCAGCCGGCACAACATCGAGTTCCTGCTGGACGACGCCTCCAACATCGAGCCGCTCAAGCGCGCGCTGAGCGAAGCCGGCTTCCCGGTGGGCGGCACCAACAATTCGATCAGCAACGTGGTGCACACGCAGGGCTGGATTCACTGCCACTCGGCCGCCACCGACGCTTCCGGCATCGTCAAGGCCCTGATGGACGAGCTTTATCCGTACTTCACATGCAAGAAGAACATGCCCGACCAAGGTGGGGCATGCTCTAGCTTGCCCGGCTCGCTTCCCGCCAAGCTGCGCGTGGCCGTGGCCTGCTGCGTGAACATGTGCGGCGCGGTGCACTGCTCCGATATCGCCATCCTGGGAATCCATCGCAAGCCGCCGCAGATCCGGCACGACGCGCTGCGCAAGGGCTGCGAGATCCCCACCCTGATCGCCTCCTGCCCCACCGGCGCCATACGGCCCGCGGTGGTGGACGGCAAGCGCACCGTGGACGTGGCGGAGGAGCAGTGTATGTACTGCTCCAACTGCTTCACGGTATGCGCCGCCATGCAGATGAACGACCCGGAGAACGACGGCCTCTCCATCTGGGTGGGCGGCAAGGTCAGTAACGCGCGCAGCGAGCCGAAGTTTTCGAAGCTGGCCATTCCGTTCCTGCCCAACAACCCGCCGCGCTGGCCGGAGGTGGTGAGCGCCGTGGCCAACATCGTGGACGTCTACGCCCGGCACGCCCGGCGCTTCGAGCGGCTGGGCGAATGGACCGAGCGCGTGGGATGGCCGCGCTTCTTCGAGCTCACCGGCATCCCCTTCACGCGCTACCATATCGACGATTTCCGGTACGCCGGTCTGAGCTTCGCGCGCTCGACGCACATGCGGTTGCGGCCATGATGACGGGATTGTTCAAACCAGTGAAGAAGCCGGTGATCCGGCGCTTGTCCGCTCCGGGCGGGGATATAGGCCCATACCGGCCGCGGTATGTCCCCAAGACGGCGCCCTGCACCGCCGCCTGTCCGAGCGCGGGCGATATCCGCGGCTGGCTCACCGCCCCCAACCCGCAATCAGCGTGGGAAAAGATCGCCGCGCGCAACCCCTTCCCCTCCGTTTGCGGCAGAGTCTGCCCGGCCGATTGCGAAGCCGCCTGCCCGCGCGCAGCCAAGGACGGCGCGGTGGCCATTCGCGCTTTCGAGCGGTACCTCGGCGATTTCGCCCTCGAGCGCGGGCTGGCGCCTGCCGTCCCCGCCGCGCCACGGGGCGAAGTGGCCGTGGCGGGCGCCGGTCCCGCGGGCCTCTCGTGCGCATATCAACTCGCTCGCCGGGGATGGCGCGTCACGGTGTTCGACGCCACCCCGCCCGGAGGCTTTCTGCGTTCCCTACCGGGCCTGTCGGCCGAAATCCTGGACCGCGAGATCGCTCGCATCACCGCGCTCGGCGTCACGCTGCGGCCGGAACCCGCGCCCGAGGGCACCGTCTTCACCGACCCCGGCGGCACGTTGGCCCAGCTCCCCCACGTGATCGCCGAAGGCCGCCTGGCCGCGGAAACCATCAGTGGGGCGGACGCCCTCGTCCGCGCGCGACCCCTTGGTCGCGCTCTTCCGGTGCTCATCCAGACGGCCTGGTACGCAGAAGCGCCGCGCCACGAACAGATCCTGAATGAAGCCGGCGCCCTGGCCGAAGCCCGCCGCTGCTTTGCCTGCGGCACCTGTATGGGGTGCGGCAATTGCTGGATGTACTGCGCCAACGGCTGCTTCGAGAAAACTCCCAAGGGGAACCGTTTCAAACTCAAGCTCGAGCTGTGCCACGGGTGCGGCCGCTGCGCCGAAGAGTGCCCGTCCGGCTTTATCGACATGCTGTGAACATATGCCCACATACGAACACGGGGGACGAATCTACGAGGTGGATGAGGACGGCTTCCTGCAGGAGCCGGACCTGTGGAACGAAACCGTGGCCCGCGATTTCGCGGCCGCGGAGGACGTGCCGGAGATGACCGATGCCCACTGGGTGATTGTCAACTACCTGCGCAACTACTACCTGCAGTTCGGCATCGCCCCCATGATCCGCAGAATCGTCAAGGAGACCGGCTTCAAGCTCGCTCAGATTTACGAGCTATTCCCCTCGGGCCCCGCCAAGGGCGCGTGCAAGGTGGCCGGACTGCCCAAGCCGACCGGCTGCGTGTAGCATCATGATCGCCGCCGCCATCGCGTACCTGGCCTTCGCGGTTTTCGTCGCGGGCACGCTCTGGCGCGTGGTGGCGTGGGCGCGCGCGCCGGTGCCGTTCCCCATCGCGCTCACCTGCGGCCAGCAGAAGTCGCTCGAAGGCATCCGCGCGGCGTGGCTCGAGAATCCGTGGACGCCTGCGGGCGCGGCCTGCCGGACCGCGTTCGAGGCGCTGCTGTTCCGCTCGCTCTTCCGGGATTCGCGCGTCCAATTGTTGCCGGGGCCGCGCTTCGTGTACCGCGGCGACCGCGCGCTGTGGGCCGGAGCGCTGCTGTTCCATGGCTGTCTTCTGTGGGTATGGATCGGGCACCTGCGGTTCTTCCTCGAACCCGCGCTGCTGGGGCCGGCCAACCGCTTCGTGGACGCCGGGCTGCTCGCGGGACTGGCGTTTCTCTTTCTGCGGCGCGTGCTCGACCGGCGCCTGCGGTACGTGACCCTGGCCGCCGATTACCTGCCGCTGGCGCTCGTCGCGACCGTGGCCGGGTCGGGCGTCCTAATGCGCTGGTGGAGCCACACGGACGTGGCCGCGGTGAAGCGCTTCGCCCTCGGCCTGGCCACGTTCCACCCCATTGCGCCGGCGGGCGTGGGCCTGCTCTTTTATATCCACCTGTACGCCGCCAGTGCGCTGGCCGCCGGGATCCCGTTCACCAAGCTGGCGCACATGGCGGGCGTGTTCTTCAGCCCCACGCGCAACCTGCCCAACGATTCGCGCGCGCGCCGGCACGTCAACCCGTGGCTCGCGCCCGCCCAGGTCCACACGTATGCCGAGTGGGAGGACGAGTTCCGCGACCGGATGCGGGCCGCCGGCCTGCCCCTGGAGCGCCAGTGACCATGGCCCCCGAGCAACTCATCCAGATCGACTACGCGCCGCCCCGCGCGCCGTGGCCTGGCGCGGGCGCCGAATTCCGCAAGGGCACTTACTCGCACGCCGGCGCGGCCAAGAACCTCAAGTACCTGGGGCTGCCCAACCCGCGCGACTGGCAGCCCGCCGACGCGGATTGGAAGCTCCCCGAGAACTGGCGCGAGATCGTGCTCGAGGGCATGCGCGAGCGCTTGGCGAAGTACCGCTCCTTCCGGCTGTTCATGGATATCTGCGTGCGCTGCGGCGCTTGCGCCGACAAGTGCCATTTCTATCTCGGCACGGGCGACCCCAGGAACATGCCGGTGCTACGCGCCGAGCTGCTCCGCTCCGTCTACCGCCGCTACTTCACGCCCGCCGGCCGTGCATTCGGCAGGCTCGCCGGCGGGCGCGACTTGACGGTGAACGTGCTCAAGGAGTGGTTCTACTACTTCTACCAGTGCACCGAGTGCCGGCGCTGCTCGGTGTATTGCCCCTTCGGCATCGACACCGCCGAAGTCACCATGGTGGCGCGTGAGCTGTTGAACCTGGTGGGGTGCAACATCAACTGGATCGTGGAACCCGCGGCCAATTGCCACCGCACCGGCAACCATCTCGGCATCCAGCCGCACGGGTTCAAGGACACGCTCGATTTCGCCGTGGATGAAATCGCGGCACTCACCGGCATCCGCGTGGAAGCACCCGTCAACCGCAAAGGCGCGGAGATCCTGTTCGTGGCGCCCTCGGCCGATTTCTACGGCACGCCGCATTACTACACGCTGCTCGGCTACCTCATGGTGCTGCACCAGGCGCGTGTGGATTACACCTTCAGCGCCTACGCTTCCGAGGGCGGCAACTTCGGCATGTTCGCCTCCCACGAGCTGATGCAGCGGCTCAACGCCAAGATCTACGCGGAGGCCCGGCGGCTGGGCGTGAAATGGGTGTTGGGGGGCGAATGTGGCCACATGTGGCGCGTGCTGCACCAGTACATGAACACGCTCAACGGGCCGCCGGATTTCCTCGAGCCGCCGGTTTCGCCTGTCACCGGAACCGTGTTCGCCAACGCGCGCTCCGCCTGCGCCGTGCACATCTGCGAATTCACCGCCGATCTGGTGGCGCACGGCAAGCTGCGGCTCGACGCCACTCGAAACGACCGCTGGACCGTCACCTTCCACGATTCCTGCAACACCGCGCGCGGCATGGGATTGCTCGAGGAGCCGCGCCTGTTGCTGCGCGCCGCGTGCCACCGCTTCTTCGAGATGCCCGAGAACACCATCCGCGAGCGCACCCTGTGCTGCGGCAGCGGCGCGGGGCTGGGCGGCGACGAAAATTTCGAAACCCGCATGCGCGGCGGTTTGCCGCGCGCCGCCGCGGTGCGGCAGGTGAAGGAGGCGCGCGGCGTCAACCTGCTGGCCTGCATCTGCGCCATCGACAAGGCGTCGCTGCCCAAGCTGCTGGACTACTGGGTCGGCGGCGTGGAGGTGGCGGGCGTTCACGAGCTGGTGGGCAACGCGCTGGTGATGGATGGCGAGAAACCGCGCGCGGCGGACCTGCGCGGGGAGGCCTATGTCTGAGCGGGGCATCATCGCCGCGGGGATCGCGCTGTTCCTGGCCGGCGCGTGCTTCCCGTTCTGGCGCGACGCCGCCACGCCGCCGCGCCCGCTCGTGCTGCCACTGCCGGCGGGCGAGCGCTTGTGCGTGGCCCCGGTGGCCTACATGCGCGCTTCGCACGGCGACCTGCTGCTCGCCTGGCGCGACCGCGTGGTGCGCTCGGGCGAGCGCGTCTTCACCGCGCCCGACGGCCGTGTCCGCGAGCTGAGCCTGGTTCGAACTTGCCTGGGCTGTCACCAAAAGGCCGAGTTCTGCGACCGCTGCCACCAGTACACGGCGGTGGCGCCGGAGTGCTGGAGCTGCCACGTCGATCCACGGAGCCCGCGATGAAGATCACCCGCCAGGCCTTTCTCGCGCTGCTGGCCGCCACCGTGCGCGCATTCTCCAAGCCGCGCCGCATGGCCATGGCCATCGATCTGGGGAAGTGCTGGAAGGACCACGGCTGCACCCGCTGCGTGCAGGCCTGCCACGCCGCCCATAACGTGCCGCAGATCCCCGACCGGCGCCGCGAAATCAAGTGGATCTGGAAGGAGCGTTTCGAAAACGCGTTCGGCGAGGAGAACGCGGGCCCCGCGGTGGCCGGCGCTCCCGTCCCTCTGCTCTGCAACCATTGTGAACATCCAGAGTGCGTGAAGGTGTGCCCCACGGGCGCCACGTGGAAGCGGGAGAGCGATGGGCTGGTGATGATGGATGAGCACCGCTGCATCGGCTGCCGTTATTGCATGGCCGCGTGCCCCTACGGCGCACGCAGCTTCGACTGGAGCGACCCGCGGCCTTTTCTGCGCGCCATCGACCCGGCGTATCCCACGCGCGCCAAGGGCGTGGTCGAAAAGTGTACCTTCTGCAGCGAGCGCCTGGCGCGCGGCGGGCAGCCGGCCTGCGTCGAGGTGTGCCCGTTCAAAGCCATGGTGTTCGGCGACGCGGCGGACCCGTCCTCCGCGGTCGCCCAGCTTCTCCAGGCGCGGCACGCCTTCCGCCGCAAGCCCGAGCTGGGCGCCGGCCCGAACGTCTTTTACCTGCTTGATGTGGGGCAGGATGGCATCCTGCGCGGCGATTGGCAATCGCCGCGCGCGCCGATTGCCAATCGGCGCGCAGACTGCCAGTCTGCCCCACAAGGCCACAGAGAGGGCGCATGACTGTTCTTGCCAGAACCTACCGGTGGCGGATGGCCTTGCTCGCGGCCGCCGTCGCCGCCGGGGTTCTGCTCTGGTTGCGCCAGTGGAACCAGGGCCTCGTGCTCACCGGCATGAGCCGCGACGTGGCCTGGGGCCTCTACATCGGCCAGTTCACGTTCTTCGTGGGCGTGGCGGCTTCGGCCGTCACGGTGGTGCTGCCGTACTACCTGCACGCCTGGAAAGCTTTCGGCCGCGTGGTGATCCTGGGCGAGATGCTGGCCATCGCCTCCGTGGTGGTCGCGATGCTGTTCGTCTTTGTCGATCTGGGGCGCCCGGACCGGTTGCTCAATGTGCTGCTTCACCCGTCGCCCTCGTCGCTGATGTTCTGGGACCTGCTCGCGCTCGCGGGCTACCTGGCGCTTAACGTCATTCTGGCGCGAGCCGCTCTGGCAGGGCCGCCCGCCGCCTGGACGCGCGTCATGGCCCTGATTTCCATCCCCTGGGCGGTTTCCATCCACACCATCACCGCGTTTCTCTATGCGGGTCTGGCGGGCCGGCCCTTCTGGCTGACGGCGGCGATGGCGCCGCGCTTCCTGGCTTCCGCGTTCGCCGCCGGCCCCGCGCTGCTGATCCTGCTCTGCCGCGCGTTTCGCTACGACGCCGGCGAGGAAGCCCTGCGCAAGCTCCGGCTGGTGATGACGTACGCCATGACGGCCAACGTGTTCCTGGCCCTGATGGAAGTGTTCACCGCATTCTACAGCGGCATCCCCGAGCAGGCCGCGCACTACAGCCCGTGGACGTGGCTTTCCGGCGGCTTGGCGGCCGCGGCGCTGGCCATGGCGCTGGGCCGCAGCCGCTATGCGCCGGCGGCGGTGTTCGCGTCGCTGGCCATCGACAAAGGCGTGGTGCTCATCCCCGCCGGGTTCATCCCGTCGCCTGAAGGGGCGGTGACGCCGTACATCCCCACCGCGCTCGAACTGGGCATTGTGCTGGCCATCTGGTGCGCCGGCGCGCTGCTGGTGACGGTGCTGTTCCGCATCGCCATCGCCGCGCGCCAGGCGGAGGCCGGGTGAAGCCGGCCGCTCAATGCAGATTGCGGAGCCCCGCCTTGGCCCAAGCCAGCGCCATCGCCCGGTGCTCGGGCTCTACGCCGTGGAAGAGAACCAGCGCATAGTAACAGGCGGCCATGGCTGCCCCGCCGCCTAAGACGACGGTCCACCTTGCGGGTTCGCCCATGGCATGGTTTGCCAACCAGGTCACGATAGAGACCGGAGCGGCGATCACGAGGGCTTTGCCGTAGATCCCCCACATGTATCTGCCATAGGCAACTTCCAGATACCGGCTGAGCGCATATGGGACAACGATGCCGCGCGACGCGATCATCAGGACCGCGGCTATGTAAGCCGCACTGAGAATCCCATACCGCGGGAGGGCATACCAGAGACCGGCCACGCTGAGGATCGCCTCGATAAGCACAGCGCGCGCCAGCGCCGCATGTTTGGCGAGGCCGTAGAGGATCGCGCTGGAGTTGTATTGGGCGGCCACGGCGATCGCGGCGAGCGAAAAATACGCGAGGCCCGTGCTGATCAACGTCTCCAGGCGATTCATCTCGCCGGTAGCGCGAAAATGGGCTACGTACTTGACAACCGCCGACCGAAACCCGAAATCCACCAGGGCGTAATAGTCCACCAGGGAGAAGACCAGCGCCCAGATGCCGTATCGTTCATCGCCAAGGTGATGAATCACATAGGGCGAGAGAAAAAGCCCGGAGACCAGGCTGAAGAGAACGCCGAGCTAACTCCACAAGACATTGTGAAAAAAGTCCTTTGCGCGGGTGGCCGTGTGTGGGTGGCGGACATCTCGTACTGCTGGAACTATCGGCAGACCCGGCGCCCGGCCAGGACCTCCCGAAAAGCTTCAGCCACCGCCTCCTGGCCGGCGCCCACGGTCAAAGCCTTCATACGCCTGCCAAACCGCCGCGGACGGCTGTGCAGACCTTGTCGATCTGCGCCCGCGTGAGCTCCGGAAAGATCGGCAAGGAGAGCACTTCGCAAGCGACCGACTCCGCAACCGGAAAGTCCCCTTCCTTATATCGGCCGTCCCGGTACGCCGGTTGAAGAGGCACCGGGATGGGGTAGTGGATGCCCGCCTGGACACCCGACGCATTCAGATGCTGGAACATGCGGTCGCGGTTGGGCACGCGGATCGCATAGACATGATAAACGTGCCGCGCATAGGGCATCTCGCAAGGGGTTCCGATTCCAGCCCCAGCCAATTGCGCGGAGTAGATGCGGGCATGGGCGCGCCGGGCTTCGGTCCACGCTTCCAGGTGCTGGAGCTTCACCCGCAGAATAGCCCCCTGCATTCCCTCCAGCCGGTAATTGAATCCGCGAAGATCGTGATAGTACTTGCGCGACTGCCCCCAGTCGCGAAGCATCCGGATGGTGTTGGCGTACTGCGGATTGTTCGTGACCACGGCGCCGCCCTCGCCATAGGCGCCGAGGTTCTTTCCGGGGTAGAAGCTGAAACAACCCAGGTCGCCCATGCCGCCGGTCCGCCTGCCCTTGTACTCGGCTCCGTGCGCTTGGGCGGCATCCTCGATCACCACCAGGCTGCGCCGGCGGGCAATGTCCAGGATCGGATCCATGTCGGCCGCCTGGCCGTAGAGATGCACCGGAAGAATGGCTTTCGTTTTGGGAGTGATGGCAGCTTCGATTTGGCCGGCATCGATGGTGTACGAACAGGGGTCGATGTCCACGAAAACCGGTGTGGCCCCCGCGTAACCGACGGCCGCGACCGTGGCTACGAAGGTAAACGGCGTGGTGATCACCTCGTCCCCCGGTCCCACGCCCGCGGCCAGCAGCGCCAGGTGCAGCGCGCTCGTTCCGGAATTCACTCCTACGGCGTGGCGCGCGCCGCAGTATGCCGCGAACTCCTGCTCGAAGGCCGCAACCTCCTTCCCCAGAATGAACGCGCTGCTCTCCAGTACGCTCGCGATGGCGGCGTCGATCTCCGTCTTAATACTGCGATACTGCGCCTTTAAATCCGCCAAAGGAATCATGCGATGGTCTCCTGGGCCTTCAACTCCACCAACTCGCCCGGCCCCCGCAACGACACCCTGGAACACCGAGCGTTACCATAAAGGTCAACAAGGTCCGGACAGCGACCCCCAGATGCCCATAGTTTCATTCCCGGCCCGTTCAACGGCTTGAGGCAGACTTGTGCCGCGACCGGTTCTTATGGCCGGCATCGCCTCAAAATTCGTTTCATTTTAGCATTCCGCGTTTGGGTGGTCTGAGAGCGGGCCGAGAAGGACGGCCGCCTGCGCAGACTCCGTCGATCAGCGCCTTCGTCATCGTCACCTTCAATTGGTTTCCATCTCGACGCCACTACATTCTGGCCTAACCGTTGTTGTCAGCCGAGGAGACTGGCGCAACGACGCAGATGCCTGGTAAACGCAGCAACCCGTGGCTGTCCCGATCGGTTGATCGAGGAATTCATCTAACCGTCACTTCCCCGGCCCGATTCGTCCGGTCCTGCTTGAAGGGGATCAAAATTGATCCTTTCCTTTTCGATCACCAGGGGCCGGTTCTGAACCATGGTGTGGATGGATCCGATGTATTCCCCTAGGATGCCCAGTCCGATCAATTGGATGGAAATCAGGAAGAACACACCGATCACAA